>WFMA01000038.1 GCA_009177195.1 Bacteroidales bacterium | reverse complement strand
CATCCTTAGCGGCTTCAACAGTGTCTTTGACGCACTCGTCAACGGCTTTCACCGCTTTTTCGATTGCTTCATATACTCCTGTGTGACCCACCATGTCGCCGTTAGCATAATTGACAACGATAAAATCATATTCTTTGCTCTTGATTGCCNCAACCAGNTTGTNCTTCACCTCGTANGCGCTCATTTCGGGCTTGAGGTCGTAGGTGGCGACTTTAGGTGATGCTACAAGAATTCTTTCTTCTCCCTTGTAAGGCTCTTCGCGACCGCCATTGAAGAAGAATGTCACATGGGCATATTTCTCTGTTTCGGCGATGTGAAGCTGCTTCTTGTCAAGAGATGAAAGGTATTCGCCGAGAGTGTTGCTGACATTTTCTTTGTCAAACAATATATGCACTCCTTTGAATGACGCATCGTAGGGAGTCATGCAATAATACTGAAGATTGGGAATGGTGTGCATTCCATCTTCGGGCATATCGTGCTGAGTTAGAACCATTGTGAGCTCCTTTGCACGGTCATTGCGATAGTTAAAGAATATTACCGCATCGCCGTCTTTGATAGTTCCGTCAACATTAGCATTGACAATCGGTTTAATGAACTCGTCGGTCACATCTTCGTTATATGATTCCTGAACCGCTTCAGCCATATCGGTCGCTTTTTTGCCCTCGCCGTTTACAAGCATGTCGTAGGCGATTTTCACACGCTCCCAACGCTTGTCACGGTCCATGGCATAATATCGTCCGATGATCGATGCGATTTTTCCTGCCGATTTTTCGCAATATGCCGACAAATCTTCAATAAAGCCCTTTCCGCTTTTCGGGTCAGTGTCACGGCCGTCCATGAAGCAATGGATATACACTTTTTCCAATCCATATTCTTTTGCGATATCACACAGTGCATATAGGTGGTCAAGTGAGGAATGCACACCGCCGTTTGATGTGAGCCCCATGAAATGAATGGCTTTCCCATTGTCGCGGGCGTAGGAGAATGCATTTATTATTTCAGGATTTTTCAGAATTGAACCGTCCTGACATGCTTTATTTATCTTAACAAGGTCTTGATAAACCACACGTCCGGCGCCGATATTGAGGTGTCCAACTTCCGAGTTGCCCATCTGTCCGTCGGGCAAACCTACGTTTTCGCCGCTTGCCTGAAGTTGAGAGTGGGGATAGGTATTGAGAAGATAATCCCAGTAGGGTGTGGGAGTTTGAAATATTACGTCACCTTTTCCGTGGTTTCCGATTCCCCATCCGTCGAGAATCATCAAAAGAGCTTTCTTAGCCATAGTACAGAATATTTTAATTTTGGTGCAAAGTTACATTTTTCTGCAATATAATGCAATGGATGGCGAGGCCATCAGGCAATAATTGCAACATGCTTATTGCTAATAATTGTTATAGGTAGGGGTTGGCGCGTTTTTCGTCGCCCACAGTTGTCGGAGCGCCGTGTCCCGGTAAAAGAATGGTCGAATCGGGGAGTGTCAGGAGCTTTTCGCGAATGCCTGCGATGAGTTGATTGTGGTTTCCGGCAACAAGATCGGTTCTTCCGATACTGCCTTTAAAGATGACATCGCCGGTGAAAGCGGCTCCCGATTCCGGTAAATATATCACGATGCTGCCGGGTGAGTGTCCCGGAACGAGAAGGATGTGCGCTTTTTCTCCGCATAGATCTATCACGTCACCGTCTTTAAGCTCCACGTCGATTTCAACGCCGGGTATCTCAGTAGGCAAGCCAAACATGCGGCATTGCATCGGAGCCTTTTCGCCAAGAAAAGCGTCAAGAGGGGAGGCGCATATTTTTAAGCCGTATTTATCCTTGATATAAATGTCTCCAAATATGTGGTCGACATGCATGTGGGTGTTGATCAGCTGGGTTAAATTCAAATCATTATCGGTGATGAATTTGCTTAGGACTGCCTGTTCTGCGGGACTGTACATTCCCGGGTCTATTATCGCCGCATTTTTTGTCTCGGNGTTCNATATAATATAGGNATTGACTCCGAACATATTGAATNGAAATGTTTNTACCTGTAACANAAAGTGGTGGATTACATTTGTACGTANATAAGTTTCTTTGTTTNGAAATAGGGCTCGGAAAAATATTTGTCGAGCGGNTCTTCGATTATGGGATATTTCACTTTAGCCATTTCTGAAGCAAGATCGCCTCCTTTCAGGCATATCAGCCCGTTGGGATAAGCGTTGAATGATTTCGGCGAGATGTTCTTTTTGACGAGCGGAACCAATTCATCGAGGCGCATTACAGCTCGGCTTACTACGAAGTCATATTTTTCTCGGCATTCGCCGATATCTCCATGCTGGAAGGTCACGTTTGACAATCCGAGCGACTGTGCTATGTTTTCGGCAACACGAATCTTTTTGCCAATCCTGTCAATGAGGTGGAAACGGCACTCTTGCCACAGTATGGCAAGCGGAATGCCTGGAAAGCCTCCTCCGGTGCCCATGTCAAGAAAGCTTGTTCCCGGAACCGGGGTGAGAAAACGGGCTATCGCAAGGGAATGAAGGATGTGGTTCACGTAGAGATTGTCGATGTCTTTTCGTGAAATGACATTGATTTTGCTGTTCCACTCCGGATAAAGTTCTCCCAACTGGTCAAACTGCCGAGTTTGTAGCTCAGTGAGTTTGAAATATTTGCTAATAATCTCAGTATCGTTATTCATAATAGACAAAGGTAAAACAAATTTCAGAGAAAAAACAACTGAGANTTGCAAANATGAAATGTTTTATTTAATTTTGNACTCGCTTTAGCAGTTGATNATAAATAACAACATTATAAGANGATGANAAGAACNTTTCAGCCCTCTAACAGAAAAAGAGTAAATAAGCATGGATTCCGTGAACGTATGTCTACCCCTGATGGTCGCAAAGTTCTTGCCCGCCGTCGCGCAAAGGGTCGTGCTCGTCTTACTGTAAGCGACAGCATCGCACGCAAATAAGAATCCAACTGAGACTTATCAATGCGCATCGGTATATGCTATGCCGGTGCGTTATTCGTTTTATAAAAACTGAATTGAATCATGACACTAATCGACGGAAAGAAAGTTGCCGACACTATTAAGGAGGAGATTGCCGCTGAAGTAGAAAAGATGGTTGCGGAGGGGAAAAAGCGTCCTCATCTTGCCGCTATTCTTGTGGGGCATGACGGTGGAAGCGAGACCTATGTAGCCAATAAAGTGCGTTCGTGTGAGCAATGCGGATTCACTTCAACCCTCATTCGCTTCGAAGACGATGTGACTGAAGAGAAGCTTCTTGAAGCAATCAAGCAACTTAATGAAGATAGCGATGTTGACGGTTTCATCGTTCAACTTCCTTTGCCCAAGCACATCTCGGAGCAAAAGATAATAGAAGCGATCGATTATCGCAAAGATGTCGACGGCTTCCATCCCGTTAACGTGGGGCGCATGTCAATCGGACTTCCTTGCTTCGTATCGGCAACTCCCGCCGGAATTCTTGAATTGCTCGCAAGATATGATATCGACACCAAAGGCAAGCGCTGCGTGGTTTTGGGTCGAAGCAANATCGTTGGCAAACNGGTTGCTACCNTGATGANGCAGAAGNACACTCCNGGCGANGCTACCGTTACNGTTTGTCACAGCGCCACTCAAAACATAAAGGAAATATGCCGCGAGGCTGATATTATTATNGCNGCTCTNGGTCGNCCNGGATTCGTGACCGCCGATATGGTGAAGCAGGGTGCTGTAATNATTGATGTCGGCACAACACGCGTGCCCGATGCGTCGCGCAAAAGCGGATTCCGTTTATGTGGCGATGTCGATTTCGCCAATGTTGCTCCGTTGTGCTCCTACATCACTCCTGTGCCCGGCGGCGTAGGTCCAATGACTATATGCTCGTTGATGAAGAACACTCTTCTTGCCGGACAGCACGCCATTTATTAATGCGTGTCAAGTTTTAAATCCATCGCCGTTCTGCTATGCACGGATTGATGATATTGCTTTTTACCCTTGGCTCTCTCATCAGGGGTAATNANGAGGTGAANATCTTATTTGCCGGAGACGCTATGCAGCANTCAGCTCAGATTGAAGCTGCTAAAACGCCTGACGGCAAATATGATTACACTGAGTGTTTTGAAACGGTGGCTCCGTTGATTGAGAGCGCCGACTATGCAGTGGTAAATCTTGAAACTCCACTTGGCGGAGCTCCTTACACGGGATATCCTTGTTTCAGTGCTCCCGATGAGTATCTTGAAGCGCTTGCCTATGCCGGATTTGACATGATGCTTACTGCAAACAATCATACTCTTGACAAGCGTTCACGCGGAGCTGTGAGAACTATCGATCAGCTTGACAAGCGTTATCTTGCTCATTTGGGCACATATCGTGACCGGCATGAGCGCGATTCGGTGCTTCCGATGATAAAAATTATCGGCGGNTTCAAGGTNGGTTTCCTNAATTANACTTANGGGACCAACGGTATTGAAGTGACGCCNCCAGTGGTCGTCGATTATATAGATCGTCAACAAATTTCAACTGATATAGCAAATTTGAGAAATGCCGGAGCGGAGTTGATCGCAGCTTGCATTCACTGGGGTGATGAATATAAACTGTTGCCCAACAGCTCACAGCGTTCTCTTGCCGATTTTCTTGAAAAAAGCGGTGTGGACATGATTATCGGGTCACATCCTCATGTGATTCAACCAATGGAGATGAGACCGCGCAATGACGGAAGTAATTGTTTTTTAGTCTATTCGCTGGGTAATTTCATTTCCAATATGAAAACCACCGATACAAGAGGCGGCGCGATAGTCACGGTGACATTGTCGCGCGATAAATCGGGGAAAGCAATGGTTAAGGATGCTTCCTACAGGCTGCTTTTCACAGTTCCGGGTAGCAAATCTCAGAATTTCAAACTTGTGCCTGCGGAAAGTAATATGGCAGGGAGTTGGGAACCTGAGTGTCGCCGGTTTGAAAACTCTGCTGAGAATATATTCAATAAGCATAATATAAATGTAGCTCGTGACACGTCGCTGATTAAAAAACGTCAACTGCCTACTTTAAGCAGCGTGTTGCGTCGCAATCCAGAAGAATAGACGTATGAACAGGGGTATATCCAAAATATGGATATTTGTCGTGGGATATTTCCTCACGTTTATTGTGTTTGACATATTGTGGAGCATGGAAACCACATTCCGTTGCATGAGCAATCCGGCTCTTTATGTCAACTCGTTATTATGGTCACTGTTATTGGCATGCCCATATTCGATATTCCGTAAAATATGGATTCAAGGCGTTATCATGTTATTGCTTGACATTCTTCTTGAAGCTAACTTAATGTATTGCCGCACATATTTTTCGGCAATCCCGCTGGAGAGCTATTTCCATGTGGGCAATCTTAAGGATTTTCAAGCCAGTGTTTGGGATTCGGTGAGATGGAGCGATATTTTGCTCCCGATAATAACGGTTGCGACGCTGTGGTTTGCCGCTAAAAATAGGAATAGGCGCAATCCCGGGTTAGGTGTATATGCGATTGTCACTATTGTTTCGGCATTACTGTCATGGATTCTTGCCGCTGTGGGAGGGGGCTATAAAGCTCAGATTTCCAAAATGGAGGAATCTTGCTATTATTCTACTTGCGTTGTGCCGGTCTATACGATATTCGGCAACATCATTTATCTTTTGACTCAAAATTCGTCAGCTGAACTGACTGACGATGACGTGACAGAGATAGAAGCGTGGTTGAATGCCAAGGAGGCTCTGCGACCCTACACTGCTTTGCCTGACTCGGTTTCAACGAGAAAAAATCTTGTTATCATCCTTTGCGAATCGCTTGAAAGCTGGGTGCTTCAGAAGGATGTCAACGGCAAGCCCATCACGCCTTATCTTAACTCTCTTATCGAAGATAGTGCCACGCTGTATGCGCCGAAGGTTCTCACTCAGGTCGCAGCAGGACGTTCTATAGACTGCCAGTTGCTTGTCAATGCCGGAATGTTGCCGATGTTGCAGAGCGTATATAGCATGAAGTATCCCCATTCTACCTATAAAACACTTGCTAAAGCAATGAAAGAGCGTGATAATGCCCGTTCTTATATTCTCTCATGCGACAAGCCTATTGTGTGGAATCAGGAGGCTATTGGAAAGGCTTTCGGCATTGACACTCTTCTGCATCGCGGTTCGTGGCATAATGATGAAATGGTGGGTAATCCGGCTAAATTGAGTGACGGTTCATTTCTCAGGCAGAGTGTGGATAAACTCAAAGATGGTGAGATATGGAAGGTGGGGGAGAACGCCNTCCNGNAGNTANTCACATNCTCAGGANNNAATCCCNTCNGATTGCCTGANAAGCTGAAGGATCCCNCTTTCTCTGTCCCTGAAACCTNNAAANNAANAGCTGCCGATTACGTGANGATGNCCNATTACACCGATGCGTCGTTGGAGCCCTTCATAGAATATCTTAAGTCACGTCCCGATTATGATTCAACCATTATTGTTATAACCGGCGATCATGAGGGATTGGCGGCTCATAGAGCTGATTTGCTGAAAGACGCCGCTATGCAGGGGATAATTGACGAGAATCAGTTTACGCCTTTGATAATCCTTAATTCGCCGATAGCCGGAAAATATGACCAGGTGATGGGGCAGATCGACATATATCCGACTCTTCTCCAGCTGATGGGACTGAACGATTATGATTGGAAAGGAATGGGGCAAAGTATCTTTGAAAAGGACAAACCCGCTTATGCCATTTCTTCAATGACTAATTATTTGATCGGCGATTCCTCAGGTGTGAGTGATAAGGTGAAGGAGAATATCGCGACTGCGCGTAAAATAAGTGATAAGATTATAGGAAAAGATTATTTCGGACATAAAGATTGATCAATATGAATGTTTGGCTTACAATAGGACTCCTCGTGATTTCAAATATCTTCATGACATTCGCATGGTATGGACATTTGAAACTTCAGGATGTGAAAGTCATTACTCCCGCGACTCCGTTGATTGTGGTGATTCTTATTTCGTGGGGAATAGCTCTTCTTGAATATTGCTGTCAAGTTCCCGCAAATAGAATCGGATTTAACGGAAACGGCGGACCATTCTCCTTAATGCAATTAAAGGTGATGCAGGAAGTCATCACCCTTGTTGTGTTTACGTTGTTTACCGTGGTTTTCTTTAAAGGAGAAACACTGCACTGGAATCATCTTGCCGCATTCGTGTGCCTGATTCTTGCAGTCTATTTCGTGTTTATGAAGTAGCGCGGCTATTCAAGAATGGCGGCTACCCGCTTGAGCGACTCTATGAAGCGGTCACACTCCTCCATCGTGTTATAGAGCCCGAAAGATGCTCTCACCACTCCTTCGACTCCTAAACGGCGCATAAGCGGTTCAGCGCAATGATGCCCTGTTCTCACTTCTATGCCAAGCTTGTCAAGCAGCACTCCGGTGTCGAAATGATGGCTGTTGCCTATAAGGAACGATATAATGGCATCCTTGTGGGGCGCGGTACCGAAAATTCTCATGCCGGGAATCTCAAGCATCCGTTCGGNAGTGTAATCAAGCAACGCTNTCTCATGAGCGGCNATCGATTCTATGCCTATTGCGTCGATATAGTTGATCGCTGTGTCGAGNGCTGCAATTCCTACAAAATCGGGCGTGCCCGCCTCAAATTTGAATGGCAGGTCGGCAAATGTGGTCCCTTCAAAACTAACTGTGCCTATCATTTCACCGCCCCCTTGATAGGGTGGCATCTTCTCAAGCCATTTCTTTTTGCCGTATAGGATTCCGATTCCGGTAGGTCCATACATTTTATGGGAAGAGAATGCGTAGAAATCACAATCTATATCTTTGACATCGACACGCTGATGGGCAATCGCCTGAGCTCCGTCGATCATAACCGGCACTCCATGGCGATGGGCCTCGGCAACAATTTCTTTTACCGGATTGATTGTGCCGAGCACATTGCTCACGTGAGCGCATGACACGAGGGCTGTGCGCTCGTTGAACAGATTGCGATATGCCTCCATGTCGAGCACTCCTTCGTCATTCATGGGAATGACTTTCAGGGTGATATTTTTCTTCGATCCCAGCAATTGCCACGGCACGATATTGGAATGATGTTCCATGACGCTGACAATGATTTCGTCGCCGTCATGAAGCANTTCGCCAAATGATGACGCAANAAGATTNATAGCCTCCGTTGTGCCTCGGGTAAAGATTATCTCCTCAATGGATTCAGCATTGATATATTCTTTTACTCGACGGCGCGTGCGTTCTTGCAAATCGGTCATCTCCTGCNATANNGTATGAACCCCTCGGTGGACATTTGCCTTGGAATTATAGTATATGCGCTCGATTTCGTCAACCACGCATTTCGGAGTCTGGGAAGTTGCCGTGTTGTCGAGATAGACAAGCGGCTTGCCGTAGATTTCACGCTTGAGTGCGGGAAAATCCTCGCGAAACTTGTTGACGTCGTAAAATTTGTCCATAAAAACTTTCAGTATTTTCAATCTATGCCTCTTTGCAATTTATATTGCACGAGCCGCATGATAAATCTTTGTTCTCAAATCGCTTCTCAACGAGTAGATGAAGCCTTTCTTTCAATCCAGGCAGACTCACCGTATCGATGACATCAGCCATGAATGCTTGCATAAGCATTGTGCGGGCGAGCTTTTCATCAATGCCTCGCGATCTCATATAGAACAATGCTTTCATGTCAAGCTGACCGGTAGAAGCTCCGTGACTGCATTTTACGTCGTCGCAATATATGAGCAGCTGNGGTTTGCAGTGCNTTTTTGCNGANCCTGCNGCAAGAAGGTTTTTATCATTCTGATAGGCTTCAGTGAATTTCGCTTTTTCGTCAACGAAGATTGTACCTTCAAACGCGCCTGACGCTTCCTCGTCAAGTACATATTTGAACAGTTGGTTCGACCGGCAATGGGTGCCTAAATGAGTGACGAGCGTATTGTTGTCGATATGCTGCTTTTTAGATGCTATCGCCATTCCCGAAATCATGGTGTCACATTCATGTCCCTCCACTTTTACATTATATTCGTTGCGNGTGGTGCCACACAAGAGGGTGGTGCCGNTGATNGATAGCCGTGACCGCTGATTTTGGATTGCATACATCTGGGAGTATCGTGAAGTGGTATTNGACGACTCCTCGATGTCACACAAATCAAGGCTTGAATTTTCCCCGAGGGCAATCTCNATGACTTGCGACGCCATGTAAGAATTGTGAATCTCTTGAGTGTGATCGCATAATAGGATCTGTGCCGAAGCACCATCCTCAAGCACTATCAGCAGTCGTCGGAACGCCATGGTGGGTACCGGCGAGTTGAATATATTCACCAGCTGAAGGGGCTTCTCTAATTTTAACCCTTTGGGAACGTATATTAGAACGCCGTTTTGGGCGAGCAACGTGTTGAGCGCGACACCGGGAGCTTTGATATCGGCTATTTTGCCGTAATATCTGCCTAAGATTTCTGGACATACTTTGTCGGCATCTTTCAATGACGTGAATATACATCCTTCAGGAAGCCGCTTTTTCAGTGAATCGATAGGATGAAATTCATCGTTCACAACAACTCCAAGCAGAGTGCTTAGATTGGGAACGCCGCAATGGAATGAACCGGCGACGTCGGCAGGAATATCTATTCGCTGTATGTTTATGCCATAGTCAGGCGCCATCATTTCATCTATCGATGTCTTTTCAAATCCCTCCACACTTTTGTCGGGTAATTCTTTACCTTCAAGAGCATGGAGAGCCGTGTCGCGCATCGAGTTCATCGAAGCCGTGGAATTGGCGTCGATTATCGATTTTTGGTCGGCATAAAGGTCGAGGTATTGTTTTATCGCGCCCATTTTTATTCCTCCGAGTCAATAGTTTGTTTAATCCAGTCGTAACCTTTTTCTTCAAGTTCGAGAGCCAGTTCCGGACCGCCGGTTTTCACGATTCTGCCTTTGTAGAGCACATGTACGAAATCGGGCTTTATGTAGTCAAGAAGCCTCTGATAGTGGGTTATGACTATCGTTGCGTTTTTATCGGTTTTGAGTTTGTTCACTCCGCCGGCTACGATTCGCAGCGCGTCAATATCGAGTCCTGAATCGGTCTCGTCAAGAATGGAAAGACGCGGTTCCAGCACTGCCATCTGGAATATTTCATTTCTCTTCTTTTCTCCGCCCGAGAAACCTTCATTCACCGAGCGGGAGGCAAGTTTGTTGTCGAGTTCGACGACGGCGCGTTTCTGACGCATCATTTTCAAGAAGTCGCTTGCCGAAAGCGGAGGCTCCTGAAAATATTTGCGCTTTTCATTTATAGCGGCGCGCATAAAGTTTACCATAGATACTCCGGGAATTTCCACCGGATACTGGAATGAGAGGAACAATCCTTCATGGCTACGGTTTTCAGGGGTGAGTTCCAGAAGCTCTTTTCCATGGAAATTGACTGATCCTTTTGTTACCTCATAATTAGGGGCTCCGGCAAGCACCATTGACAGGGTTGACTTTCCTGACCCGTTAGGTCCCATGATAGCGTGTACTTCCCCCTCTCTGATTTGTAGGTTAATCCCTTTCAGAATCTCTTTGCCTTCAACATTGGCATGTAAATCTTTTATGTCTAACAGTATATTGCTCATTTCTGATATTATTTTCAATTTAAGACAATTCTTTTATCCCACTGATCCCTCAAGGGTGATTTGAAGTAATCGTTGAGCCTCTACGGCAAACTCCATCGGAAGTTTATTCATAACCTCCTTAGCATACCCGTTCACAATGAGTCCCACTGCTTCTTCAGTTGGTATTCCTCGTTGGTTGCAATAGAACAGCTGGTCTTCGCTAATCTTCGAAGTAGTCGCTTCATGCTCCACGATTGCCGAGTCGTTCATTATGTCGATGTAAGGGAAGGTGTGCGCTCCGCATGTGGAGCTCAGCAGAAGGCTGTCACACTGCGTATAGTTTCGGCAACCGTCGGCTTGCGGCAGCACCTTGACCATTCCGCGGTAAGAATTTTCACTATGCCCCGACGATATACCTTTACTGACAATCGTTGAACGTGAATTTTTACCGATATGTATCATCTTGGTTCCTGTGTCGGCTTGCTGTCGGTTGCGGGTCACGGCGACGGAATAGAATTCGCCTACGGAGTTGTCGCCCTGCAGCACACAGCTCGGATACTTCCACGTGATAGCCGAGCCGGTTTCGACCTGAGTCCATGACAGCTTTGAATAGTCGCCGCGACACAGTCCGCGCTTTGTTACGAAGTTATACACGCCGCCTTTTCCATCTTTATCGCCGGCATACCAGTTCTGGACAGTGGAGTACTTGACTTCGGCGCGTTCTTCCACCACGATTTCAACTATTGCGGCGTGAAGCTGGTTTTCATCGCGCATCGGGGCGGTGCAACCTTCAAGATAGCTTACGTAGGCATCATCGTCGGCAACAATCAGAGTGCGTTCAAATTGCCCCGTTCCTGACGCATTTATGCGGAAATAGGTTGATAATTCCATGGGGCATCTCACGCCCTTTGGGATATAGACGAATGATCCGTCGGAAAATACCGCCGAATTCAGAGCGGCGAAAAAGTTGTCGCGGTAGTTTACGACTGAACCCAGATACTTTTTGACAAGATCGGGATAATCCTTGACCGCTTCTGATATCGAACAGAATATGATGCCGAGCTCGGCAAGTTTTTCCTTATGGGTTGTCTTGACCGATACAGAGTCAAATACAGCGTCTACCGCCATGCCGGCAAGGGCTTTTTGCTCCTGAAGGGGGATTCCGAGTTTGTCAAATGTTTCAAGCAGTTCTGGATCGACTTCGTCAAGGCTTTTAGGTCCGTCAGCTTTCTTAGGCGCGGCATAGTAGCTTATTGCTTGATAGTCGATGGGGGGAATGGTNAGATGAGCCCATTCAGGCATCTTCAACGTAAGCCAATAACGATAGGCTTTAAGACGGAAGTCAAGAAGCCATTCCGGCTCATTTTTCTTTTTTGAAATGAGCCTTATGACATCTTCGTTCAATCCCACGGGAATGATCTCGGTATCTATATCGGTGGTAAAGCCATATTTGTAGCTGTCGCCGGTGATGTCGTTGACTATTTTACCGGTGTCGCTTTTCTTTTCCCTGTCTTTATCTTCGTTTTTATCTTTATCCATATTCATGAGTTATTCAATTGATTAACAATCGGGCAGTGTAATTTGCTCACTCACAATGCCGAAAATTTTCGGTGCAAGTTCCATAACCGCCTTAAACGGCCGTCCGTCCATTACATGGGCTGATGTGAAAATAGAACTTTCAGGAGCGATAAAATGCCAGATATTTATAATGATGCTGCTGAGTAATAGCCATTTAAACACACTNGCCGCTCCGCCAAGCAAACGGTCGATGCATCCCATGCAGAGGGCATGTGTCAGGCGTTTGAGAAGCCTGGCGAAAGCTGCGATGAAAAAGTAAACGAGAAGGAATAGTATCAGACTTCCTGTGATGACGGCGACGGTTTCCGAAGAGAAAGCGGTGGGGAAGAGGGTCATCATCAAGTTGCCGGCTTGCTGATGAAATAGCCGGCATGCGACAATCCCCAATATCAGTCCGCCGATGGATGCAAGCTGGGCTATGAAGCCTTTGTATAGCCCGTAGATGAGAGCTCCTCCTGCAATGACACCAAGTATGATATCCACGTCCATTCAAACTCCTTTTTAGAATGCAAATTTAACAATTTTAATTTAAACCCGTAGGCTTGCTATTGAGAAATGGCGCTAAAGATTGCGAATTACCTCCCACTTTATGGGTCAGTAGATATTGAAATAATTAAGTCAATGTTCTTTTGCTGCCGTTTTGGCGGGGCGAGCCTGTGTCCTGTGTTGTGGGCGTGGTTCTCGCGGGCGCTCTTGGCGGGGGCAGCTGCCGCTTAGCAGCTCAAGGCTTGGGAGGGTGTTTGCCGCAGCCCCGGGGCAGGGAGGATGAGGGTGAGGTGTTCATTGGCGTGCCGTACGGTTTGGGGTGCGGTCAGCTCTTCGTTGGGTGACATGGCGCGCCATGTCCCTACTTTTGGGGTTGCGGGGTGCTGTTTGCGTACGTTTTGGGTGGAGCGGCGGTGGAAGGTGTCGTTGTCGAGCTGGCGTGGCAGCACTTTGTAGTTCAAAGGATGGATGACGGGGTCGCGGGGGATCTTTTTGAGCGCCTCGCGGCGTTGTTCCCTGACGCGCCGTTGCCGCTCTTTTTCAGCGGCTTGACGACGCTCGTATTCGTAGATCGCCAGCCGCCGGTATTCGCCGTAGTCGCGCAGAAGATAGTATTCGTCGGTGCGCGGCGGCATGCATTCCTCGAATGTGACTTCGGGGAGCGTGCCGAAGGGTATCTTGCGACGCATGGGGCGGTAGTCGGCGGGGAGGGCGAGGTCGAGCGCGAGGAACGCCGCTTCGTCGTCCCGCAGGGAGGAGTAGTGGATAAAGGCGTAACGGAAGTGGGTGTTGCGCCGGTAGTCGCCATGGACGATGACGAATGAGCCCGTTGAAGAGGGGACTCCGGAGACGGCTGCGGCGAGGGCGTTTTCGAATCCCTCGTTCCAGCGTGTGCATGGGTAGCGGTCGCAGTGGAGCAGGGCGGCTCGGTGGAAGGAGTAGCCGCGGATGGCGGAGTGCCGGCGGGCGGAGGCATGGACAAGGCGGGTGGAGGGCGCCACGGCTCGCGCCTGCTTGAGGGAGGTGTCCATGAGGACTC
>WFMA01000073.1 GCA_009177195.1 Bacteroidales bacterium | reverse complement strand
ATTTCGTTGAGAGCAATAGCGATGATCTTGTTAAGAAGGGTGACGCTTTGGAATATGGTAAAACAGTCCTCATCGACACTGCGAGTTGTTGGAATGCGGAAGCGCAACGCATCCACGATGAAGTGATCGCAGAAATCGCAGGGAAAGGTTTCGAGGTGGTGAAACCGAGTGAGGTGTTCGGAAACCGTGTATATTACAGCGCTACAGATGATCGAATCCCGGAAATGCTTAAAAACGGAGAGTGTTACAGGTGCATAGATGTGTTTGGCAATGGTGAGTTGCCATACCCGAAGGTTGCATACTACTATATCAAGTCTATTTCAAAGGACGCTCCTGCCACGCCCGGAGAGATCGCCCCTCCCGAGGCTGTGAAACTGGTGGGACAATACAAGCGTAATCTGGAGATCTGTAACGAGAAACTTGTCAAAAATCACTCAGACATGGCAAAGGAGCTGGGCACTACTCGCCGCCGCGGTCCACTCAAAGATGAAGAGCAAATCGGATTCGACGCTCTGATTCTTAGCCAGCTCCCTGCCAAGTTCTTCTCCAAGTATTACAAAATCTGCCAGTCCTCGGGCATGAGACCGACAGTGTCGCAAATAATGGATATATCCAAGGGCAACGCAGATGACCGTGATTTGTGGTATCGCGAATATTTGCGAGTTAAGATGAGTGAGGGATGGTATCCCGGCGCGCTTACCGCTCACATCTGTTCCAAGGTTATTAGGCAATGGAAACCCGATGACGTGCAGGAGTCGGATATGAAAATTATCCAAGCGACCGAGAAGAGGAACGATAAAATTAAGGAGCGGCTTGAAGAACTTGGCTATGATGTTCATGGAAAGAAAATCAAGACTGAGAANAAAGCCNACCAAGCCGAGTCGGTAATCCACGAGACCACCTCGGACAAATCGCTTATGGAGCAGTACGAGGAAATGAAGAAGAAGCACNCCGNCTCAATTCTCCTTTTCCGTGTCGGCGACTTCTATGAGTGCTTCGGCGAGGATGCGGTTAAAGTCTCGGAGGTGTTGNGNATAACTCNCACCAAAAGAGCNGATGGTAAATCCGCAAGAATAGAGATTGCGGGTTTTCCCCATCATGCCTTAGACTCCTACATTCCTAAACTTATAAGGAAGGGACTTCGAGTGGCAATCTGCGATCAAAAATAACACATTGCGATTAATCATCTTCCGCGCCAATACCCATCACGGATATTGGCGCTGACTTTTTTATTGCTGTACGGAATATATTTGAAAAAAATAGAGGCATCCGCCTGACAAAAAACACTATTCGATTTCTAACCCAAAAGCCATGCAAAAGAACAAATCTCCTCCTAATTCCTATGAGTAAGACAAGTCAAACCAATGAACCTGTGGCGAACTGTAACCAGTCATTACCATAATACCTCCATGTTAAATAATGATAGTCATAAACAACAAACTCGCCAAGGAGGCAATGAGCAATGCCATCGCAAGCGGTCGTGTCGGTTCTGCTTCAGCTCCGCAAGCGTATCTGCTGCAAGCTCTCGTCCATCTTAATTTCGCGTTTGAAGTCAGGAAAGACCAAGGACTCGTCATTCCGAAGGATAGAACGCTTGACGAGTGGTCAAGCACTGAGATCGCAGTTGCTGACACGATAAATTGGCTTGTCGCTTTCTTGGAAAAGCTCAACTGTGACGACATAGAGCAGTTGTTAAAGGATGTTTCCAGCTACCGTTCGCGGTACCCAGACTATCCACAAGGGCAATGGCCTTACGCCAAAGGCTCTAAGTAGGTTTGGTCAAAGACTGTTTAAAGATGAAGTATAATCCGATGAAGTATTAAGCATAATGACACAGACAATACCGATCTCGCTCCTTGACTTCAACAAGGGGCAACTCAAAGGACTTCCGAAGAATCCCCGGTTCTTTCGGGATTATCGCTATGAGGCGATGAAAAAGAGCATTGCGGAATCGCCCGAAATGCTCCAGCTCCGTGAGCTGATAGTGTATCCCTATCCTGAAGGACGCTATGTTGTAGTGTGCGGCAATTTGCGGTTGAGAGCCTGCAAGGAACTTGGCTACAAAGAGCTGCCGTGTAAAGTCCTTGACCCATCCACCGACGTTAAGAAACTGCGTGAATACGCTACGAAAGACAATGTGAACTTTGGCGAGAACGACATGGATGTGATGGCGAACGAATGGGACAAAGATGAGCTTCAGGATTGGGGCGTGGAATTTGCCCCGGAAAAACAGACTGACAAGTTCAAGGAGCGATTCGATGCCATCACCGATGAGAGCGCCGTATATCCGTTAATCCCGAAGTTCGATGAGAAGCACGAGCTTTTTATCATATCATCAGCCAATGAAGTTGACAGTAATTGGCTCCGTGAGAGGCTGGGAATGCAGCGTATGCGTTCCTACAAGACCGGCAAAGTGAGCAAGAGTAATGTTGTCGACATAAAAGATGTGCGCCATGCCCTTGAAGATAGTAATACCAAGCCATAAGCGACATGACAGGGTGTTCGCTAAGAAACTGCTCACCGATCCGATAATATGCGTCGCAGAGAGTCAGGCTGACATCTACCGACAGTTCAACCCCGAGTGCGAGATTGTAACACATCCCGATAATGTCGTCGGGCTTGTTCCAAAACGGAATTGGATGGCAAAGCACTTCGGCGAGGTGTTCATGATTGATGATGATGTTCATGCGGTGAAAAATCTAATGGCTGAGAAAGGAGAGTTGACGGTTGTCAAAGATCCTGCCGCCATTACGGCGATAATCCGCAATCTCTATGATATAGCTTGCCTTCTTGACATTCACCTGTTCGGTTTCACATCAAGAATCTCGCCGGTGATGTATGATGAGACGGCATATTACTCGCTCTCGAATATGATTACCGGCTGCTCCTATGGAGTCCGTTACAATAAAAACGTGTGGTGGAACGAGGAGCTGAAGTTGAAAGAGGACTTTTGGATTTCGTGCTACATGAAGTTCAAGGAGCGACGTATATTGACCGACCTCCGCTACAACTTCGCCCAGAAAGGCACGTTTGTCAGCGAGGGTGGTTTGGCGTCCATACGCAATCAGGAGGAAGAGCGGCGGTCTATCATGTTTATCAAAAAACACTTCGGTGATAGCATAAGCATGAAAGGCAAGACTCGCAATGGCAAGGATGAGACACGGCAGCTTGTGGAATATAATATCTCTTGCAAGTTCAAATTCTAACTCAAACGTCAGTAAAAGTTAAGGCGTAAAAATGGCGGCAATTCTGTTGCTTGCTATCAGCTTTTTATGGTTAACTTTACTGAAAACAAGGAGATTAAAATGTGAGTTATGATAATTAGAACTATACAAGGATATGACTTTTTCGAGGTCAGCTCAGCGATGCAGAAAGCCATCCGTCGAGCTGATGCGAGAGTGGCGGGATTCTTTNCCTTNGNACTGTGGTCAAGCGGTTATCTGGNTTATGTGTGGAAGCGTCTGTTCACGATCAGCGCCGAAGACTGCTATGGTGTAGTCACAAAAGAGATTGAAGCGTTATGGCAGGGGCATGAGTTGGTCAACAAAGGCAAGAAAGACCCTAAAGGACGTATCTTCGTGAGTAAGGCAGTCATTCTGCTGTGTGAGTGTCGTAAGAGCCGTGATGCGGATCATCTACAAAACTTCATCTACGACCGCAACGATGTGGAGGTGGAGATGTGGATTGAAGATGTCAGACGCTATCCGATAGAGATTCCGCCTTATACCTATGACGTTCATACCCGAAAAGGCAAGAAAATGGGGCGTACAAAAGAGGATTTTTTCCGAAATGAGTTTTCTGCTCTGTCACCACGTGAGCCCGGACTCTTTGACGACCTCGTTCCTTGACGAGATTGTGAATTGACACTATTTGACTAATGTTAAGGTGGTCATTTTTAGCGGCTTTATAATAAAATGGCGGATGATTTACTGCCTGTAATCCGCTGAAAATGACTATCTTTATAATGTAACAAACTACAAGTCAAATCAATAAACTCAAAGATATGAAATCTCTTGAAGATCTTAAAAAACTCTTTCCGGTCATCATCGAACTTGTTCAAAACAATGAGC
Organism: Bacteroidales bacterium; assembly: GCA_009177195.1. Taxonomy (GTDB): domain Bacteria; phylum Bacteroidota; class Bacteroidia; order Bacteroidales; family Muribaculaceae; genus Muribaculum. The sequence goes on along the minus strand of WFMA01000073.1, from coordinate 887 downwards.
ATTTAATCGGAGATTCCTGCATTGAGCGAGACGAGGACGGCTGGGGACGATGCGATGATTACATCGAAAACTATTTCACTTATGAGGAGGATGGGTGGTGCATCGAAATTTCATATCGTTGCAGTGGAGAATGTGACAGCGACCCCGGAGATTATTGGAATCCTCCTTACTGTGAATTAATACGTGCATGGGGAGAGGTGACTGAAATCACCGCATCTCACTATGATGAAAACACAGAAGAGAAGTCAGAATTTAGTGAAGAAGATTTGAGTGAACTAAGGAAAGAGATTGACAAGGTTCTTGAAAATATAGCATAAGTCAAACCAAATAAACAAACCGAAAAATGACAGTTAAAGAACTAATCAAAGAACTCCAGAAACAAAATCTGGACAAGACAGTCTATTTTAGAGACGGTCGCAAATGTAAGGCTATAACGATGGTGACAGACTCACCTCATACAAACGGAATGATCGTTGAACTCACCAACGAGGAGTGTAACCTTAAATTTTCATTGAAGAATACAAAAAGGATTTAGTTGGCAATCCGTAAACTGTCTTAAAAACCACTTTGCGTGCCGATAAATCAAGATTCTGTTAATTCTTGAAAATACTAAAATTGAATTCATAACAAAAACATCAACAACAATGGAAATCGACTACGAAAACCTGCCCCTCCTTGCCGGATTAGACGGCTTCATCATCAACACTTCTAAAATCTCACGCTCATGATCAATTTGCTTTACATCGACCTCTTCTGCGGCGCCGGAGGAACCTCGACAGGAGTCAACACCGCCCGTCTCGACGGCGAGGAATGCGCTAAGGTCATCGCCTGCGTCAATCACGACGCTAAGGCTATCGCGTCACACGCAAGCAACCATCCCGATGCCA
>WFMA01000104.1 GCA_009177195.1 Bacteroidales bacterium | reverse complement strand
ACCTTNACCGNNTCCNGCGGCNTGCAAAAGNGTTCGCNAAAATNGAGCAGACTACNGNNNCTATAGTCGGAAACGAAGACGGCACNTACAGTTTTTGCCCCATAAATGATAGAATTACAAANCCAATCATAGAATACANATCCGAATACTGACATGGCAGACCATAAAATTACAGATTTCGTAGATCAATCAGCCATAGACGGATTGAAGCGTCTAAAGGAAGAGTTGTTGTCGGCGAAGGAAGCCTATATACAGACGGCATCCGAACTTGCCAAAGGTTTGAAGGCTCCGGTCGACGGACTTGACCAGTTGGAGAAACTCACGAAACAGGTTGCTGATTTACAGCGTCAGGCGGCTGAGGCTACACAAAAACATAGCGCCGCCCTTAATGAGCAAAACCGCATAGCTGCCAACACAACCAACACCATTTCCCGGCAATTGATGGAGCAGGAGCGTGTGAACAAAACCACCCGTGAAGCCTACACCGAGCAGGAGAAAGTTAAAAAGCTCCTCGAACAGTTCCATGACACTTATGAGCAGCAGTTGCAAAGCCTCGTGAATGTCAATGCTCAGTTGAAAGCCAATACCAAAGAGCAGAAGGACAATGAGAAACTGTTGTCGACTGGGCGCATATCCATGGATAAATTCACCGCCGCGCAAGCTGAACTCATCGCGCGACACCGCTCCCTTACGCAAGAGAAACGAACCCTCACCCAGATCATGACGGCTGAGGAAAAAGCCGCACAATCGCAGGAAGGCAGCTACGTACACATGGCGCAGCAACTTGAATTGCTCAAAAAAGCCTATAAGGATTTGAGCGAAGAGGGACGTAATGCGGATTTCGGCAAAGAGCTTGAGATGTCTATTCAGAACCTCGACGCCCATCTGAAAGATGTGGCTGCTGACATGGGCGAGTTTCAGCGCAATGTCGGCAATTACGCCATTGCCGGTCAAAAAGGCGTTGTTTCAACTGAAAGTCTGAATGAGGTTTTGGCGCAGGCTCCCAAAACAATTCAGGATGTGGTTGACCAAACCAAGATCCTTGAAGAAGCAAGGCGTATGCTTGACAAATCTGATGCGAACTACGCTGACACGCTGCGTACTATAGATGAGCAGTTGGCAAGCAACAAGGCATCCTTGACCGATGTGACCGACATCATCAACAAGGAAGCAACTACCGTAGCTGAGGCTGAAGCTCAGAATAAACGGTTGCAGGAGGCTCTTAAATACGTTGATCTCTCCGCAGATGACGCGCAGCAGAAAATTGACTCCCTTAATCATAAGATTGACGCCAACAATGCGGTCATAGAAAAATCAACCTCCACCACCGAGAAAAAGGCGAAAGCCGAAAAGGAAGCTGCCGAAGCCGCCAAAAAACTCGCCGAAGAGGAGAAGAAACTTGCTGAGGAGGAGAGAAAAGCCGCTAAAGAGGCGGAAGAATTGCAAAAGAAAAATGAGGGTGTGGCTGAAACTATGCTCAGTCTCATCGGAATTAACGCCAATCTCGGCTCATCTTTCAAAGAAATAGGGGAAGGCGGCAGCGTGCTTGATGGCGTCAGGACCAAAGCGTCTGCATTCGGCAAGACTCTGATGGGATTGTTGTCTAACCCGTGGGTGCTGGCATTTCTCGGCATAAGCGGAGTTGTCGCAGGGTTCAAATGGTGGTACGATTACAACAAAGGGCTCATCGAGGCTTCGCGTCTTACGGAAAACTTCACTGGCGCTACCGGAAAGGCTGCGGACAAGGTTACCGTCGATATGCAGACTCTTGCTGATAAAATGGGCAAGGGGTACGATGTCACAATCGGAGCGGCAAACACTCTCGTCCAGCAGTTCGGCATGTCTTGGGATGAAGCATACGGGAAAATGAAGNACGGCATAGCNGCNGGNGNCGACATGACCGGTAATATGGTCGNCAATATCGAGCGGTTTGCCCCTGCGATGAGAGATGCCGGAGTNAGCGCCGATGAGTTCATGGCGATTCTCGCAGAAACCCGCAACGGCATCTTCAATGAGGACGGCATTCAGAACATCGTCAAGGCGGGAACCCGGCTACGATCGATGACTAAACAGACCGAGGAATCGCTGGATGCCGTCGGCATATCAGCAAAGCAGATGCAGAAAGACTTGGAGNNTGGCAATATATCCATGTTGGATGCGGTCAAGCAAGTGGNAGGTAAGTTGAAAGAGCNTCCGGAAAACTCGCAGGCAGCCGGGCAGATTATGAAGANCGTGTTCGGACGTACNGCGGCAGAGGGAGGAACGCTGCTTATCCAGTCTATAGCCGATATAAATACCAATCTTGACAAGGCAAAGGAAAATATGGGTGAACTCGGCAAGGTCAACGAGGAGCAGATGAACGCCCAGCGGGAACTCAATGAGGTGCTTATGTCGGTGTTCAAGATGTCCGGCACATCGTTTGAGACAATGACCGCTCAAGCGAAAACATTCGTCATACAGGGTATAACCAGTATCATTAAAGGATGTGTTGACATTGTGAATTGGTTCATTGAGCTATACAACAAATCAATTGTTGTCCGTGGAGGTGTGAACAGCATAGTCAACTCGTTCAAAACACTATGGGAGGTGGCAAAATTCATACTTAGCCAGACTATCGACTCCTTCAAGTCGTTGGGTACAGTCATCGAAGGAGTTTTCACTCTTGATTTGGATAAGATAAAGCAAGGATGGCAAGACGGAATGAATGCGTTGAAAGGCAATCTGGAGACGATGGTCAAAAACATAGCCGCCAATACGGCTGATGCGTTCAATAACACGCTTGAGGGCAAGATGGGAAAGATTTCGCTAAAACTGGATGAGGATACCGGTGGTAATAAACCCGACGGGAATGTTCCGAAGAACAAGCCCGCGCCCATTGACGGAGGTATAGATGAAAAAGAAGCCGAGAAGCTTGCCAAGGAAGCCGAAAAACGAGCCAAGGAGGAATTGAAACGGCTTCATGAGCTGGAGGAATCTAAAATTTCGATACTGGAGGATGGGCACGAAAAAGAGATCGCTCTCATACGGCTGAAGTTCAAAAAGAAGCTCGATGAAATAAAAGGCGAGGGTGAAACTCAGGCTGCGCTCCGTATTCAACTTGCCGAGCAATGCGAGAAAGAAGTCGCCCGGTGTGAACTCAATTACCAGCGAGAACTTGCCAAGACTAATCTTGAAAACCGCCTTGCCTCAGTAAAGGAGGGTAGCAAGGAGGAGCTTGACTTGAAACTCGCCAAGCTTGAGTCACAACGTGACGCAGAGATTGAAGCCGCCATGAAAACCGGAGCCGATGTAACTCTCATTAACGACAAGTTTGATAGGCAGCGTGTTAAAATGCTCGAAGAATATGCGGATAAACAGGTTGAGAAGTCGCAGCAGGCATATGCTGCGGAGTCAGCTATCGCTGACAATGCCTATAATCAGCAGCTCAACAAGCTCAACGCCAAGTATGCCGAGGAACTGAAAGCCGCTGGCAACAATCAGGCTAAGCGTGAGGAAATCACACGGAAGCATGAGGAGTCAGTAGCCCGGCTTACTGAGTATTATTCGCATCAGAAGGCGCAGGCTGCCGTTGATTCCATTGAGCGGATGCTGGACATTGAGGATCTGTCAGCTGAAGACCGGCTCAAACTTGAGGACCAGCTTGCCAAAGCAAAGATTGAATTAGAGAAAGCCGTCACGGATGCCGTGATTGCCGAGAATCAGCGTCAAGTCGATAATGACACTCAGGCTTATCAAAAACGTATCGCGAATGCTCAGAGGTGGCTGCAAGTTGCTTCCGACGCACTCAATACCATCAATGAACTCGCCTCAACCATATTCGATGCCAAGATAGAACGCATAGAGGCTGAACAGGAAGCAAACGCCGAAGCCGGCGAAGCCGAACAGGAACGTATATCCGNATTGNTCGAGNAAAATGTGATCNNCGAGGAGGNAGGNGAAGCCCGCAAACGAGCCNCNGAGGAAANGACNGCCCGAAAGAATGAGGAGNTGGAGCGGANGAAGCAGCAGTTGCAGCACAAACAGGCTGTATGGGATAAAGNCAACAGTCTCGCGCAGGCAGGAATTGCAACNGCCCTTNCGATAACNCAAGCTCTTCCCAATATAGCTTTAGCCGCCATTGCCGGAGCTATGGGCGCAATTCAAATTGCTACAATCCTTGCGACCCCGATTCCTAAGTATGCCAAAGGAACGAAAGACCATCCCGGAGGCTTGGCTATCGTCGGTGATGGCGGTCGTCAGGAGGTAGTGTCATACGGCGGCAATATGTTCCTCACCCCCGATACTCCTACGCTCATTGATATGCCGAAGGGAGCGGAGGTGTTCCCGGATGCTGACAAGTTCATCGCTTCCAATGCTGACCTCGCAGGGGCGATTCAGCAGATAAGCGATACCCCGCAGGTGATAGTCAACAATGATTATTCGGATCTGAAGCGTGAAGTGGCATTTCTCGGCTACCTGATCAAAATGCAGACGAAGGCACAACGTAAATTCGCTAACCGAGCCAATTATGAACATCTAAAAGTTTTGTACGGACTATGATAAAAACGCTTTCTGAACTAACAATGCGTCAGTATATAGATTTAGTGTGCGGAGACACCTCCGTGTTGACTCCCAATGGGGAGATTGCGACTCCTGCCAAACTTCAAAAGGCGCGTAAACGCATAATTTTCGATTACGCCCGGCTTTCCGACAGCTCCGGATCGAAGATATTCTTGTCTGACCACGCCAAGCGTCTTAAGGCAAAGGCTGAGCTTGTGATGTTCCAATGCTTGAACAACGCTATTGCCCTCGGGGCGNTTGATGATGCTCGGGNCGTGATGANAGAATACGGCATCTNCCGNAGCNTGGANGACAGGCAAGTGTCAGTGGAAATTTCTCNACTGCTCAAACNAGCCAAGACTAATGTAAACCGTTATNAGCAGGCACGTGATNATGGCGAAAAAGATCCGACTCCGGAGGAGATACGCATACAGTTCGACCGTCAAGCCGCATCCCTGATGACCTATTTTAAATTCCAGTTTGATTTTGACACAATATCGGCATCGCAATTCGCTTGTATGGTTGATCAGGCCCACAAGCAAATCAAGGCGCAGATGGCTGCTATGAATAAAAGGCAGTAGATGCTTGTCGCAATGAAAGGAGGTGAACTGAGGTTTATCTCCTTTTTATATCTGCCGCACTTTTCATAATCGTTGTTAGTAATGCTCATAAACATCTAAAGAATAGATTATGAGCAAGAAAAGCAACAAAATATCGGTCATAGTCGCGCGCATCGGACGTGTCGAGCGTAAGTGTGACCGGCTCGTAGCCGAAATGACATCACTTCGCAGGTTCCTTACGCCAAAACGGTCAGAAATAGATGAGGTGATAGACCGCCTCCATAATACCGCCGTGGCTTTACGTAACCAAAGCCGCAGGGAACGGCTTTTCCACTTACGAAACGCGCGGGAGGAATAGCCTATGCGTTTCGATGATGTGGTAATCGGGCATCTTGGTTGGATTGCCCGCATTGCTTTCCGTTTCTGCAAAAACAAGTGCGATGCCGATGATCTCGCCCAGGAAACGCTTTGCCGAATATATGCAAATCGCATGAAATTCGACAACGCTCGTGACTTCAAACCGTGGGCGTTGACAGTTATGACCAATCTCTTCAAGACTCAGCGCGCCCGGAAGGAGTGTGTGCCTTTCATGGCGCTCGCTGACGACTTGGACACGCCCGCATCATCGATGGCTGACAACCTCGCCAATTATAATGATATCCTGGAAGCCGTCCGCCGTAGCTCAAGAGTGGCAGTCGGAGTGCAATGCGTGCTGTTGTATGCCGAGGGGTATTCCTATGATGAGATATCCGGGATGTTAGGAATCAGGACCGGTACTGTGAAGAGTAGAATAGCCGCCGGACGAGCCGCTATCAGGAACGCTTTGGACGGATATTCGGATTGACATTATTTGACATAAGTTAAGGAGGTAAAATGGAGGATTGTAAAGTGTTTGCATTCCGACAATTATGACTATATTTATACTATAATAAAATATAAGTCAAACCGATTAACTTCTGAGATTATGGAAAAAAAGTCGAATTTCCGAGTGAAAGTGATGAAGTACGCATGGCAGCTTTGGCGTGCCACCAAGCAAGTGTGGAAAATATGCATGATCAAGGCATGGGAGCTTTACCGCCTTGCGAAGAAGATGCGTCAGGGACCGGTGCCCTTCTATTACCAAAAAGCTGACGGTTCTATCCGCAAGGCTATAGGAACTCTCCGCAACTTTCCTGCCGGAGTCACGCTCAACGGCAAAAGGATTACCAAGCCTTCATTCAAGACTTTCGCCTACTTTGACATTGAATGCAATGCTTTCCGTTGCTTCAAAGTGGAGAATCTTATTTGCATCGCAGCTTGATTCTCTATATTGCAAGTTGGACTCCTGCTAATATCGGGTCATCTTGCTTGCAATTTGTTTGAATGCTTGCTGGCTGTGAAAATGACGGATATTCAGTTGGTTAAGCCTGTTTTTGCGGATTCTTGAAAATCAAAGAATTTCCTATTTTGAGAAACCGCTTGATTTATGAGTTTACTTTGTGCTGAAACCAACTTTCGGCACAATGAAGACGAGATTGACACTGACCATAGCTGGCAAGGAAAACGAGCTGACTTCCGATTGCGTAATGAATTGGGATGAAGTTCAATGCTCTTGCAAGCGTGCTGATTTCAGCGGTGTGGTGCGGTCATTCTCATCCAAGTTCGAGTTCACCAACGCCGCATACGATATGCTTATGTCAGCATATCTCAAAGATGGCGTTCTTGCCGATGCGGCAGTGGCTATATATATTCTTAACAACGATTGGTCGTGGAGCAAGGAATTTGAAGCGCCGCTGAACTTCTCGACGGTGACATGGGACGGTTATGTCTTTTCTGTGAATTGCATCGACAACGGACTTGCGGCGCTCATAAAAGCCCGCAAAAACACCAAATATGAGNTTGTCGTTGATGATGACATCGAAGCTGCGGGCATATTGAATTATNACCGCTTGACAATGCGGAACTCATGCGTCCATGNGATCATGGGANATGACAGCGGTAGCGACGGATCNGTCCTTTTGAGCAGATCTGGCTCCTTGTCACNTCTCCCNACCTATTCATTAACTTCTGAGACATTCGAGAACTCTCCAATATTGTATGAAGACCAGACTACTGAAAAAGGCTCCGCTTTCATAACTGCGGTAAGACCGTTGCCAAATCTCAAGATGAGACTTGAAATCTGGACGAATAACCCCGGAATTGGATTGGTATATGCCAAATCGGTTGAAATATATCTCAAAAAATTTAAAGGGGAGGATGATGGCACGGAAGATGTCGCCAAAGTGTTCTCTTATGCGGCTGAAAGGATTGAGACGGGCGACGGATCCGGTTACCATGGCATAGCCGGACGGGAATATTTAGGCGAGTTCTCATCGTTGGAAGATTTAAAAAGGGCGCATCCCAATCCTCCGCAAGACGTATGGGCTAAGGTGTCCGGACCCGATATGCAGGACTCGGCGTACATAACGCCAGTCACAAACAAGCCTGAATTGGTGCAATGGGAACTTGGAGACTTGCAAGCGGCAGGGGGCAAAAATCACACTGTCGCTGTTTGCAACTCCCGAAAATATGTCATGGAATTTGATTTCAGTGATATTCCTGCCGGTCAAAAATTCGCATTATTCTACACGGCGGATATCGTTGGCATTTTAGGCGCAGGCGTAAGCGGTCCGCGCTTCCCCCTGTTCTCGAAAATTGCCGCTTATTGGGATAGCAGAGCCAAGACAGTCGGTATAAAGGCGATCAAGCCTATAACATTGATGTCTCGGTTGATCGACAAGATTGGTGACGGCAAATTCAATCTGATTCCTCATTTCAGCGATTTTGACCCTCGCCTTTCCAAGACGTATTTATTGGCTGCTGAAAGCGTGCGAGATATTTCCGGAGCGAAAATATACTCATCATTCAATGACTTTTGCGATTGGATGGAAACAGTGTTCGGTTATGTCTATACGTTGGGTGAAGCTGTTCCGGCTCAATATTGCGGCGGGATATTGAAATTCAGTTCTATCGCTGACGGCGTTCCTTCCGGCGGCATTGTCGAAGGCGTTATTCCTGACAGCCGTTTTAATTTGGGACCGTTTTTCATCCGCCAACACGGGCGCTTTTATGTGTACGATGTTATAACCGGCAACATGTACACTCGGTGGAAGGGCTCCGAAAAGTATAACGATGAGGATGGGAAAGGTCGAAAGGATGCCATATTCGACGACGGACGGAAGTATTATGTCATCGGAGGTGACGGCGATATGGTTGAATATGTCGGTGATGCGAAAGCCGCGTCTCTGATAACACAACCGATAAACTTCATGCACCGTAGCGAGTTATTCCGTAATATTGAGCAGGGAATTGTATTTACCGATGTAGTGGAGGCTCATAGCAAAGTCAATGCGTCGATATTGTATTCGACGGTGGAAGTCGGATATGAGAAGCAGGACTATGAAACTGAGTGCGGTCGCGATGAATGGAATTTCATGAATTACTATAACACCGGTGTCGATGTCACAGAGAAAAAACTCACGCTCCAAAGCAAATATCGCGCTGATTGCTATGGCTTGGAGTTTTTAGCCCAAGAGCGAGCTAACGATTCTACCGACAATAAGTCGGACGACACTGTTTTCTTCGTGCTATGCAAAGAGGATGAAAAGACTGAGGCTGAAACTGCTCCGACAGGAAGAGGAGATA
>WFMA01000043.1 GCA_009177195.1 Bacteroidales bacterium | reverse complement strand
CTGATAAAATTATTTGCAATTTATGTAAATGCAACTGAAAATACTGACTGAAAAAGTTTAAGGAAAATTAAAAAATATGAATGCCTACAAAGTTAATAAGAATAAGAAAAAGGGGTCTGGGGATTTCCACAGTCTGCGGAGCAGAAGAAACTTTCCGCACGATTTTTTTGGAGAAAAAATTTCAGATTTTCGTGAAAATCCGTCGGAAAGTTTCAGCCGTCAAGGTCGCAGACTTTGCCCAATAAATGAAGTGGAGCGGAATGTCCTGTTTTGCAAGTTCCGTAAGGGGCGTGCAAAACAGGTATTGGGTAAACACTACCCGTTTTGTTTATGCAGTATTAAAAATTGCAGAATCTGAAAAAAGAAAGGTGAAAAATGAGCAAGTTAAGCACAAGTTTTACGCTCGGAAAAGCAAGTGTACCACACGAAGCCAACGTTGACCACAACAACAGAAAATTCATTGCAAGCAACGTAAACAAAGATAAAATTTCCGAAAATATCACATACATAAAACAGGATGTTCAACAGGCATATCAGCAACTTTTTAGTGAGTCACTCGCTGAATACAATTCCAAACAAAAACAGCCATGCCGACGTATAAAAGATTATTTCAAACACATTTCCAAAAGTAAAAGAGAGGAAGCTTTTTATGAAATTATCGTGCAGTTCGGTGACAGCAAAACAGCTCCCTGTGAGAGTGAAAATGGAAAAATCACACAAGGAATGCTTGATGAATATATGAAAAGTTTTCAGACAAGAAATCCAAATCTGCACGTTTTCAATGCAGTTCTGCACATGGACGAAGCAAGTCCGCACCTACATATAAACTTTGTTCCGTTTTATACGCAGGGAAGAAAAAATAGTTTAAGTAAGGGAGTTTCCATGAAAGCAGCTCTCAATGAACAAGGATTTACTGCAAAAAACTTTAAAGAAAACAGACTTGTTGCATGGGAAGAAAATGAACGTCAGGTTATGGAAAAAATTCTGAGGAAATATGGATTTGAGCGTGAGGATAAAAATGCAAAGTATGCACATCAGACTGTTGATGAATTTAAAAAATCTCAGGACGAGAAAAAAATTATTTCTGCACTCAGAGCATCAAGAAAAGTTTCCGGAGAAGAAATTTCTGCTGAAAAAATTCGTCGTCTAAAAGAAAAATTAAAACTTATTGAAAAAGAAAATGAAAATCTTGAAACACAAAAAGTTTCTCCGTATAAATCATTTTTTTATTCATCTCCGGATAAACAGGCTTTTGTTCAGGCGAAACTTGATGAAAAAAATATCCCCTACCGTGAAACTGAAAATGGTTTTGAAGCACAGGAATGTTATGTTGATGAAATCAGAAAAATTGAAAAAGAATTCAAGTCGTCCGGTTCGGTACGTGAAAAACTCCGTGAGGATATTGACAGACTTCTGATGCAGTCCGCAAGCCTTGATGAACTTCTTGAAAAA
>WFMA01000037.1 GCA_009177195.1 Bacteroidales bacterium | reverse complement strand
TCCCACGAGACCGCAGGGATTGATAACGGGAACGGCAGAGCGACGATACAGGCATTCTGGAATATCGCCGCAGCGAAAGCAAGAAACATGACCGCCGTAGGGCAAGGATTAGCCTCGACGCTGTATCACGGAGCTCTGTATGCCGCTGCAAAAGGCGCGTTTCCCGTCGACACGCAAGCCGATTTGTCACGAATCGACCCATCGGCATGGAACCCCGCCGGGATGGCGGCGATGGTACTCAGAGTGATCGCAGGGATGGAGTTCACTTCTGAAGGGATATCGTTCGCTCCCATCGTGCCGGCTTCGTTGCCCGGCGAGAAGTCATTGAGCCAATTCAAGTACCGGAATGCAACCCTCTCGATAAAAATTTATGGAACAGGCGAAAGCATAAAAACATTCAGCGTAAACGGCATTCCGCAAACCAATTGTTTCATTCCCGGCACCATCACCGGCGAAGTGAATATCGAAATAATAATGGACAATCGCCCACCGAAGAAACATGATGTCGAAATCACAGAAACGNAATATATGCCTTCAACCCCCGACGCCAGATGGGAATATAACGACTTATGCGTAATCGACAACTATAGCGACGGAATCAAATATCAGACATTCGTCAACGGCGACTATCGGGACACGTATAAGACCGACACGATCCAATTCCTGCCGCAGGGAGGATACTCCACCGTCAACATCGTGCCTGTCAATGCAAATGGGATAACAGGCTTTTCGGCACCCACGCATCAATATATCGACCCGGGACAGACCATCATCATCCCTGCGTCGACAATAAGCGACGCGGGCACCGCTCTTATTCAAGACCGCAGTATGGCAAAGAAATTTGTCGAAACCACGGTTGAATATAACACGACGCTCTATTTCAATGTCAGAGTCAAGGACGGCGGCGATTACCTGCTGGATGTGAGCTACACCAACGGCAACGGACCGGTGGACAGCGGAGACAAATGCGCCCTCAGGACGCTTTACGTCGACGGAGCCGAAGCGGGCGCCGTCGTGATGCCGCAGCAAGGAGAAGGCAAATGGGACGCTCCCGAGTTCAGCAACATGGTGCCGATAAGACTCAACCGAGGGATGAATCATCTGTGGCTGAAATATGAACTCGACAATATGAACGCAAGCCACAACACGGCACTCATTGAATATGTCAGAATAATCAAGCAATGAAACGCATAGGAATACTGTCAGACACCCATAGCTGCTGGGACGAAAGATATGCCCGCCACTTCGCAGGATGCGATGAAATATGGCATGCCGGGGATATCGGCGACATTTCCATCCTGCAACAACTGGAGGAGATCGCCCCGGTAGTAAGAGCGGTAGCCGGCAATGTCGACCACGGAACCGTGAGGCGAAAATGCAACGAACTGGAAATTTTCGAAACGGAAGGTGTCAAAGTGCTGCTCACCCACATAGGAGGTTATCCCGGGAAATATTCGCCGGGGATAAAAACCATGTTGCGTCAAAACGGCATCAAACTGTTTGTCGACGGACACAGCCACATTCTCAAAGTAATGTTTGACCGCGAGCTTGACGTGCTGCACATCAATCCGGGAGCTGCCGGGACGCAAGGATGGCAACAACAGCGCACTCTCGTCACTCTTGTCATCGACAACGGCACGATGAAAGATCTCCAAGTCATAGAACTCTCCAAACCCACAATCAAAAAACCGAAATGAACCTTACCGCCATGAAACACCTCCTCACAGCACTCGCGTTCGTCTTAGCNGCCGACACGATAAATGCTTCAGCAACTGCGCGCCTATCCCCCGAACATCACCTGTGGTATCAGCAGCCGGCTCTGATATGGGAAGAAACTTTGCCGGTTGGTAATGGCAGGATGGGCATGATGCCTTACGGAAACCCGAGCAATGAAAAAATCGCGCTCAATGAGATAAGCATGTGGAGCGGTTCCAAAGCTAACTATGACAACCCGCAAGCCGCAGCCAGTCTTCCCGAAATACGACGCTTGCTTGTCGAAGGGAAAAACGACTCGGCGCAACAATTGATGTACACCTCGTTCGTTCCAACGAAGCACGCATCGGGCAACACCTACGGAGCCTATCAAACGCTTGCCGACCTTAATATTGATTTCAAGTATCCGAACTCAGGCGCCAATCCCACCGACTACACGCGTTTCCTCGACCTCAGAACCGCTACCGCCGCCTCGGAGTACACTATTGACGGCACCACCTACACTCAGGAATGCTGTGTTCCGAGGGGCAAGGAGGTTATGGTGTGGCACATCACCGCATCATCGCCCGGCTCAATTTCATTTACCGCATCACTGTCACGCCCCGAAAGAGCGCGCGTGTCCAGCCCGGCAAAAGACCGCATAATGATAAGCGGCACCCTCGATAGCGGTGTTGAAAACACTGACGGGGTTAAATATGCCGCTGTTGCCGGAATAAAAGCTGAAGGNNCGAGCGCATCNACAGCGTCGACCGATTCAACACTCACAGTGACCGCCGCCGACGAAGCATGGATTGTGATAGGAGCCGCCACAAACTACCTTTTCGGCGCCACCTATTTGACCAAAGCGGAGAATGACGTGAACACGGCAATCGCATCGGGCAACATAGCCGAGTTGATGAAAGAAGGGCAACAGAACCATTTTCAGCTTTTCGACCGAGCCACCGTTAGTTTTCCCAAAGGCGACATAGCCTACCTTCCTACCGACAGGCGCATAGAGGAGTTTCAATATCACGCCGACCCATCTCTTGCCGCGCTATATTACAATTACGGCAGATATCTGCTGATATGCAGCACCTTGCCGGGAGCACTGCCTCCAAACCTGCAAGGGCTGTGGGCTAATGACATTTCCACCCCGTGGAACGGCGACTACCATACCAACATAAACGTGCAGATGAACCATTGGCAAGCCGAACCGGGCAATCTGCACGAACTACATCGCCCGCTCATCGACCTCGTGAAACGCTCGGTGAAAAACGGCGAGCACACAGCAAAGGTGTTCTACGGTGACAACGCCCGGGGCTGGGTGATGCACATGATGACAAATCCATGGGAGTTCACTGACCCCGGCGACCACCCTTCATGGGGAGCGACAAACACCGGAGGGGCGTGGCTATGCGCCCACCTGTGGGAACATTATCTTTACAGCCTAGACGAAACCTATCTCGCTGAAATATACCCCATCCTTAAAGGGGCTGCGCAGTTTTTTCACTCCACGATGATAAGGGAGCCGAAACACGGATATCTCGTGACAGCACCTTCATCATCGCCTGAAAACACTTTCTTTTTCGGAAAAGACTCGATCGAAACAAGCGTATGCCTGGGTCCGGCGATGGATTCCCAAATCATAAGAGAGCTTTTCACCAACACGATTGAAGCCGCTAACCGGCTTGACACAGACCACGAATTTGCCGACACGCTGAAAGCGGATTTGGAGTTGCTTCCTCCTATAATGATAGGGAGCGACGGCAGAATCATGGAATGGCTTGAGGAATACCCCGAAGTGGACACTCGGCACCGCCATGTGAGCCACCTTTACGCATTGCATCCCGGCAATGAAATATCGCCAGTGTCCACTCCCGAACTTGCCGAAGCGGCACGCAAGACCCTCGACACCCGAGGCGACGGCGGAACCGGCTGGAGCCGAGCATGGAAAATAAACTTCTGGGCGAGACTCGGGGATGGCGACCGCGCCTACTCGCTCTTCAAATCGCTTCTAACTCCGGCATATACCGCAGAAAATCCTCACCACCGTGCCGGAACTTTCCCGAATCTTTTCTGCTCCCACCCTCCATTTCAAATGGACGGCAATTGGGGCGGAGCATCGGGAATCTCGGAAATGCTCATTCAGAGCCATGAGGGTTTCATCAACCTACTTCCGGCTCTTCCCAATGAACTGAGCACAGGCTCCCTGAGAGGATTCAAAACCCGAGGCGGCGTGACAATCGAAGAAATGACATGGAGCAACGGCAAACCTGAAAAATTTATTTTCACGGGCGGTCCATCAAACAAAATACGCCTTCTCGCCCCTGTCGGAGCGACATCCGCCACTCTCAACGGCGCCCCTATNGCANTNAACGGAATAATAGAATTTGACCTAAAAGACGGGGAAACCGCTGAAATTTTGTTCAAATAATCTTTTTTGCGTATCTTTGTGAACTTTAAATAATCCATTTAGATTACATTGACATCAATATGGCACAACAAGAAGATCAATTCAAGAAAATAGTATCTCATGCCAAAGAGTATGGCTTCGTGTTTCCGTCAAGCGAAATTTATGACGGGTTATCAGCTGTGTACGATTACGGACAGAACGGAGTCGAACTCAAAAACAACATAAAGCGCTATTGGTGGGACGCAATGACCCTACTTCATGAAAACATTGTCGGCATAGACTCGGCAATATTCATGCACCCTACTATCTGGAAAGCTTCGGGACACGTCGACGCCTTCAATGACCCCTTGATCGACAACAAGGACTCGAAAAAACGCTATCGCGCCGATGTGCTCATCGAAGACGCAATCGCAAAAATCGACGAAAAGATCGAGAAAGAAGTTGAAAAAGCGCGCAAACGCTTCGGCGAATCATTTAACGAGGCATTGTTCCGCGAAACAAATCCGAGAATTTCAGAGCACAAAGCAAAACGCGATGCGCTGCACCAGCGCTTCTCTGACGCGATGAACGCCAATGACCTCAACGAACTTCGTCAGATTATCATCGACGAAGAGATCGTAGACCCTATTTCCGGGACTAAGAACTGGACTGAAGTGCGCCAGTTCAACCTCATGTTCCGCACCGAAATGGGCTCAACCGCCGACGGCGCGATGACCGTCTACCTCCGTCCCGAAACCGCTCAGGGCATATTCGTCAACTACCTCAACGTGCAGAAAACAGGACGCATGCGCATACCCTTCGGTATCGCCCAAATCGGAAAAGCGTTCCGCAACGAAATCGTAGCGCGACAGTTCATTTTCCGCATGCGCGAATTCGAACAGATGGAAATGCAGTTCTTCGTTCGCCCGGGACAGGAACTCGAATGGTTCAACAAGTGGAAAGAAACCCGTTTGAAGTGGCACAAAGCACTCGGACTCGGCGACAAGAAATATCGTTACCACGACCACGAGAAGCTTGCCCACTATGCTAACGCCGCAACCGACATTGAATTTGAAATGCCTTTCGGATTCAAGGAAGTCGAGGGAATTCATTCACGCACCAATTTCGACCTTTCACAGCATGAGAAATTCTCAGGAAAGAAAATCCAATACTTCGATCCCGAATTAAACGAAAGCTACACTCCTTATGTGATCGAAACTTCTATCGGAGTTGACCGCATGTTCCTTTCGGTTTTGTGCTCAAGCTACGAAGAGCAGGCGCTCGAAGGGGGCGACACACGTGTAGTCCTCCACTTGCCGGCGGCTCTCGCACCTGTAAAGTGTGCGGTAATGCCTCTCGTGCGAAAAGACGGACTCCCCGAAAAAGCGCGTGAAATCGTGAACGACCTCAAGTTTGACTTCCCCACTCACTATGAGGAAAAGGATTCAATCGGCAAGCGCTATCGCCGTCAGGACGCAATAGGAACACCCTTCTGCGTGACTGTCGATCATCAGACTCTCGAAGACAACACTGTCACTCTGCGCGAGCGCGATTCTATGGAACAAAAACGCGTCCCCGTAGCTGACCTTCACAAGCTCATCCATGACACAGTGAGCATCAATTCTCTCCTTCGCAAACTTGGATAATCTATTTATATGAAATTACGCAAATTATTTATCGCAGCAATAACTGCCGTGGGGCTATCATCCCTCACGTCATGCAACTATAACTCGCTGGTTGAAAAGCAGCAAGGCGTTGACCAGAGCTGGGCTGAAGTAGAGAACCAGTACCAGCGTCGAGCCGACCTCATCCCCAATCTCGTTTCGACAGTAAAAGGGTATGCCGCCCACGAGGAGGGGACATTCACCAAAGTGACTGAAGCCCGCGCGAAAGCCACTTCAATCACCATCGATGCTGAAAACCTCAATGAAGAGACGCTGGAAAAATTTCAGAACGCTCAGAATGAGCTTACCGGAGCGCTTAAATCGCTCCTTGCGGTGAGCGAAGCATATCCCGACCTTAAAGCGAACGACAACTTCAAGGACCTGCAAACCCAACTTGAAGGCACCGAAAATCGTATCGCTACCGCTCGAGGACGCTACACGGAATCAGTGAAGGAATACAACACTTCAATCAAGAAATTCCCCACAGTAATATATGCAGGATGGTTTGGCTTCTCGGCAAAACCACAGTTTAAAGCGGCAGCCGGCGCCGAAACAGCTCCGGTAGTACAATTCTAAACGGCAATTCCAGATGAAGAAATTTCCTTTTCTGGCATTAGCCGCAATCGTGTGCATCGCTATCGCATCATGCAAAAGCGAAGAGGACACATGGGAAAAATATGCCGACTGGCGCGAGGTAAACAACGAATGGCTAAAAGAGCAAGAAGCCTTGACAGTTGACGGCGAACTCTTCTATGAGAAGATACGCCCCAACTACGATCAGGGCAACTACGTTCTTGTCCATTGGTTCAACGACCGCGATGAGACCAAAGACAACCTGTCGCCATTCTACACCTCAACAGNTGACGTGAAANACATNGGACGGCTTTACAACGACNAGCNGTTTGATTCAAGCNATAACAATNCCGCATACGGCGATTCGATTTTCCGAACGAAAGTGAACGCAGTTATCGCCGGATGGACCACCGTGCTCCAGCAGATGCATGTAGGCGACTCGGTAGAGGTAGTCATACCTTACCAGTCGGCATACGGCGCGTCTTCATCAGGAAGCATCGTCCCTTACAGCAACTTGAAGTTCAACATCAAGCTTGTAAACATTCCTTATTGGGAAGCCAAGCCATAAAAAGCTTCCCGTTTTAATCATTTAACCTTTTTTATCTAACTTATGTGTGGTATAGTAGGATACATCGGATCACAACAAGCTTATCCGATTCTGATCAAAGGATTACACCGATTAGAGTACAGAGGCTATGACAGCGCGGGAGTGGCGCTGATCAATGATGAGGACATCTTGCATGTCTACAAAACAAAAGGCAAAGTAAACGATCTCGAAAACTTCTGCCAGTCAAAGGATACGTCAGGAACCATCGGCATAGCCCACACACGTTGGGCAACCCACGGTGAACCCAACGACACAAACGCACATCCGCAATTCAGCCCCAGCGGAAAAATAGCGATTGTGCACAATGGCACAATCGAAAATTATAGCGTGCTTAAACAAGCTCTTGAGGAACACGGATGCCAATTCCGTAGCCAGACCGACACAGAGGTCGTAGTTCAATTGATTGAATACATCCAGTCGACGAATCAATGTTCGCTGATAGATGCAGTGCGCGAGGCTCTGAATCAAGTTATCGGCGCCTATGCAATCGCCGTTATCGACTCCGACGCTCCCGACACTATTATCGCCGCACGCAAAAGCTCGCCTCTCGTCATCGGCATCGGTGAAGGCGAAACATTCATCGCTTCCGACGCAACTCCGATAATCGACTACACCAATCAGGTGGTATATCTCAGGGATGACGAGATAGCAATCATAACACGCAACGAACCGCTGCGCGTCATCACAACCGACAATCAGGACTCCTCGATTGACATTCAAACCCTGCGTCTGTCAGTCTCGCAGCTTGAAAAAGGAGGTTACCCCCATTTCATGCTAAAAGAGATTTTTGAACAGCCCGCTTCAATAATGGACTGCATCAGAGGCCGCATCGTCAATAATGCCACCGAAGTGAAACTATCGGGCATCATCGACCACCCCGACCGTTTCATCAACGCCGACCGTATTATCATTGTGGCNTGNGGAACGTCATNGCATGCCGNACTTATCGGAGCGCGTATGTTTGAAACCATCGCCCGCATTNNCGCTCATGTTGNATACGCAAGCGAATTCCNCTACAGCAATCCTGTAATCACTCCCCGCGACATCGTCATGGCTATCTCCCAANCGGGNGAAACCGCCGACACCCTTGCCGCCATCAAACTTGCCAGAGAAAAAGGTGCGTTTGTCTACNGAGTGTGCAACGTGATCANTTCATNNNTCGCTCGTGANAGCGATTCAGGCACCTACATCCATGTGGGTCCTGAGATAGGCGTAGCGTCAACAAAAGCATTCACGGGACAGGTGACAGTGCTGGCGATGCTCGCACTTGCGATAGGCAAACTGCGCGGCACTATATCGGACGAGAAAGTGGCAGAGGTGGCAAACTCAATCCTCGAGCTTCCCGACCTCATCAAGAAGACACTCTCGCTCAATCCCCAGATTGAACGTCTTTCATCCATCTTCACCTACGCTCACAACTTCTTGTATCTGGGACGCGGATACAACTATCCCAGCGCGCTTGAAGGAGCATTAAAATTGAAAGAAATCAGCTATATTCATGCCGAGGGATATCCTGCCGCTGAAATGAAACACGGTCCTATCGCCCTCATCGATCGGGAGATGCCTACCGTGTGTATAGCGCCCACCGACGAGCTGCATGAGAAAATCATTTCCAATATCCAGCAAGTGAAAGCGCGAGGCGGTTCAGTGATAGCCATAGTGACCGAGGGTGACACCACAATTCCACAGATTGCCGACCACACTTTGGAAATCCCGAAAGTTCCGGAATGTATCTCTCCCATAATCGTATCAATACCCTTGCAACTGCTTGCCTATCACATTGCAGTCATGAAGGGTTGTGACGTTGACATGCCGAGAAATCTTGCAAAATCAGTTACAGTAGAATAATCATCGGGGAAGGGGCAAAAAATATTTGCTCCTTCTTCTTGCTTATTTAAACGGAAGTTTGTAACTTTGCACCACTAAATCTTGCGCACGTGGCGTAATTGGTAGCCGCGCTAGACTTAGGATCTAGTGTCTGACGACGTGGGGGTTCGAGTCCCTTCGTGCGCACGAAAAGCCGATGGAATTTTTCCGTCGGCTTTTTTTACAGATTGCTGCCACTCCGTCTTGTTACATTATTGTTACATTTTAACATTCTTTGTTCAAACATTGCCCCTACTACGAGTGTTATAATATCAAAGGACGAGGAAACAACGATAGGAATCGTAATTCCACCAACAACAGCATCAGCGGATGAAATCGCCGCAATCGACTTCCTCAATGTGAAATATCAAACGCGGACAGCTAAAAAGTTTTCCGCGTTTTTTACATCCGTCAATCAAAGAGCCTGGAGAGCACGCCTGGAGAATTCAGTCCCGCCAACGATGCGAAATGCAGCGAGTAATATTCCAACGCAACGGCAATGACCCGCTGCCTCCCTGCGCGATTGAAACGGACCCGCGACATGTTTCTCCACGACATTTTAGACAGCGCCATGAGCCCAGCCGCTTCAACGCCGTCAAGAAAATGGCTGTGCAACGGCATGCTCCGACGAAAAATTCCGTCAGCCATGTCAAAAACAGCCCCGGGTTCGTAGGTTCCGGTATCGGGCTCGATCCCAAGGAACCTCGTCAAGCGGAAAAGAAACACAATCAGGAAATTTGCCGTGCCGCGATCATCGGCAGCATCCAGCTCCCTGATCGAATCACAGACATATCGAAACAACAGCGAGTCAGACTGGCACTCCCTCAACACGACCCCAAGAAATTCAGCCATGAACATAGCCACCGCCATCTTATAGGGGGTAGAGTGAACCATGGGAAACACTTCCGAGGGTCTCACATCGGAAATCGACACGATGTCACGCCCTTGCCTTATATCGGCAACACATTCAATAACGCTCATAGGCATCATCATCGCCCGGCGCCGACGCGCTTCTTTAGAGGAACCCGCCGAAACAAGCAGCGACATCCTGCCGTTTTCCAACGAGTAGACCGCCACAATATTATTGCGGTCATTATATCTCACAGTGTGAAGGGCTATGCAATGAATCGGCGTTAACATTATGACAAAGTTAGCTGTTTTCAAACGAAAATTTCAGCTAAAAACGCCAAAAACGAGTCGTAAAAGATGTTTTATTCAAAAAAATTTGCGGAAACAAAAAAAAGCGCCTATATTTGCACTCGCTTTTACGGCAAGACCGTTATGGCCCATTCGTCTATCGGTTAGGACGCAAGATTTTCATTCTTGAAAGAGGAGTTCGATTCTCCTATGGGCTACGAGAAAACAAAACAGTAACAACAAATAGAATTATTTTTTGTAATGGCAAATCATAAGTCATCTATTAAGAGAATCCGCCAGACAGAGTCACGCCGACTCCGCAACCGTTACTACGCAAAAACAGCTCGTAACGCTGTGCGTCGCCTTCGCGCAATGACCGACAAGACAGAAGCAGCTGCCGCCTATATCAAAGTTAGCTCTCTTCTTGACCGTCTCGCAAGCAAGGGCACTATTTCAAAGAACAAAGCTTCTAACTTGAAGAGCTCATTGTCTCGCCACGTTAACAAGCTTAACGCCGCTTAATAGACAACTGAATCGATAAGCGTCGGATGACTTATCCGATGTGTCACGGCCCATTCGTCTATCGGTTAGGACGCAAGATTTTCATTCTTGAAAGAGGAGTTCGATTCTCCTATGGGCTACTTCACAAACTTCAATAAGTAAAGCCACAGTCATAAATCAGATTGTGGCTCTTTTTTATCCTCGTATCTTTTGCGAACTTTCGACACCTTTCAGATGTTTTAGTGATATAAGAAACTTCTAAAACTTTTATATTATGAAAGAGGATAAGAAAAAAGACATCGAGGTGAAAGCCGCAACACCCGGTGAACAGGGCAGTGCTTACGAAGGAGCAGATCCCGAAACTGTAAAACAGGAAGTGAAGGAGCTTAACAACATCGGCGCTCCGGGCGAGGAATACTAATCCCCTCCCCCCTTTCCCAAAAATTTACGCATAAAATAAACGAGGCGATTCCAATCGGAGCCGCCTCGTTCATTATAACCAATACTGTTATTTTAACAACCTATTTTTTCTCATTGATTCATTTTTTAGGTAACTTTGTCGTTCAGGAGCATGTCTATTCCTTTAACTGAACAGCAATATATGTACTACGTTTCCAAAAGAATGGAGATTGCCGGGAGCCACCGGTTAACATTATCATACAAAAGCAAATGCGAAAACCTCCACGGACACAACTGGATAATCACAGTATTCTGCAAGGCTCAGCAGCTTAATGCCGACGGGATGGTGTGTGATTTCACCCACATAAAAGAAAAAATACACTCCTATCTTGATCACGGCAACTTCAACGAACTGCTCCCGTTCAACCCCACCGCTGAAAACATAGCCCGCTGGATAGCCGACCAGATTCCGGAATGCTACAAAGTTCAGGTTCAGGAATCGGAGGGGAACACGGCGATATACGTAAAAGAGGAGGGGGAGCTATGAGAGTGAATGAAATTTTCTACTCCCTGCAGGGGGAAGGACATTTCACCGGCACTCCCGCCATTTTCGTAAGATTATCGGGTTGCAACCTGAATTGCGATTTCTGTGACACTGACCACGCTTCTCACTCCGACATGCCGGAGGAAGAGATCGTAAAGCGAGTAAGCGATTTTCCAGCTGCCCACGTAGTCATAACCGGAGGGGAGCCCACGCTCCAATTGACAGCCTCGCTTGTCGAAAGGCTTCATGATGCAGGAAAATTCGTCCAGATAGAGACCAA
>WFMA01000155.1 GCA_009177195.1 Bacteroidales bacterium | reverse complement strand
TGGCGGCAATTATATTTCATACACTTCTTCAAGTGAGGCACGAGCTACATATGAAGCTACCATGACATCGGGTAACACTGAGATGTCAAAGGGTAATTATGCTGCGGCAATCACGTTATTTCAGAAGGCAGAGAATGAATATAACGCATCCTATTCATCATCCTCATACAAGAAAGAAGCGCATTCTAAAGCGGTAGAAGCATCTGACAAGATCATAGCCGAATGGGAAAATCAAGTGACCCCCTTGATTAATAATAATAGACCAGCAAAAGCAAAACTTATAACAATGGCACTTCCGTCTAATCTTGTATTAGACGGAAGTTCAGAGATTGCGCACAAAAATATTATCCAGCAGATTGACAACTCATTATCTGTGCGTTCCTCAGCTATCGTTGACCAGTTGCTAAACGAGATATATAGTAATAAGGGCAAGCTGTCTGAATCCTCCAAACAAGAACTGGATGAAATGATAGAGGTGATTTCAGACAACTATTGGTTAAACTTCATTAAAGAGAAATCTAAATGAAAAGCAAGTCTAAGAATATAATCAAAACGCTCTTACTGTCAGCGACAGTAGCACTTTTTCACGGCACTGCCAAATCGGATGCCAAAAAGTCTTTGTCTCTTGATTTAGACCTTGGGCTTGGGAATGGAGGAGCAACCCCTGAAGTTAGTAAAGGGCAGCAACTACTTGTAAAGAATGTATATAAAATTTTGAGGAATGGGGATGCAAAACTAATCGCAGGCCACCGTTCCCATTCGTCTCACCGATCTCACTCCTCACATAGATCATCGAGTAGCGGATATCGACACTATTCGCATAGTTCAAGTTCCTATGGCGGTGGGAGTAGTCGTTCGTCCGTTTATACACCTCCTGCAAAAACGGCTGGCGACTACTCTCTCGGAGATCGTACACTTTCATCGGGCATACATGGCTCAGATGTGGATCAACTGGTACCATATCTCGTAAGATATTACTATTTAAAAGATGGTGTTGTGTCAAAGAAAGGAGGATATTATATTTACGACTCAAACGTAGTAAATGCAATAAAGCATTTTCAGAAGGATGCCGGTCTAACACAGGATGGGAAGGCAACTTCCAGCGTTATTTCTGCCCTTAAAGATTGGAATGCGTCTAAGACCACTATCCCATTAGGCTTTAGAGAATTGTCTGCTAAAGCAGAAACATCTGGATTCGATGTTGACGAATTAATTCAGCTTCTGATAAATGCAGGATATTCTCCCGAGCCGTCCAAACTTAAAAAGAGTGGATCACATTATGTCTTTACAAACGATGTCTTGATTGCAGTCAAAGCATTTCAAGCTTATCATGGGATCAAGCCAANCGGTAATTTGGACTCAACCACTCTTTCAAAATTAAAAAGTTATAAGCGATGAAAAATAAATTGAGTAGAACTATAAAGGGGCTGATGATTGCGGCAACCGCTTCGTTGCTAAGCGGACACGTAGAGGCCAATGTACCTTCGACCCCGGCCCCGATGAAATCTGACAATGACGATAAGCAAATAGACATATCGAAAAATCAGAGAATCATTAAAGGCGTATATAAAATACTACGAAATGGGGACTCTCAACTTGTGGCCGCACACCGATCCCATAGTTCCCATAGGTCCCATAGTTCTCATAGGTCTTCTTCCGGTGGGTACAGCACTTCGTCATATTCCCATTCGACACCCTCGTATAGCAGTTCGAAGGGAAGTTATTCTGCGCCCAAACATTATTCTTCGTATAAGATTGGAGAGCGTGTAATACGGAGAAAAACATATGGGAACGATGTAAATCAGTTAGTTTCTTATCTTCATAAAAGAGGCTATATCCGTAATCCGAAGAAACTAAAAAAGAAACATGGATACTATGTATACGACCAGCGTGTTGAAGAAGCATTCAATCAATTCCAACGTGACGCGGGATTAACTTCTACGTATGCTGCGGATACTGTTGCTCAATCCGCATTGGAGAAGTGGGAATTTATGAACACCAACCTAATGCTTGGCGACCGTGAGATACGTTATGTAAATCAGGATTTCGGTCCGGATGTCGCTCAGTTAGTTAATGTTTTGAATATTCTCGGCTACCANATTCCNTCGGANTCTATGACATATAATGGAAATCAACCATATTACAGTACATTAATGATGAAAGCTGTAATGGACTTCCAATCAAAGAATAAAATTCAAGCCGATGGCGTAGTAAATGACAAGACGGCAAAGAAACTTAAAAAGAAAGCAAAAGTGAAATGACGATTGCAATAGACAGACGCATATATAGCGATAGCGTAATCTCCAAAGCTGTCTACTGGATGTCGGGCGATTTTTCAATTGTCCGCCGTCTTATTACTGATAGCTTGGAAGAAATTACTGCAATATCGTCTTCTAATGTGGCTGAAGATGCGTTTGAAGTGCGTTTTATGCAAGCTCTGAATGATTTCAAACTGCGGCAGATTGTGGCAGATGAGACAAGAGATATTAAAACAATACTATATGCCAAGGCTTTTGCCGAGGACGAGGATTTAACAGAGGAGGATATACATGACTGAACAGCCTTATTATCTTTTGCCTTTTGATTTTACCGAAATTTCCGGTAAGGAAGTTCTGGTAATCGAATTGTGTGATATGATTGTATCGCCTAAGGGTACTGTGCAAAAGATTGTTGACCGTTCATTGCCCAAGGATAACCTTTATAAGTCGCTTGTCTCAAATTTCTTTATCTCAGAGCAAATTATCCCTCCATTGGTTGAGGTTTACGCTGAAAGATTACGTGAAAAGAAGCGGTTTCTTGAGTCTTGGACTGGTCTGCATATCTTTGT
>WFMA01000121.1 GCA_009177195.1 Bacteroidales bacterium | reverse complement strand
TATGCTCTCCTCGGCGGCTTTCAATGCATTTCTCAAAACCCTCGAGGAACCCCCGGCCTACGTGATCGTCATCCTCGCCACCACCGAGAAACACAAAGTGATCCCCACGATCCTCTCGCGNTGNCAGATCTACGANTTCAAGCNCATCACGATCCAGGATATGGTGGANCATCTCCAGTATGTTGCAGGTCAGGAAGGGATCCAAACCGACGTGCCCTCACTCAACGTGATCGCGAAAAAAGCCGACGGCGCCATGCGCGACGCCCTTTCTATCTTCGATCAGGTGGCGGCCTCTTCATTCGGCAACATCACCTATGAATCCACCATCGCGGCCCTCAATGTCCTGGACTATGAATTCTACTTCCGCCTCGTGGAAGCATTCCGCTCCGGCAACGTCCCCGAGGCGCTCATGATCTATAAAGATATACGCGACCGCGGGTTTGACTCGCTCTTCTTCGTCAACGGTCTTGCCTCCCATATTCGCGATCTGATGGTGGCCTACTCCCCGGAGACCGCTTCCCTCCTGGAAGTGGCCGACGACGTGGCCAAAAGATACACTGACCAGGCCAAATCGCTTCCCGTCAACTGGCACTACGCCGCCATGAAGGTATTGAACGCCTGCGACACGGAGTACCGCGCGAGCTCCAACAAACAGTTCCTCGTAGAGCTGACCCTCATCCGCCTCTGCCAACTCCTCAATCCTCCCACGCCCCCTTTCGACCGGGTGGATAGCGACCTGACCCCGCTTCGCGACCCCGCTAATCCACCTGTACCCTACGGACCCGTTCCGCAGGCCCCGGTCGCCCAAGAACCCCAGCTTTCCGCAGCAAAAGATGGTGGCCCGATTGAAATGAGGGCTCCGGATCCCCAGGCAGCCCCTGTTGCTCCGGCAGCCCAGCGAGCCGNTGCTCCTCCGGAAGCTCCGNCNGCCCCTGNTGCTNCGGCAGCCCNANCNGCNNCCACTCCCCCGGAAAGCCCGGCCTCCACCNCTNCCTCAGGCAAAAAAACCGTCAGAGGCCGCAGAAAGGAAACAGCCGTNAAACCCNCGGGNGANACTCCCCGCATTGAGAACAGCTACGAGCGCAGGAAAGAGCCTATCGACCTCGATGCGCTCCACAATGCGTGGCAAACATACATCGANCGCAATCCCGATAAACACATCCTCATATCCGCAATGCGCAAGGCTCAGCCGGAGCTGATTGCTGAAGAGAAATACAAAGTGATGGTCGATCATCCGGCACTGCGCCAGGCGTTCGATTCGGCCATGACCGATCTCATAACCTACCTCCGCGACGCTCTCCGAAACGACTATCTCACTCTTGAAGTGGAGATCGACAAGAANAGTCCGGCGGCACAAGGTCTCTCCCCTCAGGAATTATTGAANGATATCATAGAGAACAATCCTNTGATCGGTGAATTCATCGCTGATATCGACGGAGAAATTGACTGACGATTGCCCGATGTCGGACTCATGATCCCTTACATGGTATAAAAACTGACACCGCGACTCCCCGGAGGGAATCGCGGTGTCTATTTTANGTAAGANTCGGATTTANGGTAATCCGGAATTCATTAATCCTCGTTGAGGTTAACGCGCTTGAAGGAAACCACTACAAGACCCTTCTCGACACCGTTGAGATAATCTGCAACGGTCATCTTCGGATCGCGGTGATACTCCTGCTCCATGAGCACAGTCTCCTTGAGGAACTTGTTGACACGGCCGGTGGCGATGTTCTCGATCATTGCGGCGGGGAGATTGGCAGCCTTAGCNGGNCCTACCTCTGCTGCGATGGCGCGAGCCTTCTCAGCCTCCTCCTCAGTGAGCCAACCCTTGGCGATATTCGAAGCGATNTGATCCTCGGAGTCTACGAGATTGGGATTGATGCCGGCTTTCTTGAGCGCAGCCTCAACAGCTTTCTTAACCTGCTCCTCTTTAGTCTTGTCAACAGCAACATTATATTCCGAGTCGATAACCGACTGAGGAACGCTCTTGCGGTCAACAGCAACAGGATTCATTGATGCTACCTGCATGGCAACGTCACGTCCTACCTGATAATCTACATTCTCCTGGTTGAAACCTGCGATAGTGGCAAGCTTGTTTCCAAGGTGGTTGTAAGAAGTGGTCGAGGGAGCCTCGATGCACTCGTAAGCGCCGAGTTCCATCTTTTCACCGGTCTTACCAACCTCTTCTACGATGAGAGCCTCAACAGTCTGTCCGTCGATAACAAGAGCCTTAACTTCGTCGAGCGACTTAGCTTTAGCAGCTACCGCTGCATCAAGGATTTTCTGAGTAAGGGCAACGAAGCCGGCGTTCTTGGCAACGAAGTCAGTTTCACACTTCAAGGCAACGATAGCGGCGAAATCGCCTTCGTTCTTTGATAGTACGCAACCTTCCGATGCCTCGCGGTCTTCACGCTTGGCGGCAACTGCCTGACCCTTCTTGCGAAGGATTTCAACAGCAGCGTCCATGTCGCCGTTAGCTTCGGCGAGAGCTTTTTTGCAGTCCATCAAGCCGGCGCTGGTAAGAGCGCGGAGCTTGCTGATTTCTGCCATTGTTACTGCCATATTAGGTTGTAATTTTTAGTCAGTTAATAATATTAGTCCTCTTTTACCTCTTCTTCAACGGCAACTTCGGCTGCGGGAGCTTCAGCTGCTGCTTCCTCGTTGCGACGAACGCGACGACGGCCGCCGCGGTGAGCGGGAGCTTCTTCTTCGCTCTCGGCAGGAGTGTCGACCTTTTCAGCCTTACGCTCTTCAAGACCTTCAGCCATAGCGGAAACTACAGTGTCGAGGATGAGTTCGATTGACTTTGAAGCGTCGTCATTTGCGGGGATAACGAAGTCGATGTTGGTGGGATCAGAGTTGGTGTCGACCATTGCGAACACGGGGATGCCAAGACGGTTAGCCTCAGCGACAGCGATGCGCTCTTTCAACACGTCAACCACGAAAAGGGCTGAAGGAAGGCGGCTGAGGTCGGCGATAGAACCGAGGTTCTTTTCAAGTTTCGCGCGCTGACGTGAAATTTGAAGTTTTTCGCGTTTTGACAAGTTGTCAAAAGTTCCGTCCTTAGTCATTTTATCTATAGACGCCATCTTCTTCACAGCCTTGCGGATAGTGGGGAAGTTGGTGAGCATACCGCCGGGCCAGCGCTCGATCACGTAAGGCATGTTGATTGAAGACGCCTTGTCGGCGATCACCTGCTTAGCCTGCTTTTTGGTGGCAACGAAAAGAACTTTCTTGCCTGATTTTGCTATACTCTTAAGANCGGCCGCAGCCTCTTCTACTTTAGCGNCAGTCTTGTAGAGGTCGATGNTGTNGATACCGTNGCGCTCCATGANAATGTAAGGAGCCATGGCAGGATTCCATTTCCTTTTAAGGTGACCGAAATGGCAACCTGCTTCTAATAATTGGTCAAATTTAGGTGTTGACATTGTTTTAATAAAGTTGTTTACGTTCTTTCTAATTTTTACAATCCGCAGGTAGGGAACGTGTCCATCTCACGGATTTAGATACTAAACACGATATATCGANTATGACCATCCCGAAGGATGATANCATACGGGATATTAACGCTTTGAGAACTGGAAACGCTTACGAGCTNTGGGCTGACCCGGTTTCTTACGTTCAACGCTACGGGGGTCGCGGGTCATGAAGCCTTCAACGCGGAGTGCGTGCTTGTCTTCAGGATTGATTTTAACCAAAGCGCGGGCGATTGCGAGACGAAGAGCCTCAGCCTGTCCTTTGTAACCTCCACCGTCAAGATTAACGCGGATATCATATTTTGACACTGCGTCAAGGGTGTTCAGAGGCTGCTTAACGATGTATTGAAGAATGGAAGAGGGGAAATANACTTCCAAGGGGCGTTTGTTNATGGTGATAACGCCGGTGCCTTCGCCAACGATGACACGTGCTACTGCTGCTTTACGANGGCCAACTGCATTTACCTGTTCCATACTGCTTATTTGATTTTGTTAATGTCGACTAATTTGGGTTCCTGAGCGGTGTGGGGATGCTCGGGTCCGTTATACACGTGCATGTTGCCGATGATGGCGCGTCCAAGGCGGTTCTTGGGAAGCATGCCTTTCACAACCTTGATGAACAAGGGGTGATAACCGGGCTTAAGATGCTTGTTGAATGACTTCTTCATCATGATTTCGGGAGTAGCGACACGCTGTCCGCCGGGATAGCCGGTGTAAGAAAGATATTCGCGGTCAAACCACTTCTTGCCTGTCAAGCGAACTTTGTCGGCATTGATGATGATTACGTTGTCACCACACTCAACCGAGGGGCTGTAGGTGGGCTTGTTTTTGCCTCGGAGGATGTATGCTACTACTGAGCAAAGACGACCCAGAGGCTGATCGGCAGCGTCAATCAACAACCACTCGCGGTTGCACTGCTGCTCGTTGGGAGTAAGAGTTTTGTAACTTAAAGTATCCACGTTAAATGTTTGATTAATTGTTTACTAAGCGACCACTTCTATAGACTTCGTTCGGCCAAAAACGTCATCCAAGGTTAGTCAGTTCATTAATTTGGACATAATCGGTGTGCAAAGGTACGACTTTTTATCCAATCACACAAGCGCTTCCGCATTTTTTCTTTCACATTTGTTTCACCCACAGCGCCGAAACAGCAAAAAAAGATGGCGCCCCATGATTAGGAGCGCCACCCTTTAAACTGCATTTNGCGAATCACATTCACCGGAAAGGTTGTTACTTCACAACTTTTGTCGCAACCTTCTTTCCGTTGTCGAGTGTCTCAACCTTCACAACTACACCGTTGTAAGAACCGTCGACACGCACACCCTGGAGATTGTAATATTCGGTGCTGACAACATTGTCGGTCTTAACGGTGATGTCGTTGATACCTGCCGAGTAGGTCACTGCGACTGCGGGACCGAAACCGCCGCGGGCGTTAGCCTTGCGCACCTTCATATCGGTGCCTTCGGGGAGCTCGCCGGCATAGATCTTACCGTCAACGAGGTAAACATTTCCTGCGAGAGGCTCATTCTCCTTGTAAGTGTCCTGAGCGGCAATCTCTTCGGGCTTCCAGTCGGGGAACACTTTGTCGATAGCATATTCGGCAGCCTGTTCGTCGGTGAGGATAGTCTCATACTTCTTGTTGCCGGTAGAGTGGGTGAATTCCTTGACGCTTGACTCGGGAGAAATGCGCTTGCCGGTAGCGTCCATCGTGTTATATTCCACAAACTTGTCGGCGGCGCAGTTCATACCTGCGATGGTGAAGCGCGAAGAAGCGAGCTTAGAAGGCTGGTTGATGGTGGTGTTGAGCCATGCCAATCCCGAATAAGCGCCCCAGGAGCGACCGAAGTTGAACTGGTCGCAAAGAGTTTCGATGACGCAATTGTTCATCACGTATCCGAATTTCTTAGCATTGNNGGGAGCNGCGATAGTGGTGTTTTTNGGCGACTCGTTGANNAAAGTGACGNNANNGAAGTAAACGTCGCCGCCACCACACACGTAGTCAACCACGCCGTGGNTTTCGCCATCCTCAAAGTAGAAATATGAGTTGGCGTTGTTGCTGTAGTAAGTGTCCTGATAAGACTCGAGGCTCACGTTCTTGCAGATGGTCTTATTACCCTTGTCCTGAAGAGTCACGGCGCGACCTGCGGCAGCCTTGCCGTCGAAAGGCATCGCATTGCGCAGGGTGAGATCCTGGAGATAGAGATTTTCGGCACGGTTCAAAAGAGTGGCAGTCACGCCGATACCCTCGGCTTCGAGCGGCGGATAGTTCAAAATCACGGTACCCTTGGTCGACTCGCCGATGATAGAGATGTTCTTTCCTGACACAGCGGTCAAAGTGACGGTTCCGAGGTCATAGGTTCCGTCGGGCAAGAAAATCTTGGCGCCATCCTGAGAAGCGGCGGCATTCAATGCGAGAAGGAAGCTGGAAACGTCGCCGGCGGGAATTTCATAGTAGCCGGCAGCCTCGTTGTACTTAACGAATTCAANCNCGTTAGCGACAGTCANGTTGTNGGTATAAGNGCCTTCGGGGANAGTGATGGTAAGCCATCCGGNCNCTCCGNCATATTGGAAAGTCTGCTCTTCGCCGTCGCTTGCCGCCTTAACGGGGAACTCGGCAACAGTCTTGCCTGATTCATCGGTAACAATAGCAGTAGACTCGGCTGAGTAAGCGCAGCAACCCACGCTCACGTAGCACTTGCTTGAAACATTCAACTTGATAGTTCCACCCTTGCCGATCAACCATCCGTGAGTGTTATAATATTTTCCGTCTATTTCGATAGCCTCGTGATCCTCAAGATAGAAATAAGTCTTTGTGAGGTCGTAAATGAAGCGGGATGTAGATGTGGGCTCTTCGATCTTCGTAGCGCGAGCGTAGAGCTGAGTGTCATTCTGGATTGAGGTTCCTTCAGCAACCTTTTCAGCGGTCAACTTGGTCGATGCGAACCATCCGCGGAAAGCCTGTCCTTCAGGAACAGTCACGTCGTCTACGGTATATTTATATGTGAGAGGCTGTCCGCCGGGAACCACTTCCTCACCGATAAGCTTACCGTCGGTGTTGTAATAAGAAACAGTCACGTCGGGAATCAAATCGCAAGCCTCAACCGCAAGCGACGGGCAATAAGAGGGAATGCTTATCGTGAGCACTGCCGCATCGTCGCTATTGTAGGTCCATTCGGTGATTGAGCCACACTTATCGTTGTAGGACAAAGAAGCAAGTTCCTTGTCGCCGTTCTTGATTGTCGCTTTCTCGCCGGCAAATTGACAGTTGCCGATAGAAATCTTAACGGCGCCGTCGACAGGAACAGTCGCTACAGTGCTAACATAACCGTGGTCATTATGATACTTGCCTGTGACAGTCACGCCTTCGGGAAGCACTCCGTCGGCAGGAACCTCTACAGTATAAGGATCGGTAGTGAAGTTGATCTTGAAGTCGGTGAAATGACGTTCTTTCGGAACATACGGATTGATAGTGATTCCGTAAAGGCGGAAACCTTTACCGCATGACATATTAAGCACGACATCGCCATCCTCCTTTACACGAGTAGACACTTTCGAATCATCACACTGCTTGGAGATATTTGACGGCATGACAATTTCCTCTTTCGAAAGATTATCGGATTTAACCGTCGCATCCCCACCGGCACCGGAAAAGTCTAAGATAATCTCATCATTTTTGCCACAGCCGGGAATGCGAACCGTCATGGACCCATTCTGGAAACCATAGTTAGCTGTAATTCCATAAACAGCGCCTGAGCCAACAGTGAAATAGATTCCGTCAAGACCGGTCAACGCGCCACCGTTGTTAGAGGGCAATTCCTGGTTCGAGAGAGCTTTCGCTAAAGAATATCGTCCTTTAGATCCGGCGCTCCAATAGTCACAATCAGTCACCTCATTGGCGTGGTCGCCACCCTTGGTGAAGTCCCAGGAGCGCACTGTGGTGATGTGTTCGCTCGCAGCGTCGTCAGCCCAAGCCGACACGCCCGAAAGGAGCGCAGCCATCAGCAAGAGCGTACTCTTGAAAATTTTTCGCATAATTAATTTTTTAGATTTATGGTTAGTAATTTGTATGGTTAAATTTAAAGCACTGATTTTTCAGACATTAGATTTCATCGCTGCAAATATACGAAAAAAGGATAATCCTTGCGCAATAATCCTTAAAATATATTCAATCGCAGCAAAATAAAGAAGGGGGCTGCCCTTCATCGAACAGCCCCCTGAGTAGATCGTCGTCAGTCAATCAACGGCATCCCCTATTTCTTTTCTTCGGGATCCATGACAAACACTCGGTAGTTGTTCTGCTTCAAAAGTTCGCCCATGAAACGGGTGATGTCGTCGGCTGTAATAGCGTTGATTTCGTCGATAGCGTTCAAGAACCCGTCGACCGGAGTCACCTGATAGCCTTTCATCGCTCCAAGCCAGCTGCCGTTCTCCTTGAGATTGCGTGTGGCGTTCTTCACCATGAACTCCTTAACCTTATTGAGCTCCTCAGNCTTGATCTNGCTTGCCNTCGAGTCAAACTCATCGGCTACTATCGNAAGCACCTNGTCTCTCATCTCGGGCTTCATTGGGAACACGGTCTGGAACATGACGGGAGTCTCGCCCACGCGCGACATCGATCCGTTAGCCGAGATAGAATAAGTGGCGCCCTCATCCTCGCGCACCTTTTCAAGCAGGCGGGCTGTCAAAATCTGTCCCGCCATCGATGCGATCTTGGCATTAGCCGAGGTGTAAGGCATGTCGCCGAGAAGGAATATGCCGGCGTAGGTCTGAGGCACGTCCATCGCCGTCGTGGTTTTCTCCGTAGCGGCTCCGAGAATCAGCCCGAGCTCCTTGTTATATTCAATCGCGCGGGACGCTGTTTTTCCGGCGGGAAGAGTGGCGATGTATTGCTCTACAAGCGGACGCAAGGAATCCACTTCAAACTTGCCCACGAAATAGAACGTATAGTCAGCCGCATTGGCGAGCTGCGCATGGATCACGTCAAGTATTCTGCCGCGGTCGGCTTTCTCAACCGTTTCCACATCAACCGGGTAGAAGCGGGGCGACTTGTAGAGGAACTCCCTGAGCTTCTTGGAGAATACGAACTGAGGATTGGTCTCCTGATTACGGAGAATGCCGGCATAGGTGCCACGAGCCGACTCATAATCCTCTTCGGTGATGGCGAAATCGGTGAATGTCATATAGATGAGCTCCATCAATGTGGGCAGGTCCTTGGTCACAGCCGAGCCGGTTACATCGCGCACGTAGGAATCAAGGCTGATGTCGACCGACGCTTGCTTGCCTGAAAGATACTTCTGGAGATCGGTAGAGGTGTAGGAGCCAAGCCCCGACTGGCTCATAGCGTAGGGCAGATAACGCAAANCCANNTNATACTCAGGACCATATTCCGAANTNCCNCCGATANCCCTTGCAGCGNANNGCNCCTCGTNTTCCTTGAAATCGGTGGGCTTAACCACCACCTTAGCGCCGTTGGACAGCGTCCACACCTCGGCGTCATAGCGGTCGTCGCGAGCGGTCGCCACAATCTTGCCCGGAGCGGGGAGCGCCTCGATAAGCGGCTCAGCCTTCACCTCGTCCACATACCCCTCGATAGTTTCAGCCTCGACGCGCTTCATAGCCTCGGCAAGCTGAGCGGAGTCGGGAACGATGGTTTCAGCATTGTCGGGGAACATTCCGAGCACAACGATGTTGCTGTCGCCCACCAGCTCGCCCATCGCCATATTGAGCGCCTCGACAGGTATCGAATTAGCCACCATCGACATTATCTGGTATTCATTTTCGATGCCGGGGATGGGCTCATTGTCAAGGAAGTTGTCTACATACTCCTTCACCAGTGAGGTCGACGACGTGGTCGCGCGGTTATTGTAAGCCTTTTCAAGGCGTGAAAGATATTCCTGACGGGCGCGGTTATATTCGGAAGCTGTGAAACCTCCGCGTTTAGCTCTGAGCGCCTCGCGGTAAATCGATTCAAACACGGGCATGATGTCATGTCCCTTAGGCACACCCAACACTTCAAAAGCCTCTTTCGTTTTGGAGAGGAGGTAGTCACCATAATCGCTCTGAGCCGCAGCGAAAGGAGCGTCGGGCTTCGACGACATCTCCTGGAAGCGATTGTTGAGCATCGACACGATCATCGACACGGCATAGTTCTGCACCATATAGTCAAGCGTGGTTTTAGCCGAGTCGGGAGTGGCGTCCTGCTTGAAAAGGATGTTGATCATCGCATTGGGCATCTCCTTGTCCTTGCCGATGGCGAATATTGTTTCAGCATTGTCAGCCACGGGATAATATTCACGCTTGGCGGCTCCTTCGGGCATCTCGATGTCGGAGAACATCGCCTTTATCTTGTTTTCAATAACATCCACGTCGATGTCGCCCACCACAATTATAGCCTGAAGATCGGGGCGATACCACTTCTCATAGTAGTCGCGCAGATCCTGATAGGGGAAGTTGTCCACGATTTCCATCGTTCCGATGGGCATACGGTAGGCGTATTTGTCGCCGGGATAGAGCACAGGGAGAAGCTGCTCGATGATGCGCTGCGAACCCACGTTGCGGCTGCGCCACTCCTCATGGATCACTCCGCGCTCCTTGTCGATCTCCTCGTCTTCGAGAAGCAGCTCGTTAGCCCAGTCGTGAAGAATGAGCAGGCAGCTGTCGGTCACAGCCTCTCTCGCCACCGGCACCTGGCTGATGTTGTAAACAGTCTCGTCAATGGAGGTGTAGGCGTTAAGATTCTGACCGAACTTCACGCCGATCGATTCGAGCCACGAAATAAGGCTGTTGCCGGGGAAATTCTTCGTTCCGTTGAAACACATGTGCTCAAGGAAGTGAGCCAGTCCGCGCTGGTTGTCCTCCTCCTGGATGGAGCCTACCTTCTGGGCTATGTAGAAATCGGCAAGTCCTTTCGGATATTCATTGTGACGTATATAATAGGTAAGTCCGTTGTCGAGCTTGCCAATTCTCACATTGCCGTCAACAGGTATAGGCGGCATCTGCTGTGCCGACGCTACCGGAATCCACAGCAAAATGGCGAAGAGCATCGCCAAAAATCGATTAGCGTATTTTTTCATTTTATAATGATATTGATGGTTTTCAATCTTATTAGACTCACAAAGGTACAAAAAAGTTGCCTGCAACTCAAAAAATTATACACGGATGCCGGTGGGTCCATCCCTGCGTGCCGTTGCGCAGCTGCAGCGTGACGATGCCGGTCACTCTCGCCGCCCGGTTTCTCACATCGTTTATTATATCGGAAAGCGAAGATATTCCGCTTAACCGGTAAGACCCTATCTGCCTGCCATGCTGAATCAATGTGGCGAAAATTACGTCAGAAGAATGTATCGTTCCCATAAATCTTTTATTTTAAAAGTTTTATGCAAAAGTATAAACCCCGGTGGGCAACAATCGCGCCCACCGGGGTTAAAGAACGATAATACGTTTTTCTTTTCTATTTCTTCAACATCGATTCGATTTTCTCCAAATCGGCTCTCAGTTTAGGCTCAAGCGACAGGCGCTCCTCAATATTGCGGCAAGCGTGGAGCACGGTGGCATGGGTGCGCGACAGGCGGGTGCCTATAGCAGTGACCGGCATCTTGGCGTCGCGGCGCGCAAGGAACATCACCATCTGCCGGGCATCGGAAATTTCGCGCTTGCGGCTCTTTGCGAAAATAGCGTCAGGATCAACATCATAGTAATCGCTCACGCTTTGAGCTATCATTTCGAAATTGATGACTTTCTTGTGGAGCTTCACCGCATTTCCAAGCACCCTCTGAGCCAGTTCGATGGAGATTTCACAGTTAAGGATAGCGGCATGGGTGACAAGCGACACCATGATTCCTTCAAGCTCGCGGATACTGTCGGCAACATTCGACGCTATATAGTCGAGAACTTCGGCAGGAACCTCAAGACCCTCCTGAGCTGCTTTTCGAGCCAACACGGCGCGGCGAAGGTCGAAATCGGGCTTCTCCAATTCGCATGTCATGCCGCATTTGAATCGCGACAACAGGCGCTCGTGCATGTCCTTCATCATCGACGGCGCGCAATCGCTCGACATGATTATCTGCCGCTGGTTAAGGAAGAGATGGTTGAAAATGTGGAAAAACGCCGTCTGAGTCGCAGGTTTGTGCATCAAGTCCTGAATATCGTCGATAATCAGCACGTCGATCGACTGGTAGAAATTGATGAACTCATTCACCCGGCTCGGCTTTGCAGTGGCGGCGGCAGTGTACTGGCTTTCAAAAAGACGAGCCGACAGGTAAAGGACACGAGCCTTGGGATCGCGCTCCTTGATGCCGATGCCGATAGCCTGAATCAAGTGGGTCTTTCCCACTCCGGTAGGACCGAAAAGGAAAAGCGGGTTGAATGTCTTGCAATTAGGGTCGGAAGCGATAGCCTCGCCGATAGAACGGGCTATTTTGTTGGAATTGCCGGGGCAATAATTCTTAAACGTGTTCTTCGGATTAAGGTGAGAATCCAGTTCGTCGACCGGATGATTCTGAGCGAAAGGATTGCCGCCAACAGGTTTGATCGCAGTAGTAGGCTCAGAGCTGGCTATAGTCATCGACGAGTCGGGATCCGATCCGATCACATTGAATTTATAGAAAAGCTGCACCCCGTTCCCATACACACGGCAAAGCGTGCGCTTCAATAGCGGAAAATAACGCTCCTCAAGCTGCTCGACAAAGAAATTCGTAGGCACGCCAAGCCACAGCTCCTTACCGTCGAAGCTGATCGGAATGATTGGCTCAAACCATGAATTATACTGTTCGATGGACAAATTGTCTTTAAAAATTTTCAGACAATTCTCCCATAGCTGTTGATGATTCGGGTTCATAAATCAATTAGGGATTTAGCTTTATATGCAATGCAAATTTCTCCAACTTTTTTTTCAAAAACAATCAAAAAAAAATTTGGAAATTATGATTTTTCCATAACCTACCTAACACACAGGCGCTTACACNCCGCCCTCATTTTCTCCCGAAAAAGCATGGATGAAAAACAATCACCGCTTTAATTATCAGCACATTATCAAAGCATCACCTTAGCAATGCAATAATGGCGTTTCTTCGTGAAACGCCATTATTTTCTATATTTTCCAATATCCGCCTCCGTGGAACATTTAGACCGAAAAGTTATCAACTATTTAGAATAATTCCAAATAGCTTCTTTCTGTCAGAACACCTTGATTGAGGGTATATATTTCTTGGGATTCTTCTTCAACTCGATCATTATCGAATCAAGACCGCCGGCAACTCCGTTCACGTGGTCGTAAAGCTGACGGTCATTAAGCAACAAGCCGATGGTATTGTCGGGACGATTCATCTTGGCGGTCACCTCGTCGACATTTGCCGTGATGGAATTCACGTTGTCGACAGTTTGCCGCAAGGGGAGCTCCTTAAGCTCTTTCGACATCACAGCCAGGTCGCAAGTGATGGAATCGAGATTGACAGCGACACCGTTTACCGTTTTCATCGTCGCCGGCATCGTGGCAAGAGTGCGGTTAAGATATTGGGTGGTCGCCTCAAGATTGGCGGTGATTGCGTCAAGACGCTTCACAGACGTGAGCAGAGCGCTGTCGCTCACAAGACGGTTCACCGACGAAAGGAGCGAATCGACCTTCGGCAGGATAGACTCGGCGGCGGGAGCAAGCGTCGACGAGACGCTTTCGAGCATCGACGGCGCCGTCTCCCCTATCAACTTGTCGCCCACCGCATGATGAGTGGCAGCATCAGAGAACTGGAGGATAACGGTAGCGGTTCCAAGCAGCCCCGATTCAATAATCGCCTTGCTTCCGGCAGGAACTTTGAGATTTTTGTCAAGCGACATTTCGACAAGCACGTGCCCGGGATTGTCATATTCATACGCCACATCCCTCACTTCGCCCACTTTAAAGCCGTTGAGAGTCACCGGCGCCGAAACGGATAGACCCGCCACGTTAGTGTAGGAAGCGTAGTAGTAATTAGACGCCTTAAAGATATTGATGCCTTTAAGATAGTTGATTCCAAAAATCAGCAACACTCCTGCAGCCAGCACGGAGAGCCCGATAATCATTTCTTTTGAATATTTCATCGCTTATAGTGTTTTCTTGTTCTATTTTATTCTCACCCCGTCGCGAGTCTCTATTATGAAGGCTCCCGAATGGATTTTTCTTATTTTCCTAAGTTCCGCCTGAGCTGCGTTGCGGGAATCATAATTACCCACAGTGTACTTGTAAACGCCTCCATCTTTATAAGAGTCCACATCCTTTAGCCCTTTAAATTCCGACGCGCCGGCTTTAAGACGACGGTCGGTCGTCAGGAACTGGATCTTGTAGACGATATCAGATTTAGACTTCGCAACCTTATCAGGCTTGACCTCAGCCGCTTGACCTCAGCCGGTTTGTTATCGCTGTCGTCACACTCCTCGCGAGGCTCCTCGGGCTCGTCGACCACCGCAGGAGCTACCGAACCGGGCTTGCCCGACGCATGGTCATAGGCTACTTTATAGGAATTAAACGCCGAGAAGATGGCTTTGGCAAACTTGTTCTGACCGTCGGCTGACGCAAGAAACCGCTCCGCATCGGGATTGCAAATGAAGTCCAGCTCAATCAGCACCGCCGGCATACTCGTGCGCGCAAGCACAAGAAATCCTGCCTGACGGACACCGTTGTTCTTCCTGCCGGCTACCCTCGTCATCTCCTTCTGCACTTTCCCGGCGAAATCTATGCTCTGGTCAAGATGCTTGTTTTGGCTCAGTTCGAAAATGATATAGGACTCGGTGGAATTGGGATCGAACCCGGAATAACGCTCAGAATAGTCGTTCTCAAGCATGATAACCGAGTTCTCACGCTTAGCCACGGCAAGGTTGGCGGCGCTTTTATGAAGTCCGAGGGTGTAGGTGGCGGCACCGTTGATTCGAGTGCGGTTAGGATTTTTCTTATCCACCGAATTGGTGTGAATCGAAATAAACAGGTCGGCATTCGCCTTATTGGCAATATCGGCGCGTTNCTGAAGCTCCTNGAAATAATCACCGTCGCGGGTATAAATCAATTTCACGTCCTTGTGGGCTTTCTTAATGAGATTGCCAAGTTTGAGAGCCACCCCGAGGTTTATGCTCTTCTCATTGGTTATCGCCCCTATCGCTCCGTAGTCNTGCCCGCCATGCCCGGCGTCTATGACGACAACGAAGTCCTTGCCCGACATCATGAAGCCGGAAAAGACCACAAATAACGACAGCAGAGCGACACGAAGATTTTTNCCCATCATGGAGTGATTAATTACCGCAAAATTAGCAAATTTTGCCAAAACANTCACGATTTTTCACANGATTATTGCTACCTTTGAATCCAAAAGAGCCTTTATAAATGTTATTATTGGAGATTTAGACCACGTTTTGCCTCATGAAAGGAGCCTTTGCATCGTTTATCGCCCCACTGCTCATCCTATCGGGATGCACGGAAAAGAAGCCTGTCGAAAAGGCTGCTATCGAGCGATTTGACATAGAAGTATTCGATTATCCGAGCCTGGATTCAGCGCGTCGCGCCGACTTCAGGACTCACTATAACGACGCAATCATGTTTGCGCTCAAAGGCGACACCACCGACATCGACNGAGCGCTCGTCGAATATGCGTCGAGCAAAGCGGTAAAAATGTTTGAACCCGACATTATCGCGAGGCTATCCATGACCGACTCCCTTGAAACGGCGTTAGGCAGCGTAAAGGCGAGGCTCGCCGANCGTCTTCCTTCAACGCAATGGAGAAAACTCTATGGAGTCATCTCCACCTACAACCAGTCGGTCATTCTCGCCGACAGCTCATTGCTCATAGGGTTAAACCACTATCTTGGGAGCGACTATCCCGCCTATAGCTATTTTGAGCCCTATCAACGTGCCGTGAAAACCCCGAGCCACCTCCCCTACGATGTCGCAGAAGCCATAATCGCCAACAGGTTCCCCTACAAGCAAGTCGAAGAAGCCACATTGCTCAACCGCATGCTCTATGAAGGCGCGCTACTTGCCGCTGTAAACGGCACGGTAGCCGACAGCGACCCTGCTGAAAGCATGGGATATAGCGAAGATGAATGGAAATGGCTGTCAGAAAACGAGAAAAACGCATGGTCGGCGCTTATCGACCGGGANTTNCNGTNTTCAATCGACCCGACAACGACCGACCGCATGGTGCGTCCCGCGCCGGCGACTTCGTTGATTCATCCCGACGCTCCCGGCAGAGCCGGCAGATACATAGGCTATCGAATAGTAAAAGCCTATTTGAAGCGCCATCCCGAAAAAAGCTTGGAATGGCTGCTATCGCCTGAGTTCTATAATTCGCCGACAGCGCTTGTCGAGTCGCAATATATGCCCTGATCAGTCTTGCATCAATTCAATATCATAGAATTGACCGCGCATGGAAGCGCCTCCGAAACATGGTAGCATCGAGCGAATTGCCTTATAAACTCGATCGCGCGCTTGCTCGGCTGAGGAATCTGAGTTTTAGCCGATTTTCGGTTATCAACATGAGAAGGAGTAGAATTTTCATCCATAGGCAGTGGAAATTTGAGTTTATCAATACATTATTACAAACGCAACTGCCGCCATGTTTATTATAGGAGATGGAGGAAAATAGGCAAACAAAAACAAACAAATCGAAATAGTTGTTACAAAGCCTCCACACAACTCTAAAACCGCCCGTTTATTGCGCCAAAA
Source organism: Bacteroidales bacterium (assembly GCA_009177195.1). Taxonomy (GTDB): domain Bacteria; phylum Bacteroidota; class Bacteroidia; order Bacteroidales; family Muribaculaceae; genus Muribaculum. The sequence continues at coordinate 1,069 of WFMA01000121.1, read as the reverse complement.
TAGCTAAACTAAGTTAATTCATTTTGGTATTAAATTTTAAGTTTATATCTTTGCATCCGATTAATTAAATAGCATTTTCTAACTTAAATCTTACAGCCTATCGCATTGACATTACTCTAAACAATAATAAAAACAGTAATGCATACAATGAAAACGCTCACCGACGAGCAGTTAGTGAGAATGTATATAGACGGGAACAACGCAGCTTTTGACACATTGCTGCAACGTCATCAGGCAAAGCTCTACTCCTACATTCTGAAAATAGTGAAAAACGAGGAGATCGCCAATGACATTTTCCAAGAAACATTTATCAAGATAATCACTACCCTCAAGCAGGGTAAGTATACCGAAAACGGCAAGTTCGGAGCTTGGCTCACGCGCATTGCCCATAACCTCATCATCGACTTCTATCGCCAGGAGAAGTCAGAGAACAACGTATCGACCGACGACGAGACCACCAATCTCCTGAACCGCCGCGACCTTTGCGAGGAAAACGTCGAAGACCTCATGATCAACGACCAGATAAGGGCTGACGTGAGAAAGATAATCGACGCTCTCCCTGAACCGCAACGCGAAGTGGTCATGATGCGCTATTACAGCGACATGAGCTTCAAGGAGATCGCCGACACTACCGGAGTAAGCATAAACACCGCTTTGGGGCGCATGAGATATGCCCTCATGAATATGAGACGAATAGCTGAAGAGAACAATATTGTGCTCTCCGCCTAATCTGTCGCCGCGCTTTGGTGTAGAAGCGCCTCGTTAATCGCATTTTCGATAAACTCTTTAGGCTGAACGCCCATCATACCCCTGATGGGCGTTCCGTCGTTAGGGAAAAGCACCACGAGGGGGATGGAGGAGATGCCAAGATCGCGGGCAAGCTGCTGGTTATTGTCAATATTCATCTTATAGAAGTTCACCTTGCCAGCATATTTTTCAGCGAGTTCGTCGATAACAGGCGACAACCTGAGACACGGTCTGCACCACGGAGCCCAAAAATCGACTACTGCCGGAAGGGGCATTGCCTTAGCTACTGAATCGGAACGGTAATCATATATCTGCTCCACAA
>WFMA01000192.1 GCA_009177195.1 Bacteroidales bacterium | reverse complement strand
ACTAATGAACGAACCCCTTAAAAATACCTTAGGCGATAAGCCTCTGTGTTAGAGAACTTATCGCCTAAGTGACTTATTTTAAGCGTCTATTGCTTATTCCTCGATGGCAGCCTGCGCCGCACAATATAGCCGACTAATTCTCTGTGTCTTACTTGTTTTTTCTAAACATTTTCTAATCATGGTATTTTACGATTTAATTTCTTTAACTCTGTGCAAGCATCCACAAGGAAGTAGTAAACTCCTACGGCGTGTTCATTCGCAAATGACATCGCCCACTCGCTGAACTTCTGTTCCATGCCGGTTTTGGGGTCGAGGTATTCTCTTTCCCAAAGGTCGGCGAGGTCTGAATATACCTCATTGGGATTGTTGCCCAACGCGTCAACTACCTCTGTGGGGTAATCTTCAATCAGCCCCTTTTGCCAATCGCCGAATTCGCTGCCTGGGTTAAGCAGTAAATACTCAAAAGCGGCTGCTTTTAATTCGTCCATCAATGGGTCTGTTTCACCCCAAGGAAAAGTGCCGTCCATATCATTGTTGAATTTATGCCGTTCTTACGCCCTGCGGGCACGCTACAATCGTTTTCGGAGCTTCGGTAGTATTTTATCGTCTGAGGTGTCGAAAGCCGTCTATTGCGCTCTATTTGTTTTTATAATACTCCAAACAAGCCATTCAATCCCGACTAAAACAAGCAATAATGCTGCGGCCATCCATGCAAGGATTGGAGAGACCACCAACCATAAATACCATTTATCCGGCTTAATCACAGTCAATATGGAAAAACAAATGATTGAAACAACCCCAAAGCATATCCATGAATGCCTTGAGACAAAGTCCGCAATGCTATCTGTTATACCATACGCAGTTTTCTCTGATGGTGGGTACTTATGATACGTGTTGTTATACATCATGTTTTTTGTCTCCGCAAGAAAATAGAAATAGACACGTGGTGATGATTGTAATTATGCGTTCCATGGTTCAAGTATTTAATTTGTTGCTTATCTTATCGCTGACGAAATTATGCGTTTTGCCTTGTAGAGAGCTCGTAAGTCACATTGCGGTACGGAAATCTGCCCGTAATCCTTGTTGTCAGAGCCAAGCACAAGAATATTGTTCAACAACAAGTCATTTTTGACGATACGTTTGACCACTACAAACGTGTCATAGACCGCCACAACAACCCCTTCGGCGTAGTGCCATGATTTCTCCGGAATTTCCTTGACGAGAATCAGCGCCCCCGATGGGATCGTGGGATACATGGAGTCACCGTCGACCTCGAATATTCTGAGCAATTTCGCATCGGAACTTTCGTTGCCGAATGGCACCAACGGATATTTATCGAAATCCGTGCTGCTTGCATCTCCAAGATTTTCAATGAACGAAGCGGTTGCGGTCGCGGGGATATAGTCCACCATAAGCACCCCGTCGTCCTTTTCGCCCACAGTATAGATTTCGCCAGCCATACGCGCGTTGGACTGAACTTTCAGCATCTCGCCCTCGCCGGTCAGTAGCCAACCTTCGACAAAGAGATTATTATATGCAGAATTGAATCGAATTAAAAACTTATCGGTAAGAACTTTTTCGTCTCCTTTTAATGCACTTGAAACATTAGGTGGTGTAGCTCCCATCGCAGTTGCTACATCTTTTTGAGAATGGGCAAGTCCAATACTTTTGATATAGTTAAATGCTTGCCGGAGTCTGTCTGCTCGTTCCATAACAAAAGAGTGCAATTCTTAAAACAAGTTAAAATAAGAATAAAAATTACTATATTCTTNCGTAATNAGAATTAAAATTCTTATCTTTGCATCGTAGTTAANTCTTTAACCGCAAAGATAAATGAAATCAACGACAAAATCAACTCTTTCACCGAGAATTATGAACGCACGTGGCGTACTCTCTCGTGAGCTTGCCGACCTCCCTGTGGGCGGCGTGCTTTTCGCTCCGTTCAAATACTGCTCCGCCAACAATGTAAAGGCTACAGTCAGCAAGATGCGTCAGAACGGCTTTGACTTCTCCTATGACAACTCCGGCTCCGAGTACTCAGTGATCACCCGCATAGCATGACCATAAAAAACGCCACCATGACCGACTTCGACAAACAACTCATTGAAAAGGCTGAGAAAATCAGCCGTTGGCACTACCGCGACATCGAC
>WFMA01000002.1 GCA_009177195.1 Bacteroidales bacterium | reverse complement strand
TGTATAACGCGTTTAAGTACATTGCGGTATTAAGATGAGCCGCATATTCAGCCGTAGCGTCGAGCGTGAGCGTGCGGATAGGGGAGTTGTCAAANTATTGGNGCTTCNCTTCGGNNGGAACGGGATTGGAACNATAGNTTATGTNGAAGTCGCGCCACTCGTCATCCTTGCGGTCCTGATACTTCACGCCGCCCTGGATGCGAATTATGTCACTCGTTCCCGGAACTTTGTAGCGATAAGTGGGGTAGAACTGCACTTCCCATTCACGCCGTCCCGTTTCCGAGCGTGAGATTGAGCGGTTGATGATTGCGTCGAGCTGGTCAGGAGTCCCCGCGCTGTAGAGAGCCTCTATCGCCGAGACGGTGATATCCTTTTGCTCGCGGTTGAACGATGCCGACAGCGACGACGACTCGCTGTCGCGCTTGATGTAGCGCCCCAGTATCATGTGCCACCAGTACCAGCGGGGCTGTTGAAGCGTGGCATAGTTTCTTGTCTCTAACTTTATGTCGGTGTTCTTGCGGTGGCTGAATGCGTTGTCATAGGTGTCGCCGCCCGTTAAGAAATTGGTGCGGTTGGTAGTGGTCAGGTTATTGTTTGACGTGCATTCAAAGTTGACATACCCGTTGAACTTACGGTTGTCGTCGGCGCTCTGGTAGTCGTAATTCATCGCGCCCATTTTATAGCGCTTTGTCCCCGATGGCATCATTTCAGGTGTCCATGAGTCGTTTTTACCCGGATTTCGGGTGTCGTTGAGGTTGTTTACGTTTCCGAGCAGGGTGATGTTGGTCGTGGGGGTGAACCATGAAGCGAACAGTCGTCCTAAATACCGCTCCTTTGTTCCGACGGCGCCTTGAGCGTTTAATATCATCCCCAGGTTATACTCCTTCTTGAGTTTCACGTCCATCGTGAGATGCTTTTCGGCAGCGGGATTGTTCTCCCATTTTTCCATGTGGGTCTGCCCTTTGTAAATCTCTATGTTTTTGACTGTGTAGGCTCCGATATTTTCGAGCATGATTTTGTTGTCGCCTTTGAAGAAGNNTTTNCCGTTGNGCAGCAGCGTTTCCACATACTCTCCGTTGNCTGTTATCTGTCCGTTGTCCTTCAGTTCCACTCCCGGAAGCTGGGCTATAAGCGCGTCGAGCATTGATCCCTCGGCAAGCTGGAAAGCGTCGGCGTTGAACACAATCGTGTCGCCCTTGTGGTAGAATTTCACTTTTGAGGCGGTTACCGTCACTTCGTCGAGCACCTTGGCTTGACGCTGGAGAAAAATCACCGGAATGGTGCGGTTGTTTTCTCGGCTGCCCACATTTTCAACGGCGTAAGTGATGGTCTCCGTTTTATAGCCGGGACACACTACGTCGAAATGATAGATTGAATCCTTGCGTTCTACCCCAAACCAGAAATTGGCGATTTCGGTTTTCTCGCCGTTTCTGTTATAACGATAACCCTTGCAACTGATGGAATCCCCTTTAAGGTTTCCTTTCTCGTCATAAATCAGCACCTTGGCGTTGGTCAGTTCCGCTTTTGTCACTGCGTCCCTCACCCTGCCGTTCAGATATAAGTACTTGTTCTCTGACAGTGCCGGTAATGCGGCGAGCATGGCAAAAAATGCGATAATTACCCCACATGAAATTTTTTTCATGATGAAATCCGTTTTTTGTGATTAAATAAAACTTGTGGGGGGGGGTAGTGCAAAGATNTGCNTAATAANTGGTATTTGCAANCGTNTCAGTGANAANGTGTANAAAATGGTGGNTTCTCTTTGCGTTCAGTGGCGAAATCCGGTTGGAATGCGGGATTCCGGTTGGAGATTTATTCAAATGTCAGTATCGAGCACGATTTGTATTGCAGGCGTTCAGCGGCTCGGCGAAGCTCCTCGGCAGTGATAGCGTTTACCCTCTCGATGACTTCGTCGGCTGTGATCGCTCTTCCGTGAAACAGTGTGGCTCGTCCTGTCGACAAGGCGAGCTGCTCCCTGTTCACACCCGCCACTATCGTCTGTCCCAGATACTGCTTTTTCGCAGCTTCGAGAGCTCTTGCCTTGAGCGGCGATTGAGCGAGGCGGTCCAACGTGCCGGCTATCAGTTTCAGGCATCGGTCCACATGCTCCCTGTCGCATCCGAAATAGATGGTGAAAAGCCCGCAGTCGGTAAACAGGGAAGAATAAGCGTCGACCGAGTAGACATATCCCCGGCGCTCCCTGAGCGCCACATTCAGCAGCGAGTTCATGCAGGGACCCCCTATGATATTTGTCAGCAAAGCGTAGGAATGCCGTGAGGGGTCATACATCCCCGGGATTCTCGCCCCGACCACCGTGTGGCTCTGATGGGTGTTCAGCTGTTTGACGGCATGGAAAGGCGTTGTTTCTGCCGGGGCGGTAGGCTTTTCCGGAAGCGGAAGCGATGGGAGAGTGCCGAGATATTTTTCAGCTGTTCGCAGCAGCGCCTTCTCTCTGGCGGGACCCATGTAGAAAAGCGCCATGTTGCCCGGCGTGTAAAATCGATGCAGAAAGTCCCGGCACGTTTCAGGGGTGAAACTCTTGATCGTTTCTTCGGTTCCCAATATGTTATGCCCTATCGACGACCCTGCGAATATCCGGTCGTTGAACTCGTCAAATATCGCTTCCGACGGGGTGTCGAGATATGAGTCCACTTCGTCGAGTACCACCTCGCGCTCTTTGTCGATTTCATTCAGCGGAAAGCGCGAGTTGGCGATAAGATCGGCAATCAGTTCGATACAGCGGCGGGTGTTCCCCTTCGGAAAGGCTGAATATATCATGGTGGCTTCCTCCGAGGTGTAGGCGTTCAGTTCGCCGCCCACCGATTCCATGCGGTTTATAATGTGCCACGACTTGCGTTTCCCCGTCCCCTTGAATATGGTGTGCTCAACGAAGTGGGCAAGCCCATACTCCTCCTTGCTTTCATTGCGGCTGCCCGCTCTGACAGCCATGCCGCAGTATTCTACCGGCGAGTCGCAATAACGGTAAACAATTCTCAGCCCGTTGGACAAAGTATGATATATAGTGAGAGGTGATGTCATAATATAGGTGATATTTACAATGGAATGGTATCTTGAGAAAAAATTTTGAGTTTATTCCAAAAAAAAATTACTCGTCACTCGTTGAGCCTGTGTATGCTGTTGATAAGCAATGTTTTATGCGGATATCCGAAAAACGTCCGACAAGAATACGGAAAAGTAAGCTATTAATGCTTTGCGGGAGTTAACTCGTATTCATTTAACTGTTTAGTTGAATTTTGATGGATTATTTGAANNTGANCGTNTTTTGCCGATTTTTTTGAGNTTTTGAATAGAAAGNGGTTCAAAAGTGAAACATTTTAGNCTTTAAATNTGTCTATGCCTAAGGAAAGTATTAACTTTGCACCAGCTCAGCGACCATGTGTCGAAAGAGTAACAGGGGCGATGCGTTAGTGTCGCCCCCAGCTTTTTTTATATTCCTCATATTCTTTTAAAAGTTTTCGTTTTCGGTGGCTGTCTACGAGATAAGCGGTCCACGGCAACAAATAGTCCCGGACTTTTCTCAGAATGACAAGATAATCTTCTTCTGGATGAAAAATAAGGATATTTATGTTTGTACCGCGCTTATTTTCCCATACTAATAATGTTGGGTGCTCTGACTGATTTATAATAGGGGCAGGCCATCCGATTCTCTCCATTCTTCTAAGGTCGGGAGTTCGTGATTCTTCATCACAGCCTTCTGATGTCATGTGCCAAAATGTAGCTTCTTTCCCGTCAGATATGGGAAGGCGTTTTAAACCCAATCTTTGTCCTCTGAAACTTGGCTTGCTCTCAATGAAATCACGTTTGAATATGGCATAGATGGCTTCCAGATAATTATGGAAGCTACCTCCGTACTCTGAAAGACACACCAATGCTGGAAGCGCGAGATGCTTATTTGACATATGCTCCTTTCCAGATGAAAATGTTAAACTTCGGCTCTTTATAAAGTGTGCTCTTTGTGAGGGCGTACCCACTCCTCTGTATGATGCGGTTGATGATCGTTAACTTTGGTTGGCTTGAAGATAGTCCTCGATGACGGTATGACATTGCTCCTATTAGCAGATCAGCCAATCCCAACAATTCTACTTCATGAGAACGTATTTGCTGTATGCGTCGAATCACCTCTCGTTTGAAATCGTATTTGCTGTTGCAGAGAACATCATGTAGTTTTTCCACTTTGCGTTGTCCCTGTGTGTCCTTAATGTCAATGTAGATGTTATAGGAGCAGTCTGGCTCAAAAATTGTTTTGAGCATATCAAAATACATCTTATAGTAGAACTCGTCGTGTGTTTGATTAAAATCAGCATGGCGTAGTGCTCTTTTGTCCGGGACTACTAAAGCCCTAAAATGTAAGTCGCTATTGTCGAAAAAATAATTTACCAAATCCAAATAGTATTGGAGTTTGGCAGGAGATACCTTATGCCACTTTATTTCGGATGTGGGACTGATACCATGCTCGGTTTTTATTTCACGTATTCTATCGCAAAATGCTTTTCGTTTTTCCTCTGGACACCACAATCCGCCAATGACCATTGACGTGTTGTTTACCGGGTCATTCTCCAAGTGGCAACTTTCGTCACAATAGATATTAAATAGCCTGCTCATTTTTTGCATTGGTTTTTGAGTTGTTCTACTTGGGCTGCGAGAATGGCGATTGTTTTGTCTTTCTCGCTTATTGTTTTCTGGAGGGTGGCGATAGTGTCTACGAGGGTGGCGATGCGGTCTATGTCGATAGTGGGAGCGGTTTTCAACATCTCACCCTC
>WFMA01000190.1 GCA_009177195.1 Bacteroidales bacterium | reverse complement strand
CCTCGTCCAAACGTGGAACTAATCAGCTTTCTACATGCTTAGTTTTGACTTGGTTTTCGTGCAACGGCAGGATCAAAACCACCAACTGTTGCCTTAGCCTTTAAAAACTTCAGAAACCGCGCAAGGCTCTTGGCTTCCTATTTCCGATTTACCTGCACCGCCTTGTCGATTAGTCTCGGAACAATGACAATCGGGCGATGTCTTGTCTCCGCAACTGTTGCAGAGATTAAGCTAATCTACTGTGCTTCGATTAAGCAGCAAGAGCGTAGTTATTTTCGCCATTTAAAATTTTGATGTCCCTGATTAAAGAGCGTAGCCATCATTGCTCTGCATGCTTACTGACCACCTCTACACGCTGTCAAAGCCAGTCAGCCCCATAGTTTTGTGTTCAATAATGTTTGCAAAAATAGTCAAAATTCCTCACCCTTGCAATTGGATGGGGAATTTTGACTATTTTTAACCGTGGGCATGCCGTTATTCTACTCCGAGGTCTTTGAATGTGCGGGGAGCCGGAACGGGTGGAAGCGGCTTGCGATTTTTGAGTTCTTCGAGAATCACTTCGATTGCTTTGTCGAGCTGCTGGTCAATGCCGTTTTGTTCTTTGACGGGGTCGTTGTCGATGAGGATGTCGGGGTCTACGCCGTGGTTTTCAACAATCCATTCGCCGGTCTTGGCATCGTAGTTGGTGAAGAAGGGCACTCTGACATCGGTCCCATCCATGTAGGGGAGGGAGCCGCTTATTCCGATGATGCCGCCCCAGGTGCGCGTGCCGATGACTTTTCCAAGGTTGTTTGCCTTGAAGCTCCAGGGGAAGAGGTCGCCGTCAGATGCGGAATACTTGTTGATGAGCAGCACTTTTGGACCTACGAGGGTGGCATCGGGGATGGTGCCGACTTTGGTCGAGGTGCGGCTCATGGTGAGTCGATAGGGCTCGCGCATAAGGCGCTCGATAAGCATTGGCGACACATTGCCGCCGCCATTGGCGCGGTCGTCGATGATGAGCGCTTCTTTGTCGAGCTGAGGATAGAAATAGCGAGCGAATTCGTTCAACCCTTCGGGACCCATGTCGGGAACGTAGATGTAGCCGACTCTTCCGTTGGTTGCCTCTTCCACTTTCTTGATGTTGTTCTGCACCCAGTTGTAGTGATAGAGGGGAGCTTCGTTGTCGATCGGTTTCACGACTATCTTGCGCGCTCCCTCGGGGGTGGCTGACGAGTTTACGGTGAGCTCGGTCAATACATCGGCTTTGCCTATGAGCAGAGAGTAGATGTTGTCGGTGCTGCTGGTNGGCACGCCGTCGATNGCTATTATATAGTCGCCTTCGTTTATGTTCATGCCCGGCTCGGTGAGGGGAGANCGCANNGACTCGCTGTAGACGGCNCCNGGNAGAATCTTGTCGATTTTATAGTATCCGTTTTTCCCTCGGCTTAACTCGGCTCCGAGCAGTCCCATTGAAACTCGCGGTGCCGACTTTATTTGTCCCGGATTGACGTAGGCGTGTCCGCAGGCGAGTTCTGCGATCATTTCTCCTATTATATAGTTGAGATCGTAGCGGGTTTTGGCGTAGGGGAGCAATTGAGCGTATTTTACTTTTATCGCGTTCCAGTCCACGCCGTGCATGTTCTCAAGATAGAAGCCGTCGCGGAATGCTCTCCACACCTCGTCGAAGATCTGAGCCCATTCCATGTCATATTGAACNTCGGCTACCATATTGTCGAGATTTACCGGCTTGTCGAGATTTGCCGATGTGCCGAGCGCGGTCACGTATAGCTTGCCGCCTTTNAGGAATCCNGCTTTCTTTCCGTCGGGCGCNACGGTCATTGACGCTCCTGCAGCCACGGTTTTTTCCTCTTTTGAGTCNAANNCGAATGCNTTTACNGANCCNGNNGTNGAATACCACACGGTTTTGCCGTCGGAATATATTGGGCGATAGTAGGATGCCTGGAGCGGCAGCTTTATAAGTCGCGACTGAAGTCCCTCGGGGTCAATCTTGGTGGCGGTTTCAGATGCCGCCGTTTCGTCGTTTTTCTTTTTTGCGGTGTCGGCGGCTTTTTTATCGCCTTTTTCAGCGTCGGAGTCGTCGGTGGGGAGTAGGGGNGAGGGGGTTGATTTGTCCAGAAGAGCCATGTAGAGTCCGCCCATGCGGTTGTAGGCGTGGTTCCACTCGGTCTGGCTGTAGATGGGGTTGAAATCTCTGTCGGAGTTGAAGATTAGATATTTTCCGTCGGAACTGAATATCGGCGATGACGAGTCATACCATTTTTCAGTCACAGGGTATTCCTTGCCTGCTGCTATATCGTATATGTAGACCACGCTCATGTTGTTGGCTCCTGATTTTGTATAGGTGAGCCAACGGCTGTCGGGGGAGTATTCTACACGATAAAATTCGCCTTCAGGATTTTTCATCAATTCCTTCTTTGCTTTTGTCGCAACGTCGACCTCTACAATTCGGTTTTTGCGGTCGGTGTAGAGGATTTTTTTGCTGTCGGGGCTCCATTTGATGGTGCGTATATATGTGTCGTTGTCTTTGGTAAGCTGTGTTGAGGCTCCCTTTTCCACCGAATAGAGCCACACTTCGCTTTCGCCGGTCACGTCGCTTATATATGCTATATGCTTTCCATCGCCGCTCCATGCGGCGCCGCGGTCATTGGCTCCCGGAGTGCGGGACAGGTTCTTTGTCACTCCTTCCGATGCCGGAACGTCGAAGACTTCTCCACGCGCGGTCACTGCGATGCGGTGGGCGTTGGGCGACAATGATATTGCTGAGATCATTTTCCCTACATTCATTTTTTCACTTCGCGCGGCGGTATTGTCGGAAATCACGTTGATTGTGAGTTTCTGCGATTTTCCGTCGGCAGGATTGAATTTGTAGATGTAGCCGCCGTTTTCATAAACGATTATTTTCCCATCGGTGGAAGGGAATTTTATGTCATAGTCTTCGTGATTGGTCACTTTGCGAGTCTGCTTTGTGCGTGTGTCATAGGCAAACAGGTTCATGGTGCGGTCACGGTCAGAGATGAAATAAATCTCGTCGCCTATCCACATGGGGAAGATGTCTTGAGCCACATTGTTTGTGATGTTTTCGACCGACCCTTTTTGAGGATCGTAGATCCAGATGTCGTCAGCCATACCCCCTCGGTAATATTTCCAGTTTCGGAATTCGCGCATCACCCGGTTGTAGGCGAGTTTCTTACCGTCGGGAGAATAGCTGCAGAAACCTCCTTCGGGCAACGGAAGCTGCCGGGGCATGCCGCCGTTTGGGGAAACGCTCCATAGCTTTCCGGAAAATCCGTCGCCGATGCGGTTCCTGTACAATATCTGCTTGCCGTCGGGCGACCATGTCATCGCGATGTTGTTGGGTCCCATTCGGTCGCCGAGGTCGTCTCGGGAATTTGTGGAGGTGAATGTAAGACGTTTCGGCTCTCCTCCTTTTGCCGGCATTAAATATATTTCGGTGTTCCCGTCATATTGACCTGTGAATGCGATTGAGGATTTATCAGGTGAAAATCTCGGGAAAATTTCGTAGCCTTCGTGGGATGTCAGCTTTTTGGCATCGCCTCCGGTGATTGGAACTGAGTAGAGGTCTCCGGCATAACTGAAAACGACATCTTTTCCGTTGGTCGCTGGAAATCTTAGTAATCGAGCGTCGTCGGTGGCGTTGACTGAAAGTGCCGCTCCTGATGCGAGCAAGATGGATAATAGTATTGGTTTCATTGTTAATATTATGTTTTGTTGTTACAAAATTAATCCATTTTGCCATGTTAAGCAACTGATTTGTCATCTTTTCGGTTGGAATTTTTCCGAAAAGTTATATCTTTGCATACACATTATTATATTAATTAACCACTTATAATACCTTGTATGGAACACTTACTTTTTTGGCTCGTGCCGCTCGCATCGTTGATTGCGTTGTGTCTGGCGGGATTCTTCTATCGCCAGATGCTTAAAGAGAGTGAAGGGACTCCGCGAATGGCGCAGATTGCCGCCTATGTGAGGCGTGGCGCGATGTCCTATTTGAAGCAGCAGTATAAAGTTGTCGGGACGGTGTTTGCCGTGCTTGTCGTGATTTTTGCAATCATGGCTTATGGATTTAGCCTGCAAAACGCATGGGTTCCGGTGGCATTCCTGACCGGCGGCTTCTTCTCGGGGCTGTCGGGATATTTGGGCATGAAGACGGCGACAAACGCCTCGGCGCGCACGGCTAACGCTGCGCGTAAATCGCTTGATTCGGGACTGCGCATCGCCTTCCGCAGCGGCGCGGTGATGGGGCTCGTGGTCGTTGGGCTTGGATTGCTCGACATTTCGTTCTGGTACTTGATTCTGGATTATTTTGTGCCTGAAGATGTCGCTACCCCCACGGCTAAACTTTGTATGATTACCACTACGATGCTAACTTTCGGAATGGGAGCGAGCACGCAGGCTCTTTTTGCCCGTGTCGGAGGCGGAATTTATACTAAGGCTGCCGACGTTGGCGCCGACCTCGTTGGGAAAGTCGAAGCCGGCATTCCGGAGGACGACCCGCGCAATCCGGCAACTATTGCCGATAACGTCGGCGACAATGTCGGTGATGTCGCAGGCATGGGAGCTGACTTGTATGAGTCCTATTGCGGCTCGATTCTCGCCACTTCGGCTCTTGGAGCTGCCGCCTACATGGCGTCGGGCGATGTGGTGATGCAATATAAGGCGGTTTTGGCTCCGATGCTTATTGCCGCCGTAGGTATCATTCTCTCAATTATCGGAATCTTCTCGGTCAGGACAAAGGAGGATGCCGACATTAAGAGTCTGCTTAACTCGCTTTCGGTCGGGACCAATCTCAGCTCGGCGCTTATTGTGGCTGCGACATTTGCAATAATGTGGCTGCTTGGCATCAATAATTGGATCAATATTTCGTTTGCTGTGGTGATCGGTTTGCTCGTCGGCATTGTGATAGGCCGAAGCACCGAATACTACACCTCGCAGTCCTATCTGCCCACCCGCAAGCTGGCGGAAAGCGGCACAACGGGACCGGCAACCGTCATTATATCGGGAATAGGATTGGGAATGGTTTCCACCGCGGTGCCTGTGCTTGCCGTGGTTGTGGGAATAATCCTGTCCTACTGGCTGGCTTCAGGCTTTGACATGGCGAATGTGGGGATGGGGCTTTACGGCATCGGTATTGCTGCCGTCGGTATGCTCTCCACTCTCGGTATCACTCTTGCTACCGACGCTTATGGACCTATTGCAGACAATGCCGGCGGTAACGCTGAGATGAGCGGGCTTGGCGAAGATGTGCGTCGTCGCACCGATGCTCTCGACTCGTTGGGAAATACGACGGCAGCCACAGGTAAAGGTTTTGCAATCGGTTCTGCGGCGCTTACCGGTCTCGCTCTTCTTGCGTCCTATATAGAAGAGATTAGAATCGGTCTCGGAAGGTTGGGGGAGACCGCTATTAATATAGGTGATATGATGAAGCCTATCCACGAAGCGTCTTTCACCGATTTCATGACCTATTATGACGTCACTTTGATGAATCCGAAAGTGCTTTCAGGAATGTTCATCGGTAGTATGATGGCATTCCTGTTCTGCGGGCTGACGATGAATGCTGTTGGTCGCGCTGCCGCCCACATGGTTGAGGAGGTGCGTCGCCAATTCCGTGAAATCAAAGGAATATTGACCGGCGACGCTGAGCCTGATTATGCCCGATGTGTTCAAATTTCAACCAAGGGCGCCCAGCGTGAAATGGTGTTCCCGTCGGTGCTTGCGATATTGGTGCCTATTCTCACTGGACTGGTTTTCGGCGTTCCCGGTGTAATTGGACTTCTTGTCGGCGGGCTGTCATCCGGTTTTGTGCTTGCTATATTCATGGCTAATTCCGGTGGTGCCTGGGATAATGCCAAGAAATATGTCGAAGAAGGCAACTTTGGCGGTAAAGGCGGCGCGGTGCATAAAGCTGCCGTTGTGGGCGACACTGTGGGCGATCCCTTCAAGGATACTTCGGGTCCAAGCTTGAATATTCTTATTAAATTAATGTCTATGGTGGCAATTGTTATGGCAGGACTCACAGTGTCGTGGAGCTTGTTTTGATTGAGATTATCTTATGCAATGCGGAATATTTTGATAAAATGCAAAATATTCCGCATTTTTATTTTGATGATTGTCAGGTATTTGCTGTGAAACGCAAAAAATTTATTGAAAAAAGTTGCGATAAAATTTGGAGGGGAATGAAAAAGTCACTACCTTTGCACTCGCTTTTGAGAAACGACGCTTTTTGGGCGGCGGTCTTAAAAGAGAAAACAAAAAATCTCCGAAA
>WFMA01000061.1 GCA_009177195.1 Bacteroidales bacterium | reverse complement strand
CACAATGGCGGTGACCGTGTCGGTGACGCACACCGTGACGGTGTCGCGCTCCACTCGGGAACGGTAGATGGTCTTGACTTTTGTTTCATGCACGGTGTCGCCCGCCGAACGGATTATCACGCTGTCTCTGACGATGAGCGTGTCGCCGCGGATGGCGTGTTCCGTTTTCGAGTCGCTGCGTGATGAGGTTGTCGCCGGTATCGCCCGGGAGCATGACGCCGCGCTGAGCACGAGCAGCAGGATGGGTAGTGTTTTCATGATATAAAGGTTTTGATAGCGTTGTCGCGTCTTGACGTGAACGATTCAAATGATTCAAAAATGTCGGCGAGGGCGGTGAGCGAGTTTTCCCGCTGGCTGTCGTAGTAGGATGCGGCTGTCGATGATGACGGTGCAGTCCCTTTCAGGGCTCCTCCCACTCCCGATATCTCCTCGATGAGCCTCAGTTGCTGCTCGACCATTCCGTTTATTCCGAGGTCGGCTGTCGACGACACCACTTGTTGCGGTCCCGGCAGTCCCGGAATGGCGCGGTAGATGACAACGCCGTCGGGCGCCGCCCAGTTCTGCGCGGTATCGTCGATCGACATGTGGGGCGATTTCTGATTGTCGGGGAATAGAAGCACCCCCTTGGCGGCGGTTGCCAGCACTCGGTCATTGAGGGTGAGCAGGCGGTTTATGTTTCGCTGATGCTCGATGATGTCCTCCACAAACGAGTGTATCTCTCCGTCTATGAGCGGGTAGAACTTGTAGATGTAGGGATGAGTGTCGGCGGTGTATTCGTCGATCACGTCGCCGGCGGGCGACATAAACCTGCAATGCCATTCGCCCGTCATCTCCCAGCGGGTGTTGATGGGGGTCTGGCGCGATTTCGCCCTGCGGCGGTTTTCGGCGTTTATCGCCTGGACTTCGTGCATTGCCACATGGTAGAACTCTCCCGAGCGGGTGTCGTGACATCTCAGGCGCTCGCGGGTTTCGAAGCTCCATATTTCGATGAGGCGGTGCCTTCCCTGAGGCGCGTCGAGAAACGACACCGAGTCATTGACCGACTCGCCGAGCATCGAACATGGCGCATGGTCGATGCGGGAATTCAGCCCTTCGTAGATGCGTTTTATCATTGCCGCTTTCTGGCGGCTTCCGTGGCTGTGGCGCATCACTATCTGCTTCAGGGTCATGTCGTGGAGTTCGCCGAGAAATTCGGTTAGCCCGTCGTGGTCCATGTCGATGAAGAAGCGGGTGGGATTCACTTGCGACACTTTCACCGACTCGCCGCTGCCGTCGGCATGGCGCGACATGCGGTGAATGGCGCATCCCGATATGAGAAACTCTTCAAAGGTGCGTGCGTCGAGTTCGGCATATTCCGGGTTGCCGTTCTCCTTGGCTCTCATGCGGTAGCACCCCACGACAGTTTTCACCAGCTGGCGGATGATGTTGTTGGTGGCGGGATGATGGTTTATTTTTCTGAGCAGCTCCCGCTCCTGCATGGGGATGCCGTTGCTGTCGAGAACGATGTCGCCCCATTGGTCGCCGAAAGTGTAGCGTTTGAGCCTCATTCGCCGGCTTCTGAGCGCCGCTCCGAGCAGCCATGTGTTTTTAGCGTGATTAAGATGGTTCATAGCAGGTCAAGATTATTGAAATGGTTGAATGGTGGCGAAAGCCGCCGAGTCGAGTGCATACACGCCGGGGATGTCGACGATCGCTTTCACTGAAATGAGGTTTCCGGCAGGGGGATAGAGATCAACCCGCAAGCCGCTGACGACGGCTGCCGGAGCACGGGCTGTGCCGCATGTGTAGGGGGATTGCTGCAAGCGCGCCGCTCGGGAACTGCCGTCGGCGGTGATGAGGGCGCTCCCCGTCCAGCCTTCCATTACGACTTCCGTGACCCGCAGGGTTCCTTCGGGGAGGGTGATTACTGCATGGCGGTCAGAGATTTTTTCCAGAGAGCACTCTTGGGCTATTTCTACCGGATTAAGGAGCCGAGTGTCGGCATTGCGGAGGAGGTTGCGATACCAGTCCTCCATCAATGCCGTCATTATCTCGTCGGTGTCGATGCCGTCGATGCGTTCCAGGGTATAGTCGGCGGCTACGTTTTCGGGAAAGGACCGCAACCGCCACTCGTGTAGCAGTTGCGGCGCGGTCAAGGTAAGTTTCATTCTGATGGATGATTTTAGCGTTACGGTTTATCCTTCTCCGCCTTCATCGTCGGTGTCGTCACCGCCGCCGGGATTCGAGGAGTCGGGAGCTCCGGTAGCGGCGCCGTCGGCGATGACTCGCAGATGGGCTCCGGGATAGCGCAGCACCAGGCATGACGCTTCGGTGAGCACCACGGCTTCCGAGTTGCGCTGTCCCGACTTGAGCAGGTCGATGGGCATGGCTTTGAAAGGAATGTGGGTGTACTTCTGGAGATATTCGGGGTCGATGATCATCGCGTCGTCCTCATGTCCGCAGGCGTCGAAGATTTCGCTCAGCACCACGTAAAGCCGTCCGAACTTGGTGTGAATCTCCGTGAAGTCGATGCCCCAGCGGGTCACGGTTTCCGTGGCTCCGATCACTTTCACGCTGTCGAGATTGCTCAGCGCCTCGATGAANCCCGAGCCGCCGATGAGTATTTTTCTCGACGAGCCGGCGTTGCCCGTGAAAGCCTGTCGNGANAGCTTGACCAGGTCGGCTGCCGAGAGGCTGCCGCGCGAGTAATGGAACTCGTTGTCGGTCTGGTTCCAGATTCCCTGGGTCATGAACACGGCNCCCTCCGAAGGACCTTTTTCAAATCGGTGCATGGTGCCGAAGAGGAAGTTCTTCTCCATTCCCATGCGCATGTCGATGAGCGCCACCTCCTGCTGGTCGGTGAGCGTCCAGCCCACTTCCTTAGCCGACTGTCGCTGAAGCATCGACTGCTCGACCTGAGCCTTGAATATCTGGCAATAATTTTTCTGCTTCACGGGCATCGCCTGGGCATGGGTGGTCTGCACGTCCATTTCAGCGGCGGCGCGTCCCATTCTGATCACCTTGCTGCCGGCGTAGACATAGAGCGGTTCGGAAATGTCGTCGAGCCCTATTGGCAGAAGATGGAGCGAGTCGGTGACCGATTCGACGTAGAACATGATGCCTTTCTTTCCGCCACATTCTGCCGCAGGGATGAGCACTGTGTCGGTTTCGCTGAAGCAGCGTAGGTCCTTGACGTCGAGCTTCAGGTCGTCGGACCCTCGGGTGGTCGACTTGTCGCGGGCGACCTCGGATTCAAAAGGAGTGGTGTCGACCGAGTAATATTCGGTAATCATGCTCTTGGAATGGCGCGCTTTGCTCATTCGTGAAATCTGGTCGATGGGCGTCGCCATGGGACGGATTTTGACAATGCGGTTGTCGATCTCGTTGGTGAGCAGGTCGGCGCTCACTTGCTGGGAGATGGTGGTGGTAACGGGTGTGTTCAACACGTGGGGAGCGCCTGCGGCTCCGTTTACAATAGCTGGTGTCATAGTTTGAATAGAATTAAAAAGGTTGATAAAAAAAGATTGAAAAAATGAATGGTTGATAATAAAATGATGAGATAATAATCAGGAGAGAGGGGAGGGCGGGGCTCAGTCGTCCCACACGCTTTTGCGTGTTTCGGGGAAGAAATCGCGGGTAGGGTCGGGCTTTTCGGGCGCGGGCTGCTGTCTGGGCGGCAGCTGTTCATAGAGCGCCGGGGCGTTTAGCTTTTTTTCGGCGGCTTCGTTGAGCCCTTTCAGATAGCCGCGGTTTTCGGCTTCGCGCAGCGACGACTCGTCGGGGGTGGCTGAGTGGTCACGGTTGAAATGTTTTTCGACAGCTTGGTCCACATCGGCGCCGGCGAGAATGTCGACAATGAAGTGTCCTGCTCTTGCGTCGCGTTCCACGATTGCGTTCAGCGACAATTGTTGTGTTGTTTCCATAGTTGTTGATTTGTTTATAAAGGTTGTTATCGGTTGACGATGCAAAGTTAGCGCGCCGTTTAGCGAAAAATACCCACAAATTGTCCCACCCCCTAAATTTTTTTTCAGCGGGAGCTTTTTCAGGGTGAAATGTTAAAAAATTTATGAAAAGGGGGCTTGCGCTGAACCAATAGGCTATTATTTTTGTAATTATTTAAGCCTGTCAAAATTTTTTTCACTTTTTTAGCAAAACTTCATGAAAAATATCTATATTTGCAATCGTTACTTGCTTCAACAAGCTTTTTTTTGAGAGTTTTTTGGTGCTAAGTGATTTTGAAAAGATAGTTAACGATAGTATTTACAGGAAAAAGCAGATGGTAAAATAGCCCGGCAGCGTCGAGGAGTCGACAGCGGCTTGATTTATTGTCGTCGGCATGCCCGAGCCTCCCGGAAGATTTTATCACAGGGTTTATAGAAAAAATTGAGTTAAATATAAATTGTGTAAAACTAAACAAACTCTTGCATGAAGAACATTTGTTTTCTAATGTCCCGGAAAGCATGGATTGTCACTGTGATGCTCCTTAGCCTTTCCATCCCGGCGTTGGCGCAGAAGATTACCGTTACCGGTACTGTTGTTGACAAGACCGGCGAGCCCCTGATTGGAGCGAGTGTCTTGGCGAAAGGTACCTCAATCGGTACAGCCACCGACTTCGACGGTAACTACCGCATCGACACCGAGTCCAATTCCGTGCTGGTATTCTCTTATGTCGGATACGACACCAAGGAGGTCAGCGTAAACGGTCAGACCACCATTAATGTGACTCTTGATGAGAACGCCGTGATGCTCAACGAGGTTGTGGCAATCGGTTATGGTACTGTTAAGAAGAGCGACGCGACCGGATCGGTAGCTGTCGTTAAACCGAGCGAAATCCAGGCGGGTCTCGCCACTTCAGCCCAGGACCTTCTCGTGGGCGCTTCGCCCGGTGTGGTCGTCACCACCAACGGAGGTAGCCCTCAAGGCGACGCTTCAATCCTTATTCGCGGTGGCGCTTCGCTTAACGCATCCAACGAGCCGCTTATCGTGATCGACGGTGTGCCCATGGAACGCGGGTCAGTCAAAGGTTCTTCCAACCCCATCGGTCTTGTTTCTCCCGAGAATATCGAGTCGATGACCATTCTTAAGGATGCTTCGGCAACCGCCATCTACGGTAGCCGCGCTTCCAACGGTGTCATAATCATCACCACCAAGAAGGGTCAGAGCGGCAAGCCTCAGGTGAACTTCGCCGCCAACATGTATATCAACACTCCGCGCAACTATCTCGACATGATGTCGGGCAATGAATATGCCAACTTCATCACCGATTATTATGGCGCAGAGTCAGCTCAAGCTGCAGCTCTCGGAGTGAACGGCAAGATCTACAACACCGACTGGCAGAAAAAGGTGCTTCGCACCACAGTGTCAAGCGACTACAATCTTAGCGTCGGCGGTACTGTCGGTACCCTCCCGTACCGCGTTGCTGTTGGCTACACCAACAACAACGGTATTATCAATACCTCTAAGATGGATCGTGCTACTGCAAGTATAAATCTCTCCCCTAAGTTCTTTAATAACACTCTTCAGGTAAACGCCAACCTTAAAGGCGCTTATATCGCCAACCGCTATAACGGCGACGGACTGGGCGGAGCTGTGAGCTTCAACCCCACTCTTCCCGTGAAGATGCCGGGCGGCAACCATTTCAACAACTGGACAACCTATACCTCGGGCGGCGGACTCGCTGACATGGACACTCCTCTGGGATCGCCCAACACTCTTGCCGCTATCAACCCGGTTTCATTGATCGAGGACTATTCTTCTACTTCAAAGGTTTATCAGTCAATCGGCAATCTTCAGCTTGACTATCGCCTTCCGTTCCTTCCCGACCTCCGCGCCAACCTTAACCTCGGCTACGAGTATAACCACGGCGAGTGCTGGAACTACCAATATCCTTTCTCGCCCCAGGCTTGGAAAGACGGTCACTATCTCCCGGGCAGCGATGACCCCGTTCACGACGGTTATGCAAGCAAGAACAAGGAGAATCAGGAACGCTGGAACCTTCTTCTCGACTTCTTCCTCAACTATAATAAGGAATTCACCAAAATTCAGTCGACTCTCGACGTGACCGCCGGTTACTCTTGGCAAAAATTCCGCAATTACTCCCACGACATCAACCGCGTTTACGCTCCCGGCGAATCATTTGACGGATATATGCGCAACGAGGTCGTTCCCGGCCGCACTCCCTATAACTTGGTTTCATTCTTCGGTCGTGTGAACTATGGCTTCCAGGAGAAATATCTTTTGACTGCGACAGTCCGCGCCGACGGTACTTCACGCTTCTCTAAGGACAACCGCTGGGGTGTGTTCCCCGCAGTGGCTCTCGGATGGCGCGTGATCCAGGAGGACTTCATGGAATCTACACGCAATGTGCTTTCCGACCTGAAGCTGCGTCTCGGCTGGGGTGTCACCGGTCAGCAGGATCTTCCCGACCAGTATTTCCCCTATCTTCCGGTCTATAACGTGTCGACCAACATCAACCAGCAGGTGCCTTTCGGCAACAGCTCTTCTTCAGCTCCCAATTATCTTGTGACCCCCAACTGGTTCAACACCGACTTGAAATGGGAGGAGACCACCACCTGGAACATCGGTCTTGACTTCGGATTCCTCAATAACCGCATACAGGGTAGCGTGGACTGGTATCTGCGCAAGACCAAAGACCTCCTCACATGGGCTAACTTCCCCGCCGGCTCGAACCTCTCCAATCAGGGTAACCTGAACCTTGGCGACCTTGAGAACCGCGGTATCGAGTTCAACTTGCTCACCCGCCCTGTAGTGACTCAGGATTTCCAGTGGCAGAGCAATGTCAACGTGGCTTGGAACAAGAACAAGATCACCCGTCTTGCCGACGGCGCCGACACTACTACCGGCGGTATCGGCAACGGTATCAACATCCAGAAACATCAGGAGGGATTCCCGGCTTACAGCTTCTGGGTTTACGAGCAGGTTTATGACCGCAACGGCGATCCTCTTGAAGGCGTCTACGTTGACCGCAACGGCGACGGCGAAATCACCGATGCCGACAAATATCTCTATCACAGCAAGGATCCCGCGGTGACTATCAACTGGCAGAACACTCTCAATTATAAGAACTGGGACTTCGGCATCGTGCTCCGCGCAAGCATCGGCAACTGGGTCTACAACGCCAACGAAATGAACAATGCTTTTATCTCGGCAACATCGACCGCTCCGTTGAGCAACCTCATGAACGGAACTTACCTGTGGGAGATGACCCGCGATACCAAAGTGCGTTCAAGCGACTACTTCGTTCGCAATGCCAGCTTCGTTCGCTGCGACAACATCACCGTTGGTTACACCTGGCCGTCGCTGTTGAACAACAATCTGCGCCTTCGTCTATACGGAGCGGTTCAGAATCCGTTTGTCATCACCAAGTACAGCGGTCTTGATCCCGAAGTGGGCAGCGGTATCGACAGCAACATCTATCCGCGTCCTGTGACGGTATCATTCGGTGTGGTAGCTCAATTCTAATCACTAACTGTCAAGAAATATATTATGAAATTATTTAGATATATCACTATCGGGGCTGTGGCGCTGTCAATGACCGCATGTGTCAACGACCTTGACCTTGAGCCTACCAATCCCACAACCAAGACCGAACTTACATCAAAGTCGGAGTGGGAAGGATATTTCGGAAGTCTCTACGGCTCGCTTCTTTACGAGGGCAATCTTACGACTTCCGACGGCGGCGCGGGAACTTACATGCGCTGTCACTGGAATCTTCAGGAGATAACCGCCGACGAGGCTATCATTTCCAACAAGTGGAATGACCCCGGCTATCACGCTCTTAATTTCAACACCTGGCTTACTGACAATGAGTGGATCTACGCATCGTTNGCCCGCGAGTTCTACACCGCCCGCNANTGTACTGAATTTANCGACAACGCCAACNGCGCNANGAGTTTTTATTCCGACGGGGAGGTTGAGACTATGAAGGCTGAGGCACGAGTGCTCCGCGCCCTTGCTTACTACAACATGATCGACCTTTTCGGAAAGGGTCCTTGGGTTCCCGGAACGGCTACCGGCTCGACTCCTCCCACCTATGACCGCGAGCAGCTTTTCAACGCTACCGTTCAGGAGCTCGTTGACGTGATCGACGAGGGACACCTCGTTCCTGCTGCAAGCCAGGTTTACGGTCGTGTTTCGAAAGAGGCTGCATATATGCTCCTCGCCAAGCTTTATCTCAATGCCGAGGTTTATGTGGGCGCTCCGATGTATCGCGAGTGCGCCGCAGCTTGCCAGGAGATTCTCAAGACTATCAACACTCTCGCTCCCACCTATAAGTATCTGTTCTGCGCGTCAAACGACAGGTATGTGGGCAACGGCGAGATTCTGTGGGCTGTTCCTCAAAAGGTCGGCGCCTTTGAAACATGGGGCGGCACAACCTACATGACTGCGGGAGCCTATATCGAACCGGAAGATGACAACACTGATCTTAAGGATATGCTGATTAAACTCGGAACGGGTTGGATTGACGAGAAAGGCAAGTTTGCCTGTCTGTCGCCGTGGTCGGGTTTGCGTATGCGTCCCGAGCTGTCCACTTCGTTTGAACCGGGCGACCAGCGCGCTCTCTACTATGTGGGTTCGTTCAATGTTGGCGTTGAGGATCTTGACAACTATGGCAAGAACTCGGACGGCTACATGTGTATCAAGTACACCTACACCACCGAGGATGACTACGAGAACACCGCCAATAAGGTGCTCGGAACTCAGGTGTGTGAGGCTGACTTCCCGCTGTTCCGTCTTGCCGACACTTTCCTGATGCTCGCCGAGTGCCAGCTCAACGGTGTTGAATGTAACGGCAAGTCTTACTTTGACCAGGTTCGCGCCCGCGCCGGTCTTGCTCCTGTGGCTCTCACTCCCGAATCGCTTCTTCACGAGCGCCAGACCGAGCTTTACTGGGAGGGACACCGCCGCAGCGACCTTATCCGCTTCGGCAAGTACACCGGTTCGGATTACCTGTGGTCATGGAAGGGCGGCGTTTATGAGGGTATGTCGATCCCGGCTTATCGCTCGGTATTCGCAATCCCCTACCAGTATGTTGCCACCGTGGGACAGAATCCCGGCTATTAATTGAGTAATCACCTCTAATTATTAAGGAAAATGATTAACAAATTATCGATATTTTTCTCGGTTCTTGCAGTGGCATTCGGCTNCACNGCTTGTAGTGACGATGACACTCCCCGCTATCATGAACCTGATGAAANCACCACTATTATATTGAACACTCCGNCGTTTGCCCAGCAGCTTTATTACCTGCAGCCCGATGGAACAATGGAGTTCACGGTGAGAGAGCANCCNGACTATGGCTTCANCGCATCGGTCTACTACGGNCTTGAAATGTCGCTCGACAAGCAGGAGNTGTATGAGCTGACTCCGNGCGTGCTCACCNCGTCGAAGATTGAGATAAAGCAGGAAGCTTTCGCTACCGGTCTCTGCTCGCTCAACGGCGTTGAGACTGAAGAGGACTGGAATACGAACCTTGCGGCTCAGGGTGTTCAGAAAGTATATGTGCGCGCCACCGCTCAGCTCCCCGGCGTTGAGTCGAGCCTTGTGAAATCGGACTGGGTGGAACTGGCTCAGGTTAAGGGTTACTTCGCAATTCCGCAGCCAGGATTCATCTATCTCATCGGTTCGCCTGCGGGATGGATCGAGCCTGCCGCATCTAAGGCTGACGCTCTTGCCGACTGGCGCCTGTTTGAGACCACTATCGGCAGCGAGATCTATTCAGGCGTGTTTGACATGCCGGCTTCTCCGATGTTCCGCTTCTACACCGAGCTCAACGGCTGGGACGACGCTAAGGTTTCGTTCGGACTTAAGGAGGCTAACGACGATAATACTGATATCGAGCTGACCGACGGTCAGTGGCAGGGCACTCTCGTGACCGGCAAGGGTAATATCAATATTCCCGACTATACCGGCGGCAAGATGACTATCGTTGTCAACATGAAGGATAAATCGATCCAGATTATGGCTGGCGCGCAAACCGTTATCGAGCCGAAGTATATCTATCTCATCGGTCAACCTGGAACGTGGAATGAACCCACGGTAGCGAATGAATCGAAATTTGTAGCTTTGGTCGACAAGACTGATAGCGGCATTTATTCAGCGACAGTGAAGATTGAAGATAATATCGACTGGTTCAATTTCCGCTTTGCGAAAGCTCTTTACCAAGTGCCTGAAGGCGGTAATGCCGGTGACGCATGGGGAGCTGTAGAGTGGATTGGTTGCTCGGCAGGGGCTGACAACTATGAGATCAATCTTCCGTTCACAGGAACTGCTAACGACAGTCAAGATACTTGGCGCATAATGAATGCTCAAGTGGGTGACATGATCAAGTTTACTGTAAACATGAGCGTAAACCCGGTTGAAGTGAATTTTGAAACTGTTACAGAATAAAATTATCGGCAGGGGCGCGCCTCGGCTGCCGCAGACTCGCCCCTGCTCCTATATTATTAATTACAACTTCTTTAAACCGATATGAAGAAATTTGCATTATATTCGCTTCTGGCTCTGTCGCTGGGCTTTGCCGCCTGTGACGAAGTGGAGGACCCCACCGGAACTCCGGCGGTCAACGAACCGGAGGCTGCGTTTGATTTCGACGCATTCAAGCTGAGCACTCCCATCGTGGACAATGGCGCGGTGGATCTGCCCGCTCTCAACGCTGCCGGCAAAAAAAACGTGGTGGTTGTTAATATCGACGATGCGAGCAACCTCCCCGAAGGCTATGAGCTGCAACTGGAATATGAATTTTCAGGCAATCAGGACTTTTCTGATGTGAGAAGCATTCCTATTGAGATAATTGAAATGGATGGCGCTCCCGTGGGAGTCGTCACTACTGATGCTCTCGAAAGCCTTTATGAGGACTTTTTCGGACTTTCCGAAGCGGCTCAGCCGGTTTATACCCGTGTTGCCGCTTATGCTTACGACTCGGCAACGAAGGTGACGGTGCGCATCGGCGGCGCCGCTAAGTTCTACTCATCAGTGAACTATACGCTGACCCCCGATCCAGTGTTTGTTCTTTACACTCCCGGCAACAGCAACGGCTGGAATCAGGAAGCGAGCCAGCAGCTTTCGTCGACCAACGGCAAGGACTTCCAGGGATATGCTTACCTGGACGGCGAATTCAAGTTTACCGCGCTCCCCAACTGGGACGGTCCCAACTATGGAGCAGGCGCTAATGCCGGCGAGCTCTCTACCGATGGCGGAGCAGGCAACCTCAGCGTAGCCGACGCAGGCCTCTACTGGTGCAAGGTGAACACTGCCGCTCTTACTTATTCGACCGCTTACATCACCACCTATGGCGTGATCGGCGCGTTCAATGGCTGGTCGTCGAGCGTGGCTCTGACCCCGAATGAAAACTTCCTCGTTTGGACCGGCACAGTGACCATGACCGAAGGCGATGAGTTTAAGTTCCGCGCTAACGATGACTGGGCTATCAGCCTCGGCAACTCTCTTGACGAGCTGATTGACAACAGCCAGACTAACCTCAAGGCTCCGGCTACAGGAACATTTGAGATCACCCTCGACCTTTCAAGCTATCCTTGCAAGGCGGCAATGGTGAAGCAATAAAATGATTGTAATAGGAGTTTGTTTAGCAAATTCCAAATTGTGATTAGATTTTAGACAGGTGACCCCGGTGCGTGAGCATCGGGGCATTTTTTTCTCAATGCAGAATTCACAATTCAGAATTCATAATTCAGAATGCATAATTCATAATGCATAATGCAGAATCATACTATTCAAATACATCATGAAAATGCTATAGTTAATAATATTTCTTTCTATAATTGGAGCAACTCAAGAAAATACATAAAGTTGTATCTTTTACAACAACAGGAATAATCCGTCAAAATTATGCATTATGAATTATGAATTGCTGAGAAATTATTTTTTATAGTTCTTGTCGTAGAAGCGTTTTTTGACTACTTTGCCGGGGAAAGTCTTTTTGCGGATGCGTACTTCCACTTCAGTGCCAAGTTTGTCGAAAGGCTTCTGTATCATTGCCATTG
>WFMA01000101.1 GCA_009177195.1 Bacteroidales bacterium | reverse complement strand
CACGGGTTCGCAGTGCTCTCCGACACAGCCGTCTTCCAATACAAGTGCGACAACTACTACCATCCCGAAGCTGAGGGAGGACTTTCAATCACTGACCCCTCGCTCGGCATCGACTGGGGAATGGCGATCGAGGACGCAATCCTGTCAGACAAAGACAAAAAACATCCACTCCTCAGCGACTTCGATTCCCCCTTCTGCTACTAAACAGCAGCCAACAAAAAACTGATTTATTTTGTTTTAATGCCAAATAAACAGTATATTTGCGTTACACAATCCCCTTTAAAGTCATGACACAACTTATTATAAACATCGAGAACCCCGACATTCTTCCCAGCCTAAAGAAAGTGCTTAGTGCTCTCGACGGTGTGTCTATAGCCAAATCCGGGAGAAAAGCGAAACAAAAGGCTGAACTTGACTTGGCTATTGAAGAGGCTCGGAAAGGAGACGTAACTCATTGGGAAAACGCAAACGCCCTCATCGAGCACATTAATAGGCTTGCCAAGTGAGCTATACCGTAACAACCACTAAGCGTTTTGACAAAGCATTAAAGCGATGCTTAAAGCGAGGTTATGATCTGTCGAAACTGGCTAAAGCCATTGCGATTTTGGCTAAAGACGGATTATTACCGGAAATGTACCGTCCCCATAAACTATCGGGCAATTACGAAGGATGCTGGGAATGTCATATCCAGAACGATTGGCTCCTGATTTGGGAACAGAATGACACAGAGTTGACTTTATTATTTCTTGATACAGGTTCGCACAGCGACCTATTTTGATTATGAATTATGCATTCAGAATTATGAATTCCACATTAACCATCCTTGTCACCGGAGCCAACGGACAGCTCGGAAACGCCATGCGCCTCGTCGCCTCCAACTCAAAAGACAACTACATATTCACCGACGTAGCCGAGCTCGACATCACCGACCAAGCCGCAGTCGCCAAAGCGGTTAACGACAACAACGTCAACGTCATCATAAACTGCGCCGCCTACACCAACGTCGACAAGGCGGAGGATGACCGCGAACTCGCCACGCTGCTCAACGCCACCGCCGTCGGCAACCTCGCCAATGCGGCAAGCCAAGCCGGCGCGACACTCGTCCACGTCTCCACCGACTACGTTTTCGGCGGCTCCCTGGGCAACACCCCGCGCTCCGAAACGGAACCCGCCAACCCCACCGGAGTCTACGGTGAGACCAAGCTGCAAGGCGAGCGCGAAATCGANAAATCAGGAGCCAAGGCGCTTATCTTCCGCACCGCATGGCTCTACTCCGAGTTCGGCAGGAACTTCGTCAAGACAATGCTNANNCTCACCGCCGAGAAGCCGCAGCTGAAAGTGGTGTTCGACCAATGCGGAACCCCCACCTACGCCGGCGACCTCGCCNCGGCGATATTCCACATNGTCGAAAACCGNATGTTNGACGGCAACGANGGCATNTACCACTACTCCAACGAGGGGGTCTGCTCATGGTACGACTTCACCAAAATGATCGCCGAATACGCCGGACACGCCTCCTGCGACATCCAGCCATGCCACTCCTCCGAATTCCCNTCGAAAGTCTTGCGCCCATCCTACTCCGTCCTCGACAAAACCAAGTTCAAGCAAACTTTCGGGCTCACCGTCCCCTACTGGACCGACTCGCTTCGCAAATGCCTTGAAATAATGCACAATGCTTAATGCATAATTATGAATTAGTAAAACTATGAAGTATAAAAACATTCTGATAACAGGCGGAGCCGGTTTTATCGGCAGCCACGTAGTCCGCCNGTTTGTCAACAAANACCCCGACTACCGNATCGNCAACCTGGATAANCTAACCTACGCCGGCANCCTCGCCAACCTCAAGGACATCGAGGACCGCCCCAACTACGCATTCGTCCGCGCCGACATTGCAGACATCGACGAAATGCGCCGTATAATGCGCGAATACGAAATCGACGGCGTAATCCACCTCGCCGCCGAAAGCCACGTCGACCGCTCCATCAAAGACCCATTCACATTCGCACGCACCAACGTAATGGGAACGCTCGCCCTCCTCCAGGCAGCCAAAGAGCGCTGGGAATCCCTCCCCGAAAAATACGAAGGAAAGCGCTTCTACCACATCTCCACCGACGAAGTCTACGGAGCCCTCGAGCTCACCCATCCCGAAGGTGTCCCCGCCCCATTCACCACCAAAGCCTCAAGCCGGGACGACATGGCTTACGGCACCGAGTTCTTCCTCGAAACAACAAAATACAACCCCCACAGCCCCTACTCGGCGTCAAAGGCATCATCCGACCACTTCGTCCGAGCCTACCACGACACCTACGGAATGCCCACCGTCGTCACAAACTGCTCCAACAACTACGGACCCTACCAGTTCCCCGAAAAACTCATACCGCTGTTCATCAACAACATCCGCCAGGGTAAACCACTGCCCGTCTACGGCAAGGGAGAGAACGTGCGCGACTGGCTCTACGTCGAGGACCACGCCCGTGCCATCGACCTCATCTTCCACCAAGGCAAAACCGCCGAAACCTACAACATCGGCGGCTTCAACGAATGGAAAAACATCGACCTCATCAAAGTCATCATCAAGACCGTCGACCGCATGCTCGGCAACCCCGAGGGGCAGAGCGAAAAACTCATCACCTACGTCACCGACCGCCTCGGCCACGACATGCGCTATGCCATCGACTCCCGCAAGCTCCAGC
>WFMA01000158.1 GCA_009177195.1 Bacteroidales bacterium | reverse complement strand
CACTCGCCGCTATCATGCGAGCGAAACATCATCGGCAACCAGCTCACGAGGCGAATATTTCTTTCCGGTGACTACCAATCCCGACGACAGCCGATCAGGATTCCAATTGTCATCCTACGATCTCACCACTGTTGGATGGGGTTGTTCTCCCGAAGCTCAGTTCAAGATGAACGAGGAATACCCGTTTATGAGCGGCGAATTCGTGTGGACAGGCTTCGACTATCTCGGCGAACCCACCCCCTACAACAAAGATCTCACCAACCTGCTCAATTTCAGCGATTCCACCGAATTGCGCAAAGCCAAACTCGAATTGGCTCAACTGGGTAAAATAAAAAGCCCCTCCCGCAGCTCCTATTTCGGCATCGTCGACCTTTGCGGCTTCCCGAAAGACCGTTATTACAGCTACAAAAGCTACTGGCGCCCCGACGTGCCAACTCTCCACATTCTCCCCCATTGGAACTGGGAGGAGAGAATAGGAGAAATAACACCGGTGCATATCTACACCTCAGGCGACGCTGTCGACTTGTTCCTAAACGGAAAGCCGCTTGGCAGACGGGAGAAAAAGAACGCCTACGACCGCCTAACATGGGATGACGTTCGCTACGAACCCGGCACTCTGAAAGCGGTGGCATATAAAAACGGACAACCTTGGGCTGAGGAGATCGTCGAGACTACCGGACGACCAGCCGCCATCGAGCTGACACCCGAAACGACAACGCTCAACAACAGCGGCACTGACCTTGCTTTCGTGCGTGTCGCAATCGTCGATAAGGAAGGAAGAGTCGTGCCTCGGTCCAAAAACCACTTGAAATTCTCCGTGAGCGGACCGGTAGAAATCGTAGCGACCGACAATGGCGACGCGACGAGCCTGCTGCCGTTCCAGCTTTCGGAACGCGACGCCTACAACGGTCTCGCGCTGGTGATTCTGCGAGGCAAATATTCCGAAACCGGAAAAGCCACCCTTAAAGTAGAATCAAAAGGGCTGAAAAAACAGGAAATCACGCTACAGGTAAAATAACTTCATCTCGCAATGAAACACCGTCAATTACTTTGCGCCATGATTCTCTCATGGTTGTGGATTGTCTCACTGCAGGCTCAATCCAACACCGCCGGAACTCTCTGGGCGGCAGAAGACCTCCATTCCACTCCATCGTTCAATATTATTGCCGAAGATTCCATCCAATCGATAATATTCGAGTCAATCCCTTACAAAGGAGTTCCAAAATCAGTATTCGCCTACTATTCGACCCCGGGCAGAATGCTGGGCATTAAAGATGAAAATGCCTCTCTCCCCGGTATAGTCCTTGTTCATGGGGGAGGAGGAACCGCATTTCGGGAATGGGTTGCTATGTGGGCTAAAAGAGGTTATGCCGCCATTGCGCTTGACACTCGTGGAAACGGTCCTGACAGGCAACACATCGAGGGCGGATTTGACGAAAACGGAAAAGAAACTCCCTATTTCGACGTCACACTTCCANTAAANNAACAATGGGTCTANNAAGCAGTAAGNGACGNTATCAACGCCCATAGCTTNCTTCGGAGTTTTCCGGAAGTCGACACTACACGCACGGCAATCACAGGCATCAGCTGGGGAGGCGTGCTTACCTGTATAGCGTCCTCCCTCGATAACAGGTTTAAAGCGGCAGTACCTGTATATGGGTGCGGATTCCTGTGGGAAAGCGGGAAAATGAAACAACAACTCGACAACCTGCCGTTTCNNCAAAGAGAAGCGTGGATNACGCNATATGATCCATCTTTCTATCTTCCGNTGATGNCCCGTCCCATCCTGTTCATCAACGGAACAAACGATGTGCATTTCTATCTGCCGTCCACGGCTCAAAGTGCTGCCCTTGCGAAACAATCGGCAACGCTTACAAAACAGGGATTGCGTCACAGCCACAAGTATGGCTGGCAAAACGATGAAATAGAAATGTTCATTAACCACCATCTGCTCAACGGCATTTCCCTGCCCCAAATAATTGAGGTAAACACGGACGGCACGACAGCCAAGGGTAAAATCAACTCAACATATCCCATAAAGGAGGCAACCCTCCATTACACATCCGACTCAGGAAAAGATATGGATAAATACGTCTGGGAAATAGCCCAATGCTCAATCAATGGTGACAATTGGATGGTTGACGTGCCCACAGGCGCCACGATGTGGTATGTCAGCTTAACCGACGAAAACGGCATAATAGCTTCAGGCACCATCCATCGGTGACTATCTGACAACTCTAAAAGTTATCCCGTTCTAAGAAAAAGGACCGAGCAACAAATGTTGCTCGGTCCTTTTTTAGATTGACAGGCGTGTCCCTTACTTGGGGAGATTGAACGCCTTCGACATTTCTTTCATCTGCTCGTCGCTCATGCCGGTGGGTTTGAAGCCCATGGTGCATGCGTCCATATAGATCTGGGCGCTCTTGGTGAGCACGTCGATCATGTCAAACGCTTCAAGCACATCCTCGGCAACCGAGAATACGCCATGCTTTTCCCACATCACCACGTCATAGTCATCGTCGATAGCCTTGATGGTGGCTTCGGCAAGCTCGTTGGAAGAGGGAAGCATATAGGGAACGATTCCAAGACCGCGTGGACAGAATGCCTTGGTCTCGGGAATCATGCTCCAAAGGATATCGCTCAACACATCCTTTTTCAAGAATTCAGGATTGTGGCTCATTGCCACGAGCTGAATGGGATGAGTGTGAACCGATGCCTTGTAGTTTGATCCCTTTCCGATGAGATAGTTATGCACGGCAAGGTGAGAGGGCAGCTCCGAAGTGGGCTTCACGAGATTGTCGGCGATAATCTCATAGTGAGCGCAGTCGTCGGTGATGCGGATGATCGAACCGTTGTCCATAGGCCAGCGGGCGAGATCACGCATGCGGCGGTT
>WFMA01000232.1 GCA_009177195.1 Bacteroidales bacterium | reverse complement strand
GCACGACGAGCCGAGGAATTCGAGCTTGCGGCAGCCGTTGACCCACGCGGCGTGGATGACGTTCATTTCANGCATCATGTTCTGGTACATGAAGTCGGCGGGCGCCGACGAGTTCGCTTCGATGCCTCCTACCTTGGCGGCGGCTAGGAAGACGTATTCGGGTTTTTCTTCGGCGAAGAAGCGGTCGACGGCGCGCTGGTCGGTGAGGTTGAGTTCGGAATGTGTGCGTGTGATTATGTTGCGGTAGCCTTGGCGGCGTAGCTCGCGCACAATCGCCGACCCTACCATGCCCCGGTGTCCGGCGACATATATTTTTGAGTCTTTTTCCATGTCAGAAAGTGTCTTTTCGTCGTATTTTTATTTTTATCGCCCCCTCGGGAAGATTGACGCCGTCGGTGACGCAGCACAGGTAGCCTCCACCGCCGGCTCCGGTCATTTTCCATGCGAGGGCTGAACGGGACGCTTTTTCAATCTCTTCCGCAACGCCTGGCTGCATCATAGCCGGGAACATTGCCACCTGGGCGTTGAAGGAGTCGCTGAAAGCGGCGGCGAACGCTTCGAGGTCGCGAGACATGATGGCGTTCCAGCAGCGGTCGGCTGCTGAGGTCAGTGCCTTGACTTTCGCGGGTGTGACGTCCTTACCTTCGACTACTGAGCATCCGGGGCGGCGCGGGAACATGGGGACGAGGCACAGGTGGTTCTCAAGCCAGGAGAGAGTTTCTTCGTCGTGGTACGACTCTATCTTGGAAGGCCAGTAGCGCCCATCGTAGTAGTGGCGGTTGAGCCCCGACATGCAGATGCCGATGGCGTCCTGAGCCCCCGAGACGTGACCCTCTTTCTCGGGATCGTTTTCGAAGCAGAAGAGCAGGCGCGCGAGCATCTCCTCGTTGTAGTTGGGGAGCTCGTAGGGCCAGATCTTTTTCGCTGCGTTGCGTGTGGAGGTGGACATGCCCCCGCGCTCCATGAACTCCTCGGTTGGCTCGATGGACACGGTTAGCGCCCATCCGGCTCCGAGGATCGACACGTAGGGCTGGTCGATCCATGTGCCGGCGAGGTCTATGCGGTAGGGCAAATGTGATTTTACTCCTGTGCGCAGCGAGGTGGTGGAGCGTGCCTGGAGTCCGGCATCGGGTTCGCGCTCGAGCACGACGTATTCGATTCCGCGCTCTTGGCAGAATCGGTGCTTCGCCTCGCTGCCCCCGTCGGAGTTTACAACGAAGATGTCGGGCTTGACGCGGTCGACCGTCTCGACGAAGTCCATCATCCCGGAGCCGGGGTTGACGCACGCATCGGTGACGTAGCGGATGGATTTGACCATGTAGAGGCGCTCTTTTTCGGAATAGACGGTTTTCCGGTTTTTCAGCTCTTGGATGGTTTTGTCGGACCCGATACCTACGTAGAGGTCCCCGTATTTGGACGCTTCCTTGAAGAAGGCGACATGACCGGAGTGGAGCATGTCGTAGCATCCTGAGACGAACACTTTTTTGTTTGCCATGTCCTTGAATTTATTTTACTATGCCTTTTTCAAGATATTCGGCGAGGTTGGTGCGGACTTTCTCTCCGGCGCGTTCGACGGCGACTTTCGCCATGTCGGCATCGACCATGAGGTTGACGAGCCGTTCGAATGAGGTTTTCTCGGCGGGGTTCCATCCGAGCTTCTCCCTCGCCTTGGACGGGTCGCCCCAGAGGTTTACGACGTCGGTGGGGCGGTAGAAATCGGGTGACACTTCGATGACAGTCTTGCCCGTTTTCACATCGATTCCTTTTTCATCGGCGCCTTCACCTTCGAACCGGAGCTCGATGCCGGCGCGGCGGAACGCCAGCAGGCAGAACTCGCGCACGGAATGCTGCTCGCCGGTGGCGATGACGTAGTCGTCGGGCTCGGGCTGCTGGAGGATGAGCCACATGCACTCGACATAGTCCTTGGCGTAGCCCCAGTCGCGGAGCGATGAGAGGTTGCCCAGGTAGAGTTTCTCTTGCTTCCCTTGGGCGATGCGGGCGGCTGCGAGGGTGATTTTGCGCGTGACGAACGTCTCGCCCCTGCGCTCGGACTCGTGGTTGAACAGGATGCCCGAGCAGCAGTACATGCCGTAGGCCTCGCGGTACTCTTTGACTATCCAGAAGCCGTAGAGTTTGGCGACGGCGTAGGGGCTGTAGGGGTGGAAGGGGGTGTTTTCGTTCTGGGGCACTTCTTCGACTTTGCCGTAGAGTTCGGAGGTCGACGCCTGATAGACGCGGCAGGTTTCCTTAAGCCCGCAGAGCCTTACGGCTTCGAGGATGCGGAGGACGCCGGTGGCGTCGACGTCGGCGGTGAACTCGGGGGAGTCGAAGGAGACCTGGACGTGGCTCTGNGCGGCGAGGTTGTAGATCTCGTCGGGACGGACGGCGCTGACGACCTGCATGATCGACATGGAGTCGCCAAGGTCGGCGTAGTGGAGGTGGAAATTCGTTTTCCCTTCGAGGTGGGCTATCCTCTCGCGGTAGTCTACTGACGAACGGCGGATGGTGCCGTGGACGTCATATCCTTTTTCGAGGAGGAACTCGGCGAGGAAGCTTCCGTCCTGTCCGGTTATCCCGGTGATTAAGGCGGTTTTCATATAAGTTATCTTTAGAAGTTACTGTGAATCTCTGTGTTGAGGTTTTGGATCGTCACCATTCGTAGGGATAGCGGATGATGTCGCTTTCTACAAGGTTGCTTCCACTCTGGACTTCGATGAACGACAGCAGGGTGGTGGCGCGCAGTGCGTGGCGCATGCCTTGCGGTATGCTGACTGTCATGCCCCGGCTGACCGGCTTGCGGACACCGTCGAGGACTATTTCGCCCTCTCCGTCGATGAATGTCCACACTTCGTTGCGGCATCCGTGCTCCTGNTAGCTTATGGAGGCTCCNGGATTTANNGTCAAGTGCTTTGTCAGGGCGCTGAAGCCGTCGNGGTATTCCACGAAATCGATTACCTTGTAGGTGCCCCANCGNCGNTCNTCATACATNGGNCGNCGCTTCANTTTNTNGGCGTAGGATTCCT
>WFMA01000018.1 GCA_009177195.1 Bacteroidales bacterium | reverse complement strand
GCTATATAAAGAGCCAAGCCACCACCCATACTATGGCCTATGAGTATAGGATTTTCTATATTTTCTTTTTGAATAAACTCAATAATCTGTTTTGCCCAACTATCAAAGGATGGATTCTTTTCGGGAGTAACACCTGCAAATCCAGGCATCGTTAAGATATAGCAACTGTANTTGTTTTGTAAGCTATCAACAGTCTGTTCCCATACCTCACCTGAACACGCAAAGCCTGGAAGCAGAATAATGGTTTGTTTTCCATCACCTACACGTCGCACAGAAAAGGATTGAGCAAAGCCCGTATCAATGATTCCCAATAACACAACACATACCAGCCCGACTTTACAAATTAAATTCTTCATAAATTAGTTTTTCCCATTTAGATACAAANCCATGTGANATGTTACAAAATCAAGCGTTCAAAAAGTTCTTTTTATTCCGGATAGCAAACTTATATGCCGTTTTCCCGGTTCAGTAGAGCAGGGGCAATGTTGAGATGAGGGATAAAGAAATAGGGACTCTCGATTGAGAGCCCCTGCTTTGTGTAGCGAATCCGGGAATCGAACCCGGGTCTCCACCGTGAGAGGGTGGCGTGCTAGGCCACTACACTAAATCGCCATCTTTTTGACACTGCAAAGGTAGAGATTATTTTTTATTCCGCCAAAATATTTGATTGTTTTTTTCAAGAAAAAAGCATGGAGCCAATTTTAAGACTCCATGCTTTATGACTGCAATGCAATCCGGCAGATTGCAAAAACGATTGTTTAGTTTTGCTTGGTGAGATTGATGCCGAGTTCAATTTTTNTTGTGCTGCNCAATACTGCAGGAGCNTGCGGCAAGAGAGCTGANAACNTATCAGCATAGTCTTTCATATCCTNGCTGCCGGCTATAGCATTCTTAATCANCTCTTGAANTTCGGGGCTTGCAAGCANATTGGCGCCGGCAAGAACGATAGGCTGCAGGAACGCATTGTTAAGATAAACCGACATAGTTTCAGAATCGAGCATGGTATATTCCAAAGGAATTCCATTCTGAAGGTAAGGCAAGTAGCGTGACACGAGCTGCATAACGGCAGACATGTCAAAGTCTGTGTCGCCCGCAGCGCGAGCATTTTGCTCGGTAACATAGATTATGTTCTGGATGTTAAGGAACACAAGAATGGTATTGGCATCCTTAACCACATATTGAGCAAGATTAACGGGCGATTCAACAGGAGCGGTAGCGCCATTGGCGATATCAACATACTTGGCGCGGATATTTCCATCGGCAGCGAAAGTCACCTGCTGCAGGAGCATGGGGAGCGCAGTCTGCACGCCTACAGTCTCAGTAGCCGAAAGAGGAATCAAAGGCATTTGAGCGGCGATACCGATGATAGTTGAAATAGGCATAGGCATAGAGAAACCGGGCATAATCTCCAACTGGAAATCCTGGTCAGTTTCCCAAACGAGACGCAATGGATCGGCAACCCCCGAGATAGTGTCGCCCCAANCATCGCGNNCGANGGTAGACACTGTCCAAGCAGTGTTTGACAAAGTTTTGTTTTTGAGCTCAACGTCGCTGATAGTGAGCTGAAGAGTGNTCTTNGTCAANTCTCCNGCATATTTGAACGTGCAATAATCGGCATCAAAAGAACCTGAGAATTCACCATTTTTAATATCAACAGGAATAGTCACTTCAGGAGAACCGGGAATAACGCCGCTGGTCATCACGGCATCCATTCCCTGATCAGCCTTACCGCCTCCGATAAGCGCAGCAAGATCAAGCGGTTCACCGCTCAAAGTGATAGTAGCGGGAGCTGAACCTTGAGCCGGAGTGAATGTGGCAACTTTACCTACCATTGGGTCGCCGTTGACAGTAAGCAGCAAACCGCCTTCGGTAGTGAATGTAGTCTGAGAATCAGGGAGGTTTTGCTTGTCGTCATCGTCGCTACAAGCTGTAAACAAGCTCATTGAGCAGATTACGGCACACAAATAAATAAATTTTTTCTTCATACTTTTTCCGTTTTTCGTTATTTTTTGGTTATGTTTACTCATAAACACCATATTTTTTCAATTCCGGCATTTATGCTGCAAAGTTAAACATTTTTTACGATTTATGCCATTAATACGAAAAATAGACTAACTTTGCAGCATAATATAAACTAAATGCGGGTATATAAATGAAACTGATTAGAGTGTTGACAGTTGCCATAGGGCTCTCTTCCCTATGCTCATGCATACAAAAAGAGCCGCTCAATGCAGAGTGTGACATCACCGACGCCACTTTGCCGGGCAACGTGCTTAACCGCGCGCCGCTAATTGAAAATGACAAGGTGGTATTTATATTGAAAAACGGGGTGCCGGTCACCAATCTTTCACCCGAGTTTACTCTTACTCCGGGGGCAACGATAGAACCGCCAAGCGGCACCACAAGAAATTTTATCCTGCCGCAAACTTACACCGTGACATCGGAAGACGGTAAATGGCATAAAGTCTACACTGTAGAAGCACAATCGGGAAACACCCTCAATCTAACGTACGACTTTGAACATGCACGCGTGTATAATGGTTATGACGTGTTTTATGAAGCTGACAGCGACAATAATGAGACATTGACATGGGCAAGCGGAAATGCCGGATTCAAACTCACCGGAATGGGCAACGCGCCTGACCAGTATCCCACATTCCAAATCGACAACGGTAAAAGCGGAAAATGCGCGTCGTTAGTCACAAGAAGCACGGGCGCCTTTGGAGCGATGGCTAAGAAGCCCCTTGCGGCAGGGAATCTGTTTATCGGCAAATTCAATATCGCAACCGCGCTGTCAAAACCGCTTGAATCGACACAATTCGGCACCCCATTCACATCAATCCCCCGCTATCTCACAGGGTATTATCAATACACTCCCGGCGAAGAATATTGTCAGGCTGACGGAGGAAAGCTTGTGCCGGTTGCCGGCAAAACCGACAAATTCAACATTTATGCGGTGTTCTTTGAGGCTACTCCTGAAATGGAGATGCTCGACGGCACCAACGCCCTTTCCCCCGACAATGAAAACATTATCGCAGTGGCAGAGATTAGCGATGCCGAACGTGTTCCCACAAAGGATTGGACAAAATTCAGTATTCCATTCGTTTACCGCACCGGCAAAGAACTAAGCCTTGAGAAACTTGCCGAAGGCAATTACAGCATCACAATCGTCTTCTCGTCAAGTATCGACGGAGATTTCTTCTCGGGTGCCATCGGTAGTACGCTGCTGATTGACGAAGTATCGCTCGAATGCTATTAGTATTTTAAATAATTCAAGGTTATTATGAAACTAAAACAATATATCGCCGGCATCACGCTTGCCGCAGCAGCGTTCAACGCATCGGCACAAGGCTACACCACACCCGGGCTTGAATGGTCATCGCGCCACGGAGTCCACTACGAAATAAACGCCGGATTAAATATAGGTGGAGCGGCTCCCCTACCGCTTCCTGCTGAAATACGAAAAATAGAATCCTATAATCCTAACCTTAATCTAATGATAGGCGCCACCGCAACAAAGTGGCTCGAACCGACCCAGAAATGGGGCATATCAGCAGGCATAAGGTTTGAAACAAAAGGGATGAAAACCGAGGCGACCGTTAAAAACTATGGTATGGAGATAATNCAGGACGGAAGCAGAGTGAAAGGGAATTGGACGGGAAAAGTAGAAACGAAATACTCCTCAACCCAGCTCTGCATTCCCATTCTTGCCAATTACCGAATCAATAACCGTTGGCGCGTAAATGCAGGTCCTTATATCGCCCTCGCTCTTAATAACGATTTCAGCGGCAGGGTCTACGACGGATATCTGCGCGAAGGTGACCCAACAGGCAATAAAGTGGTTTTTGAAAACGGATCGGAAGCTACCTACGATTTTTCCGATGAAATCAGACTCTTCCAATGGGGAATCCAAGTAGGCGGTTCGTGGCTCGCCTTCCGGCATCTTGCTGTAAACGCAAATTTGACATGGGGATTGAACGACATCTTCAACTCCTCGTTCAAGACAGTCACCTTTGCCCTCTATCCAATTTATTTCAATATCGGATTCGGCTACGCTTTCTGACTCCATCAAGGCATTCTGCCTTCATCGTTGTAGGAATAGTAGCTTACAGGCGAAATAATCAGATGATCGAGCACCCTTATATCAAGCAGCTTGCCCCCTTCGGCAAGCTGTTTTGTCAAGCGGTCGTCATCGGGGCTGGGACGCAGATTGCCCGAAGGATGATTGTGAACAAGGATTATGCCTGAAACCACGTCGCCATACTCCAACACCTTTTTATATAGTATTTTCGGATCGACAACGGTAGCTGCGGAACCGCCGCTGCTTATCCTCACGAAATCAAGCATNTTATTTGCCCTTGACAGCAGGACAATCCAAAATTCCTCATGATTGNGACGCTGCAGNTCTCCCCTGACGATCTCGTAGACCGATGAGCTGCCGGTGATCTGCACCAGGTCGCGCATCGCTTCAGCCTGGCACCGGATGCCAAGCTCTATCGCCGCAGCGAGCGATATCGCTTTCGCCGGTCCTATGCCAGGATTATCCTTTATAATTTCCCGTATCGACTTACGGGCTATCTCAGAAAGCATCCCCCTGTTGCGCGCCAACAACTCCTGGCTCATTGTCAACACCGACTTGCCTTTCATTCCGTTTCCAAAAATAATGGCAATGAGTTCAGCCTTGGAAAGCGAGCGAATACCGTTGCGCATCGCTTTCTCCCTCGGGCGGTCATCAGCCGCCAGGTCTTCAATCAGCACATAATCACGGGCTGCAGGGGATGAAAAATCTGACATATAGAATGAGGTATGAGATTTAGGTTACACATCTGCAAAGATAACAATTATTTCCTATTTCCCCTTTCTAATCATTATTTCTTCATTTATATCACGTCCGCGACGCAAAATAATTTTTGTCACATAAGCCTTGATAAATCCCAAGCCGTAACCGCCTATCTGAATCACGCTTGCCGGGATGGCGAGCAAAGAGATGCGAAGACTCCGGGTAGACAATAGCGCAGCCACAAAGATAGCGACAAGATAAGCAACGACAGGAGCGATAAACCACGGATTGACAAAAATCGAAAGCAGAATAAGCGCGACAGCTCCCAGCACAGCAAACGCCGGCAAGCAATGCACCAATTTCATTGACCCGGGATAAAGCAGCTTCAATGTGATTCTCGACATTCCGAACACGTAAACCTGACGAAAGAATTTCTTGAAATCGACACGGCGTTTATGGAAAACCACCGCAGGACGTATAAGCGCAATCGAGAATCCGGCATTTTTAATGCGCATACTCATGTCAATATCCTCGGAAAACATCTCCCTGAAGCCGCCCACCTTATCATAAACAGCCCTTGAAAAGCCCATGTTGAATGTGCGCGGAGTGAATTTTTCAAGCTGCACCGCTCCACCTCTTATTCCACCTGTAGTCAGAAAAGATGTCATCGAGTAGTTGATTGCCTTCTGGAGATCGCTGAACGATTCATCTGCAGCGTCGGGACCTCCGAAGCAATCTACCGGATTTTTTTCCAACCCCTCGTTCAAACGCACAAAATAGTCGGCAGGAATGACGCAATCTGAGTCAAAAAATATGAAATAATCGCCTGTCGCGCGCTCCATCCCATAGTTGCGNGCNATTGAGCGTCCTTCATTTTCTTTAAAGAAGTATTTCACGTCGACTTTTCCTTCATATTCCTTTACGACAGCTTCACACGGTTCGGTTGAGCCATCCTCGACAATTATGACCTCGAAATCCCCATAAGATTGCCGAGACAAACTGCCCAGCAGATCCTCCACTTCCGAAATGCGGTTATAAACCGGAACTATAACAGAATATTTCATCAGCTCATCCTATTTTTATAGTCGTCATAAGTAAATCGCCTCAAGTAGCTGCATTCTCCCTCGGAATCACACAACACGATGTCGGGGTGTTGAATACCGTTGAACATAGTGGTCTTAACTGTCGTATAATGGTTCATGTCCTTAAGAGTGAGCCTGTCGCCAATCTTCAAAGGCGATTTGAAGGACCAATCGCCCACATAATCTCCGCTCAGGCAAGAATTTCCGCCAAGCCGATAGGTGGGCAATGATTTATCAAGCTCCACGCTCTCCCCCACCGCCGGCTGATAGGGCATTTCAAGACAATCAGGCATGTGACAAGCNAACGAGGCATCGATAATAGCTGTTTTAACTCCCTGATTTTCCACGACATCAACCACCGATGTAATCAAATCTCCCGTCTGCCAGGTGAATGCGCTCCCCGGTTCAAGAATGACTTCCAGCCAAGGATAGCGGCTGCGGAAGTTCTTTAACAGGTTTATCAAATGCTCGATATCATAGTCCTTTCGGGTCATAAGATGTCCGCCTCCCATGTTGACCCATTTCACGGAAGGAAGATAGCGCCCGAACTGACTTTCAAAAGCATTCAGCACCTTTTCCAGGTCATAGGATGACGATTCGCACAGTTGATGAAAATGGAGCCCTTCTATCCCTTCGGGCAAAGACGGTCCAATAATATCGGCTGTCACTCCGAAACGCGACCCCGGCAAGGCAGGATTGTAGATATCGGTTTCGATGACCGAACATTGGGGATTGACCCTCAGCCCGGGAGATACATGTTTTTTGGACGGATCGGCATTATTACGCTCGATATATTCCCGGAACCGCTCGTACTGGCTGATTGAATTAAACGTGATGTGGGTACTGCCGTCTATAAATTCCGTGATAGTCTCTGCGGTGTAGGCGGGACAATAGCTATGCACCTCTCCACCAAGCTCCTCATTGCCGAGACGCATCTCGTTAAGCGAGCTTGCGGTCGAATCTTTTACATATTCCCTTATAATGGGAAAACTGCGCCACAATGCGTTAGCCTTGAATGCCATTATGATGTTCACCCCGGCTTCACGCTTTACACGATCGATCAACTCAAGATTTCTGCGCAACTTGTCTTCATACACCACATAAAACGGAGTGGGGAGGTCATTCACTTTCATCATGCAAAATTTTAAAACGAGCAAATTTCAACAATAATTTTTTCATCCCGAGATTCTCAAACTCAACCTCGATTTTATCGCCGGTTGGTTCAGTCGCAGCACTGATTATCACGCCTTTTCCAAATCGGGAATGTTCGATTGTCATTCCCGGAGCAAGTTCCGATAGCCGGTGAAGCTCCTCTCCGCCCNAAGAGGTGGAGAGAGACGGTTTATGCTCTGACGGGGCACGCCGCGCGTCAGTAAGTGGATGAGAAAACGAAACATGGCGCTCAGACTTAGCCTGCCGCCTATAGTTATCAATGGGGTTAATGAAACTTTCGGAATGAGTAGCGACACCGCCGTCATTGTCGGCAATGTGGAGATATGCCGGATTGATGTCCTTTATAAAGCGTGAAGGGCGGCAAGTCATCGTCTGCCCGTTACGGAATCGCGACCGGGCATAACTGATGGTGCAATTCAATTTCGCGCGGGTGATGGCAACATACATCAAGCGGCGCTCCTCTTCAATCGCAGCGATTGAATCCATGCTCATTGCTGCCGGGAAGAGCTCTTCCTCGGCTCCGACAATAAACACATTGCTGAATTCCAATCCTTTCGCTGCATGTACCGTCATCAATGTAACGGCAGCTTCGTCACTGCCGACCGAGTCCTGATCAGTCGCCAGCGACACTTCGCCGAGGAAATCGCTAAGCGATATGTCGGTTTCACCGCTTTGCAGTTTTCCGTCCACGAACTCCTTGACACCATTGAGCAATTCGGCAAGATTCTCCCGTTTCGACACATTTTCAGGAGTGTTATCCGACATATAGGAGGTCATGAGCCCCGTGCGGGTCACTATGTGACGCACGAGATCATAGGCGTTGGCTCCGTTGAGATTCATCGACACAAACTCATCGATCATGTCATAGAAGCCGGCAAGCTTCTTCGCTGTTCCCGAATTGAATCCGGGATTGAAATTGACCGGATCGCACATCACCTCCCATGCGCTCACATTATTGTCGATGGCACAGCGGAATAGTTTGTTGACCGTTGTCTCCCCTATTCCTCTCGCCGGGACATTTATAATGCGTTTCACCGCCTCGTCATCCGACGGATTTACGGCAAGCCGGAAATATGCCACCGCATCCTTTATCTCTTTTCGCTGATAGAACGAGAGACCGCCATATATGCGATAAGGAATGTTGCGTTTCCTCAACGACTCCTCCAGGGTTCTCGACTGCGCATTGGTGCGGTAAAGAATGGCATACTCGTCATAGCTGTCCTGCTGACGCATCTTCATCTGTGATATCCTGTTTGCCACCAGATAAGCCTCTTCATAGTCGCTGTAGCTTTTCACGATCTCGATGCGGGTTCCCTTGTCATTAAGCGAGAACACGTTTTTCTTTATCTGCTCTTTATTCTTTTCAATCAGCGAGTTGGCAGCGTTTATGATGTTTTGTGTGGATCGATAATTCTGTTCGAGCTTGAAGGTGCGCAGCGTCGGATAGTTTTGCTTCAATTGAAGAATGTTTCTGATATTGGCGCCGCGAAACGAGTAGATGCTCTGAGCGTCATCCCCCACCACACACAAACGATCGTTCCCCTTGGTGAGTTGAGTCACTATTACATGCTGGGCAAAATTGGTGTCCTGATACTCATCGACAAGCACATAGCGGAAAAATTCGCGGTAATGATTCAACACATCAGGATTGTCGCGAAGAAGCAAGTTGGTGTAATACAGAAGGTCATCGAAGTCCATGGCTCCCGCAACAAAACACCGGTTACAGTATGCCGCATATATTTCATGAAGCCTGGGACGTTTAGCCCGGCGATCAGCTTCCATTATGTCATGAGCCATCGCATAGCGCTCAGGCGAGATGAGAGCGTTCTTTGCCGACGATATCGCCGACAGCACCGCCGACGGCTTATATATCTTCTCGTCGAGATCCATCTCTTTTATAATCATCTTCACCAGCGATTTGGAATCGGCGGTGTCATAGATGGTGAAATTCCGGTTAAACCCGATGCGATCAGCGTTCTGCCTTAATATGCGGGCAAATATGGAGTGGAAAGTCCCCATCCATATTTTCGATGCGGTCGACTCTCCCACCACGCTTTTAATTCGCTCGCGCATCTCCCTC
Source organism: Bacteroidales bacterium (assembly GCA_009177195.1). Lineage (GTDB taxonomy): Bacteria > Bacteroidota > Bacteroidia > Bacteroidales > Muribaculaceae > Muribaculum. The sequence goes on along the minus strand of WFMA01000018.1, from coordinate 402 downwards.
GCCGCTTTATTGGTAAAGGTCAACGCAAGCACGCGCCAAGGCTCGTAGCCATGACAAAGCAAATGCACTATCTTATAGGTGAGCACACGCGTCTTGCCCGAACCCGCGCCGGCAATCACGAGCTGCGGTCCGTCGTTATATAATACAGCTTCCTGCTGCTGTTTATTTAATTCGTATATGTAGTCTTCCATTGCTAATGCAAAAATAGCAAATATTCGTGATAAAAACATGTTTTCCATACCACAGCTGCAAACAAAATTCTCACTTCCGCCCTTATCTGTGCCATCATTTTGCCAAATCAATATGATTTGCTATATTTGCCCAATAAACAACTCTAATCTCATGAGAAAATTAATCTCCGCCGGTTTACTACCAATCCCGCAAGGCATGATGGCATGCATG
>WFMA01000179.1 GCA_009177195.1 Bacteroidales bacterium | reverse complement strand
GCCATCATTTTGCCAAATCAATATGATTTGCTATATTTGCCCAATAAACAACTCTAATCTCATGAGAAAATTAATCTCCGCCGGTTTACTACCAATCCCGCAAGGCATGATGGCATGCATGATAGCATGCGTGATGTTTTTAATGCAAATTCCGTGTTCAGCGCAAAACTACAATTCGGCTTATGAGAATCTGCCGTTTTCCGCCTCTGTTCCCGCTCAACCAAAGATACCTAATCTGACTGTCAGCCTCACCGATTTCGGAGGTAAGGGCGACGGAATAACCCTCAACACGTCAATTATTGCGAAAGCTATAGAACATCTGTCGTCAAAGGGCGGAGGGCATCTTGTAATCCCGGAAGGAATATGGCTCACAGGTCCCATCGTGATGAAAAGCAACATAGACCTTCACTTGAATAAAAACGCAATCCTTCTGTTTTCCGATAATAAGGACGAATACTCAATCCTTCCCGCCGACGAAGGAACGGGAAGCTCGTTGGTGCAAGCTCCCATAAGCGCGAGCCATCAATCAAATTTCTCGATAACCGGAGAAGGTGTTATCGACGGCAATGGAGAGGCTTGGCGCCCCATTAAACGATTCAAGGTCAGCGATGCCGAATGGTCGAAGCTAAACAAGCGACTGANATTGAGAGAAACTGACTACGAAAACGCTCATGNTTGGTTTCCTGTCNCATNGNNGGATNGTAAAATCCAGCCTAAACGCCCTCGCCTCATCCGCCTCATCAAGTGTGACAATTTCATGATTCAAGGCGTGGTCGTTCAAAACTCCCCGAGTTTCCACGTAAATATCATTCTGTCCCAAAATTTCATTCTTGACAATGTGATGGTGCGTTGTCCGTGGAATGCCCAGAATGGCGACGGAATAGATTTAAGCTCATGCCAAAACGCACTTCTCACAAACTGCTCAGTCGATGCCGGCGATGATGCCATCTGCCTCAAAAGCGGCACCGGCGACTCCGGAAGAAAACGCGGTCCATGCAAAAACATCGTCATCGACAACTGCACCGTGTTCCACGGGCATGGAGGCTTTGTAATTGGAAGCGACACCTCGGGGGGAATGGAAAATATCTCGGTGAGAAACTGCCGCTTCATTGATACCGACACAGGGTTAAGGTTTAAGAGCGGACGTGATCGCGGTGGATTGATAACCAATGTGTTTGTCGATAATATCGTAATGTGTGACATCGCCGACGAAGCAATTCTTTTCGATTGCTATTATCAGGAGAAAGTCGGCGACGCCGCCGATGCCCCGGCTGCTCCCGTCACTGNAAACACTCCCCGATTTGACGGAATAACGATAAAGAACATCGTGTGTCGCGANGCCGGCAGAGCCATCGTGATGAAAGGACTTGCCGAAATGAACGTGAGAAATATCCTGATTGAGAANGGCACCTTCAAGTCGGNAACAGGAANGATATTGAATCACGCCACTGATATCACGCTCAAAAANTTGACTTTCGACACACCCTCTTCTCGACTAATCAGCACGTCGGGATCTTCCGGCATTAACCAAATAAATGTCTCTACCGTTGATTGAACGGCAGCTTGATTAAAACGAAATAGCATGGATGTCGCTTGACATCCATGCTATTCTATTTTAGCTAATTATTATCAATACGTGATTTTGGGATCAAGTTGAGCCGCCTGGTCGATCATGCGCTGCAATTCAGCCACCGAAGGCACTCGGCGAGTGAGTTTCTTAGCTTCATTAACCTCCTGCATCTTGGCAGCAAGATTCTCGGCATTGCGATGACGGAATTCCTTGACTGTGTCCACTCCCGATGCTTCAAGAAGTTCGGCAAACTGAGGACCAACGCCATTGATACGGAATAAATCGGCATGATTCACCCATTTGAGTATCAGTTTCGACGAAATGCCTGTCGCTTCAACAAGTTCTTTACGTCCTTTATCGGTCGCACCCTTTTCGAGAAGATCGGCAACTGTCTTGATACCAGCCTCTTTGAGTTTCGCAGCATAGGCATCACCTACACCTTCAATGTCAACGATTTGATAGTTCATAATTATTAAATTGGGGGTTAACTAAATAATGTCCTGTAAATATAACAATTTTTTGTCACTTAATGTTTTCCACCGTGAACTAAAACATTATTCCAACAAAAAATATTTTTTATTCGTATCGGACTATCATTACTCGGGCAATGCCGCCGTGAAAGTTCTCAGCTCCGTCAAACTTTGATTTGAACGCATAGGCGCCAGTCCTGTCTATATATGCCCACTTGGACTTTGGACCGGTCTTTACACGCGCCATTCCTTCACTGAACACTTCGGCGAGCCAGAACTCGGGGGCGATTACAGATTTGCCGCTCTCATCGATATAGCCATATTTCTCCCCCTCTTTCTGCGGAGCAAGCCCGTCATGAAACACGTTTATCTGAACGGCTTCCTCCGCCGGCTCAGGGACAGAAGCCCCATTTTTGTCGATATAACTCCACGTGCCGTTAATTTTCACACGTGCCACACCGTTTTTAAAATTGCTCGCAACATCAAATTCCGGCTTCAGGACAAAATACCCCTTTTTGTCAATGTAACCATACCGATTATCCACCATCACTGCCGCTAATCCTTCAACAAAGTCATTAGCGACTTCAAATGCGGGTTCAATCTCATAACCTCCCCCTCGATTGATGTAACCATACTTGCCATCAATCTTAACCCAGGCAAGATTCTCGTGAAATTCACCGACATACTCGAATTTAGGCTCGGCAACAAAGTCTCCTTTACGGTTGATATAGCCATATTTTCCGTCAACCATCACCATGGCAAGCCCGTCGGTGAATTCCGAGGCTTTGTCAAAATTANNACCNNTNACATAGGCACCGATTTTGTCGATATAGCCCCACTTNCCATCAGCNATCACAANCGCCATTCCNTNCNTAAAACNTNCGGCNAATTGAAATTTAGGCTCTATCACGTATATGCCGGACTTGTCAATGTAGCCCCTAAGATATCCGGTCTTAACGACTGCAAGCCCCTCATGGAAGTCACACGCATCATCAAATTTCGGTTCAATAATAAATTCCCCCGTTCTGTCGATATAGCCCCACAATGATCTCTTCTCTCTTGCCATAGATATAATTTTGATAATAAAACTATGAGCAATTGCTCATATATAATTCTACAAAATTCACGGCACGATTGTTCGCATCCCTATTGCCCGAGGAAACGGCGGGCGAAAACGGCAACTTTCCCTGAAGGATAGCGTAATATATAGCGATAAATAAAGAGAGGAATGTACAGTCCGGCAATCAACGATAACATGCTATACGTCCACCAGGGAAAATGGGTGAAGTGTGACAGAACCTGTTGGAAAAACACGTTAAAATACCATGACAAGAGGAAGATAAGGTAGTAAGCTCCGGTGAGATGGTCGAGAAGCGCAATATGCCGCTCTTCGAGCAAGCGAGAGACGCTGACCGTCATAGCGATACCCAATAGCGAACAAATGAAAAACCAATCGCTGTCCTTCCATACCTCAAATGCACCTATCCAAAGCAGACACAAAACGACTGTCACTACCGGCGAAGACCATTTGATCACCCTGTCAACCCCTTTAGAGTAACGTGCATATGCCATTCCAATGAAAAAGTATAGCGCGTTGCAACACGTGTTGTAAAGTGAAAACCAAGAGACTTCAACCGGGCAGAACCAAGGAATGAATCCGAAGAAAATAACCGCCAGAACATAAAACGCAGCATCGCTAATCCGCGTTTTCCGTTGCAGCAATAAAAGGAAATACCCTGCTAAAAGAAGAGTGAATATCACCTGCAGGAACCAGAAATAAGGTATTATTACATGGTTTCCGTCAATCAGACTGGCAAATAGCGAGCTCACGTGAGCGAAATCTCGTCGTCGGCTATGCCCGACATGAGCGAACGGGGAATAAACGTGATCAGAGTGAGGGCGATGAACGGTAGGAGGAGTCTCCGCGCTTTATTTGAGATAAAATCGGAAATATGCGGGAAAGCCCCGCCCCTTATTATTGACAGGTTTAACAGAAATCCCGAAATAAATATGAACAACGGCATGTGGAAACTATATATAAGCTGATAGGCAAGAGTGCTCTTACCCAGCATTCCGTCGGGATATTCATGCATGGAATGTCCGATAACGACAAGCGCTATGCCGATATTCTGCATGTAGCTTATGAAGCACAGTTTCTCCTTTGATTCACTCATAAATCGTCGCAAGTTATGGAAAGCACGTTGTCAGTTTCGTGCGTGACCGGATAATGGCGCGACGCCCTGAGTCCAACCACCCATGCAATCTCGCCGTTCACTTCAAGGATTCTTATCCTACGCTTCTCATTGAGCGACAATTTCGCATCTGTCATGATGTCGCTCACAAGCCTTGAGCCACGCATTCCGTAGGGGCGGATTCGGTCACCTTCGCGCCAACCGCGCAACGTGAATTCGGGTTCCTGATTAAGCACAGCGGCATCCATGTAAATCGTCTTTCCTGATGGGTGCGGTCAGGAACCATCTCCTCCCGCTTTACAAATCTTGCGACAAAGCCGTCGGGAGCTCCGCCCCCCTTCTCATCTATCGTAAAGTGAATTTCAGGTTCCTCTCCAATTTCATCCCTTGTTTCAAGAATAACGGTCCCGCGGTCGACCGTCATCTCATGAGTGCGCGAATAAAACCTACGCCCCGACGAAAACGGGCTCTTCATCACGTCGCAAGCCTGAAGATAAGAAAAACCCCTCGCCTTTATCATTTCATAGAGCAACATTGACGAATTTTCCACTTCATCACTCATCAGCGCCACGGAAATTCGCCCCGAAGCATCAATATACTTTTTTGACAAGACATTAACCGCCTCATGATAAAGCGATTGATTTCGAGTCAAATCGGAGATCGTATGCTGAATTCCGGCATCGGCATCAGGAAATTGCTTGCGAAGCGTCGGGAGCACAACATTTCTCAACCGATTGCGCTTANCATCATTTTCAAGATTTGACGAGTCTACCACNAACGNGATTGACCTTTCTGCCANNAATTCTTCAATCTCATTCCGACCCACTTTCAACATAGGACGCACGAAAATACCGTTTTTCGCTCTCATACCACACATTCCCGTAAGCCCCGTTCCCCGCAAGAGATTCAAAAACAGTGTTTCCTCATTGTCATCGCGATGGTGCGCCACCGCCACCGGAATCCCGCTATATTCCTCCGACAATCGGCGAAACCAGTCATACCGAAGTTCCCGGCAAGCCATCTCGGTAGAAACACCATGCTCCTTTTTATATTTTTCCACATCAAAATGGATGCACCTGTAATCACAGGCATACAGTGCGGCTATTTTCTCGGCATAATTCATATCCCGATCCGATTCCTCACCCCTCAAATGAAAATTACAATGAGCGGCAACACATCTGTAACCCAATTCTTTAAGGACGACCAACAACGCTACCGAGTCGGCTCCTCCGCTAAGCGCGGCAATAACATCAGCANTACCGTNTTCACGGTCNTGCAATCAGCGATTCAGAGTCGATTTCTTNCNCTANTNTCAAAANAAATTCATCCATATCGACAAAAATACGCAAAAAAATTTGGACAGTATTAAAAAAGTTCATAAATTTGCACTCGCAAAACAGAAACAAATTGCCTTGTGGTGTAATGGTAGCACGTCGGATTCTGGTTCCGCCTGTGAGGGTTCGAATCCTTCCAAGGCAACTGAAAATAGCCAAGTAACAAACTTGGCTATTTTTCTTTCCCCCTCCCCGTCCCCCCTCGAGACTGCAGTAAGGGGGGCAATGTAAAAATTCATCATGCCATTGACAAGCGATATTCTTTAGGAGTTTGTCCGGTTTGTTTCTTGAAGAATCGGATGAAGTGTTGAGGGTGTTGAAAGCCTAAAANTTCAGCNACTTGCTTGGTGGAATTTTCGGNTCCAAGAAGAATGCTTTTCGCATGATTTATCATTTTTAATTGGATATAATCCTGTGCCGTCCTTCCCGTCTCAGATTTGACTAAATCGCCGAAGTAGTTGGGAGAAAGGCATATCTTGTCAGCGAAATACTTCACAGTGGGAATACCCTCTGTCCTCCCCTTTCCCGATTCCAGATAATCGTCAAGCAAGCTTTCAAAACGAGCGATGGCATCATTATTANGCTNTNCGCGGGTCACAAACTGACGTTCATAGAACCTCNTGCAGTAGTTGAGCATCACNTCGATATTGGAAACGATGAGCGCTTTAGAGAATCGGTCTATCGGATGCTGCAATTCCCGTTTTATTTTCTCCATGTAGTCCTGAAGGATGAGCCGCTCTTCGGTGGAAAGATGAAGAGCCTCATTGGATGCGTAGGAGAAGAATGAGTATTGGCTCATTTTCTGTGCCAAGGGGGTGCGATTGAGAAAATCGGGATGGAAAAGAAGTCCAATCGCTTCAGGGGCGGGACCATCCTCCACCCGGTGGATCCCGACAGTCTGTCCGGGAGCGAAACTTACCACCGTTTCATCATCGAAGTCGTAGCTTGTCTTTCCATAATTAATTATGCATCCGGTTGTCTTTTTCAGAAACAGAGCATAAAACCCAAAGCGCATACAATGGGTAGGTTGATGGACCGATTCATCGAAATGAACGATACTGACCAACGGGTGACGGGTCTCAAATCCGAAATAACGGTTGTATTTCTCTATACTGTCGGCTTGGAATATTTCCATGTCATTATGTTTTTGCATGAGACAAAATTAATGATTAACTTCCAATTTCACAACGCAATATGTCACATTCCGTAATCTTGGTTCTTCTGTCCGTAACTTAGGTATAAACGGCAGCGAAATTCAGGAGTAATTTTGCAATATCAAAATTACCCAAACATTATCTAACCGAGAATTTATGAATCACCGCTTATATCTCTATCCATGCTGCTCGCTGTAACGGTCACAATGTGGTGCTGTTCACCTGAAAACAACGAACCTGAACATAAGGACCGCCCATATACTGAACAGGATAACGATTCGGATACTCACACTGATAACAAAAACGATATGAAAACAGACTACGCGCATTTTCCTCTCTCGGAGGGGAAGAATGGACAGGCTCCGACCGTCCGCCTAAGTAGCGGATATGACATGCCNATTATGGGGCTNGGCACCTACAGCCTGACGGNTGNCGTATGTGTCNATTCAGTGAAATCGNCAATAGCCCTCGGTTNCCGNANGATTGANACNGNCCACATGTATGGCAACGAAGTGGAGGTAGGGAAAGGAGTCAGGGAATCGGGCGTTCCTCGTGAAGAGATTTTCGTGGCGACAAAAATCTACCCCGACCAGTATTCCAATCCCGAGAAAGCAATCGAGGAATGCATCAACAAGCTCAACATTGGCTATGTTGATCTTATGCTCCTACATCATCCCGGCACTGATGATGTAAAGGCTTATAAGGCAATGGAAAGATTTGTCAGGGAGGGCAAGATCAGGTCGCTCGGCGTTTCATGCTACTATATAAAGGAGATTGACGATTTCATCAAAAAGGTTGATATCAAGCCGGTTCTTGTTCAGAACGAGGTCCATCCCTATTACCAGGACTTGGACGTAGTGCCTCACATACAATCGCTCGGCATCGCTGTCGAGGCATGGTATCCTCTTGGGGGCAGAGGTCATCAGAAGGAATTGCTCAGCGATCCCGTGCTGACTGAGATCGCCCGAAATCATGGGAAGTCAGTCGCTCAGGTTATTTTACGCTGGGATTTGCAACGCGGGGTGGTAGTCATTCCCGGGTCAAGCAATCCCGCTCACATGAAGGAGAACATTTCTATCTTTGACTTCGACCTTTCCAATGACGAGATGGCAAGCATCGAGGCTCTGAATCGAGACGAGAAACACGACTGGTATTAAAAAGCGATGAAAAAGGTAAAGATAACTGTTCTTCGTAGAACATTCAACGATGATTTGGCTAAAGAATATGGAGTGGAGGGATTACGTGCGTGCGAAGCGGTGAAAGACGGACAAGTGTTTTACGCCGCTCTTGGAAAACCGGAGGGGTTCTGCGACGGAGCGTGGCATGCGATTTATCCCTACTGGTTCGCGCTTGCTAACGGAGCCGAAACATTCTGGTTTAACAACAGTTGGGTGCGACACAACGGAGTTGCCATTGCATGCTGCAACGACGGACTACGTCCGGTCTACTTCAAACTGGAAGTGACCGCCGAAGAGGTCATTCTCTAATTTCTCAAATGAGAGCGTGGGGAAACACGTCGAACAATCCTAACCGCTCAATAGTTATTTAATAAGAGGATTAAAAAGATCTTCTTAGGATTATGAGAATTGTAGTATTGGACGGCTATGGGATGAATCCCGGCGACCTCTCATGGGACGAACTTAAAAAGCTGGGCGAGGTTAAGGTTTATGACCGCACCGCCCCATCGGAAGTTTTGGAGCGTTGCGCCGGCGCAGAGATATTGCTCACCAACAAGACTGTGCTTGACCGGCAGACGATTGAAAAACTTCCTGATCTCAAATATATCGGTGTTCTCGCCACAGGCTACAACGTGGTCGACACTGAGGCAGCACGAGAAAACGGCGTGATTGTCACCAACATTCCTTCCTACAGCACCGCATCGGTGGCACAGATGGTATTCGCCCTTTTACTTGCCATCACTAACGGCGTTGAACACTACACCGCCAACAACCGCGCAGGCAGATGGAGCCGAAATGCTGACTTCTGCTACTGGGATGCCCCGCTTACCGAGCTTGCCGGAAAACGATTCGGCATTGTTGGGTTCGGCAATATCGGCAGCAAGGTGGCAGGAATCGCACTTGCCTTCGGCATGAAGGTAATGGCATTGACATCGAAAGCAGCCGACGCTCTTCCCGCCGGAGTGGAGAAAGCCGAGAATCTCGACCAACTTCTGAAGGAAAGCGATGTCGTGTCGCTCCACTGTCCCCTCACCGACTCGACCCGGCATATTATCAATGCCTCCACTCTGGCAAAGATGAAACCGTCGGCAATATTGATCAACACGGGGCGCGGACCGCTCGTAGACGAGCATGCGCTTGCCGAGGCGCTCAATCGAGGCGCATTGCACGGAGCGGGCTTGGATGTTCTTTCTTGTGAACCTCCATCGATTGACAATCCGTTGCTTTATGCCCGAAATTGCTACACCACTCCACATCTCGGCTGGGCTACATTTGAAGCTCGCCAGCGCCTGATGGAGATTGCCGTTGACAATGTGGAAAACTTCATTGAAGGCACACCATCCAACGTGGTAAATTGAGCCTGCGTCGGATGAAAAAAATTGAAAATAAATCTTTATAATATGTCAAAATCAATTTTAAGAAGCGCATTATCAGCGCTCTCAATTATTTTAGGCACAATGTTTATGAAAGCACAAACATCCTACATCTTTCTCGCACCGGGCGTGGAGGAAGTTGAAGCAACCGCAACAGTCGACGCTCTGCGTCGAGCAAACATCCCGGTTACAACAGTAGCCGTGGCGGACAGTCTTATGATAAAAGGCGCGACCGGACAGACTCTTGTCGCCGACTCTCTGATATCGGAGGTGAATACTGACAATGCCGACTGGCTGATTATTCCTGGCGGCGATCCCGGTGCACAGAATCTGTTTGCCAACAGCGCCGTGAAGGACAAAATAATGGCTCATTATACGAAAAATGGTCGCATAGCTTCCATTTGCGCCGGTCCCGCTGTGGTGCTTGCTCCTCTGGGAGTGCTTAAAGGCAAGAAAGCCACTTGCTATCCCGGACTNGGCGACGCCATCAATTCCAACGGAGGCGAATATGTGAAGCAAACGGTTGTCGTANAGCCTNACCTNNTCACGTCGGAGGGTCCCGGCACCACACTGCCTTNCGCCATCGAGATTATTCGTGCAACGAAAGGCGATAAAGCTGCCGAAGCCGTAGCTTCAGGAATGCTTGTGGGCTACTAAGATTTGGATAAGCAGCAAGCTGCAAAGATATGAGGAGAGGGCATTAAAGCAAATGCCCTCTCCCCTTTTATGTATCCAAGATTATTCGTGTTTGAACAGGGTGAAACTGAACACAATAAGCAGCACGCCAAGAATTAAGTTAAGATAAGCTATAAGATTCCGCTTCTTTCCGTTCCGCTTCATCGAGCCGCAACCTATGGCAATGTTGCAGCAGCCGATAATAAAAAATGTCGCATTCATTTCAATATATTTTTGTCGGTTGACAGGAAATGACTCAACTCATTTCATGGGAATATCTGCCTTTTTCAGGACAATGTAAGCCTCTCCCCTGTCGGTATTTAGACGCGTGATCGAGTCATTGATGCAGTCGATAGTATTGACGTGCGGAAGAACCGCCTTGAGCATGTCCTCCACCTCCATATTATCACAAGCTATCTCAGTGGAGAAAATGTTGGCGAAACTGATTGAATCATTGGATTGGGCATATTGACCTCCAATGTGATTGCAATTGGTCACGATGCCGAAAGAATGGTCGGCATTGAAATCGATACGTGCGTTCATTCCCGGTTCAATTTCACTCGGACGGACATAGGAAGAGTCGTTTTCAACAACATTCTCTATCAGCCATTGCCCTTGGATAGGTTTAACCTCCCCAGCCTCATCGGCAGCATCCTGAGCCGTTTTCGACCCCCTGCATGAGACAGCGCCGATCATCATGCAAACCATAAAATATTTCCACATACTCTCTTCATTTAAGTTTAACAATCAATATTCCTTTCACTGTTTCGCCAGCGGAATCCAGCGTTTTTGAGGAATCCTTAGAATATTTTTCAAAGTTAAGAAATTCTATTTATAAGTCGAATAAAACCAATAATTTCCAATGATTTTCTTAAAATCTTGCACGTGCAAACATAATCAGACTGGAAGCGGACTGTCTTCCTAAAAAGAGGAAAGATGTTTTGATGGTAAAGGATGGCAGATTTTTGGGTCGGATGTGAGGGCGTGATAGAATTTTGGAGTAAATTTGCGGCAAGAATGAAACGATGGACATTACCCTTACTACTCCGATAGAGATTACACGCACGCTGGACAACTGCTATCCCGGCAGTCGCGCGGTGCTGGACAGCATTACGGAGAGGTTGACCCCTGAACTGCGCACAGAATTGCGACCGCAATTGTATGGCGACGCATTGCGTCAAATTGTGATCAACACGGCAATGAGTTTCTATGACGATTTCCATTGTAAAACAAATTATGTGATTGCCGATGAAAACCTTAAGCTGAGACCAGCGGAGTATTACGGCACATTGCTAACGATGTTCACTGAACGGAAGATTGAACGGGAAGGACTGTTTCTCCGCCCTCGTTATCAAATTGGTCCGCTACGCAAGGATATGGGGCTGGTCTACGTGACCATCATTTTTGAAAAGGCGTTCAGCTTTTTGCCGGAAAGGGAACAGAAGCGGAAGATGAGCGAGTATTTCCTTGAGTCGGTCATGAGGATTGCACGGCGGAAGAGGAAACTCAAATATGATTTCCCTCTCTTGATAACCGACTTTGAACGAGTATTGGACTGGTGGATAAATATTTGATATAGGATTCGATAGATTAGATAATTGAATCGTTATCGGGATTTTGGAGATGTGAGAGATAGTTTTGACGGGCAGTATCTGG
>WFMA01000068.1 GCA_009177195.1 Bacteroidales bacterium | reverse complement strand
CGCCCGCAAACTGTGCGAAGCCCTATGCTCCGGAATCCGTGATTCCGATCTCAACAAACATCACTCAAAACAAGCAGCCTGACGCTGCAAAATCAAAAACANCCCCGCTATGACAACAGAACAACAAAACNNCGCNTGGGCGNGCTTGCNTAAAGAGGTGAGAGATTATATAAGAGTAGAGTATAAAGCTTGTTTAGAAAGGTTTAAAACATACAATTCTAACTTAGCTTGTGGTGGCATTGATACCTATGAAGATTTATTTGGTCGCCATAACCTCACCTCCGATACCGAGCCAGAGGAAATGCTCTTTGTGGAACGGAAGAAAGTGCAGGAAATGTATCAAGAAAATATCACTAAACGTAAACCAGACTATATTGTTCAGGCGGGAGTTTTGTATGAACTTTTCGGCAACAAGTGCCTGCCCGACAATTTTGGTAAGGAAGTTAACTTCCCTACCAAAAACGACAATGAGGAGCAAGCGAAGCCGAAGTTTAGCAAGGGACAAAAGGTTATAGTCAAAGATGTAGATAAAGTCCTTACAATAGATACTCTTTTTTACAATTCCAGATACAATTATTGGTACGCTAACTTTGAAGAAGCNGATGGCAGTTTTATCAGAAAGGAATCCGACCTTGAACCCTACACCGAAGAAATAAGTACACTTAAATTCAAGAAAGGTGATAAGGTTGAACACATGGATATTCCAGGAATATTTGAAGTAGTAAGTCATAAAGAAAAATTTAGCACTATATTTTATGAACTTAGTAAAGATGGTACAGATAATTTCTTTGCTGATGAAAGTGTATTAAGACTCTACACCGAAGAAAAGAATGATATGGAAGAAAAAGAATTGAATTTAGTAGAGTTGCTGAAAAGTCATGTAGGCGAAACATTCTATTCTCTTTATCATGGAGATGTCAGACTTGATGAAATAAGAGATAATGAGTGTCGTGTACCAGTTACGTTCCTTGTCTTATTTTCAAATCACTATGATAGTGGAGCAATAATTGTAAATCCTAATGGCAAGGGTAGAAATTACGGGTCTATTATTCTTTATCCTTCTAAAGAACTTTACGAGAAATATCCGCTTGANCCTGCCAAAGCGTGGTCTGAATGGCATGANAGTAGAAAGTCGTGGAAGCCTAAANTTGGTGATGAATATTATGTTGTNACAAGTTATGGAACGGTTTCAAAATTAAAATATTCTGATAATGAAATTGACCATAAATTATCTACAGTACATAATCAATTTAAAAACGAAGCTTTTGCTTCGGAAGTCGCTAAAATATTTAAGAGAGTGTTACAGAAGATTCACGAAAAGAATAGTGAGAAGTGACACCTCAAATGATTTTAGGAGCATATAGGCTTCTATTGATTCTGATAGAAGCGTGGGCTTTGTGGCTTACATTATATTATGGGTTTTACCTCAAAAAATGACGAGCGAAAGGAGGGCGAGAAATGAAATTTACAATCCGCTATTCAGGCGATGGAGAAGTGATGAAATGGGTTAAGTTATCCATCTTTGCTATCGGTGCTATAATCGCAATCCCGATGATTGTAATTGCCTTAGTTGCTATGCTCTCAGAACGCATAACCCGTGCCTTCATTTGTTGGCTGAAAGAATTTACTAACACTGACATAAATTGGTAAAATGAATCCTATTATCAATCCCGCTTCTCTGACCGAGGAACAGAGAGAAGCGATAAAAGCAGCTTATTCAGGAAAAAACCAATCATGCGATGTACTTTGACCGAGATTGGGCTAATGGTGCAAGATTTATGCTTGAAAAATTATTTGGTAAGGACTTTTTTATGAAATGAGAATGACAATGAAAGCAAGAGTAAAATCTAATGGGCGTATCATCGAAGTAGAGAAAGGTCCGATAGGATACGTGGAATGTGAAGCAGCAAACATCAACGGCTTCCCAATGCANAATTTCNATGCAGAGGATGAGCTTGACTTCAACATCTCCGCTNNCGAAAAGGCGTTTGCGNATNAGGANNGGNGTAAGTTGGCGATAGTAAAAAATGAGTAAAAAACGGCAAAAAGAGAAAGGAAGAAAAGAGAGAAAATGATGAAAAGGGACCACGCTACACACATCACATCAACATCATCAATAGCAAGAAAGTCCCAATTAGACAATTTGCATTTAAAGAAATTCGTTAACTTTGCAGAAGAATATGAGATGCCGTCAATTCAATCTTGTGGCATAATACCCTCTTCTCTTGTTTCATTCAATGCAGCTCTTACTGCAAAGAACTTTGACCAGTGCGTACATTTCTTTATTGATGATTACCAGTTTGAACGAATCTGGAACCTCCCAGAACGCTACGTTAAGCGCTTAAAGAAATTTCAGTGTGTTATTGCGCCTGATTTCAGCCAATACACTGATATGCCATATTCCCAGCGGATGTGGAATAACTATCGGGGCAAGTTTATCGGGGCGTTCTTGCAATCCAAAGGGATAACTGTTATCCCGAATGTGACTTGGTCGTTGCCCGATAGCTACGACTATTGTTTCAAGGGCATACCCAAACACTCCGTGATAGCGATTAACAGCACTGGAGTTGCTCGATACGGGTTCTCTCGGTATCTATGGTTGAAAGGCTATCAAGAAGCTCTGAAACTTCTTAATCCTATTTCTATTATCCGGTATGGCAATGTGATTGATGGTGAAAATATGGAGCTCGGCGTATTTTTCAATAACGAACGAATCTTAAATCTACGCGCTTATGGGAGGTAACGGAACGGCTTCAATAAATGGCAGTATTCCTGCCAATGAGCAGCAGTATATTAGCCACGGCGCTTATCACGATCCTGTCTATGGAGATATAGAGATTGTTGAGTGGACCGCGACTAACCAGAATAAAGCGCCTGAGGAGAGCAATAGCGCTCCAAGGATGTATGCGACCTTTGATAAGAATGGCAAAGGTGTAAACGAAATAGCGAAGTATGGAGTCGATCACAAAAAAGAATGGGCGATACACACTGTTCCTCATAATAAAACTGATGTAAATGGG
>WFMA01000046.1 GCA_009177195.1 Bacteroidales bacterium | reverse complement strand
CAGCTATAATTTTACTATCGACGAGAACGATACGGACGATGCCGAAATCGGCATTGACCCGGAAATGCTTGGTCGTATCTTTGAGAACTTACTTGAAGATAACAAGGATAAAGGAGCTTTCTACACTCCTAAGGAGATTGTAGACTACATGTGCCGCGAGTCCATTATCGCATACCTCCTTAATGGACTGCCGGAACGTTCTCACGCTCTTATCCGTACCTTCGTTGAAACATTTGATGCCTCTGAACTCAACGAAGAGCAGAAACACTATATACGCAAGAAACTTCAGGTAGTAAAGATTTGTGACCCGGCAATCGGGTCGGGCGCATTCCCGATGGGACTCGTAAATCTGCTGTCCAAACTTTATGTAGCAATGAAATCTGACACCGACACTGCCAAGATGAAACGCCACATTATGGAGCAGAATATTTATGGTGTGGATATTGAGAAAGGAGCTGTCGATATTGCCCGCCTCCGTTTTTGGTTGGCTATGATTGTAGAGGAAAAAGAACCTATTCCTCTGCCTAACTTGCACTTCAAGATTATGCAGGGCAACTCGCTTCTTGAAAGCTACAACGGTATTGACCTTTCCGATCTTACTAAGTTAAATACTAATCTTAATTATGGTGAAAGTCGCGGTTTTTGGGATACCGAGGATTCCGAACGTGAAGCACTCATTACTTCCTTGAAGTCATATTACAAAACTTCCGACCACGTACAACGCGACCGCCTTTTCAACGACATAATTAATAATGTGCGTCGCCAGTTATATGATAAAGGTATAACTNTGNCAAAAGGAGTCGACCCNTCTGCTAACACAGGCTTTTTCCTTTGGCATNCTTGGTTTTCAGATGTATTCGCTAATGGCGNCTTTGATATAGTTATAGGAAATCNTCCATATATAGAATTTAAGAACTTTCCAAAAGCAGNAAAGGATAAGCTAAAAAATTATATTACAGCTAAGGGGAAATACGATATTTATATNCCNTTCATTGAAAGAGGNANTTCACTTTTGAAAGNTAANGGTTTTCTTAGTTACATCTGCCCAACNAGATTCCTTAAACGTGATTATGGTAAAGCACTGCGGAAATTTATAGCTAAAAATCTTCGTATAAATACCCTCGTAGATTTTTCAGACCTACAGATTTTTGAGAATGCTATGACATACACTGGTATAGTAATCCTTCAGAATTCTTGCGAAGATATCTCTTACGATTTTAGATATGCNTCATGTTTAAACAACGTCTACGACATGATAACTTCCAGAAAGTTGGATAATGAGATCTGGGATTTCTCTAATGGAGTCGAATCCGCACTCCTTTCAAAAATTCAGGAACAAGGTAAAACATTAGAAAATATATCACAGGGGATTATTCAGGGAATTGCAACAGGAAAGGATTCGGTATTTCTAGTTAAGGAGGATGAGATATCACTTTATGATATCGAACAGGATGTACTTCGACCATTCCTGAAAGGTAAGGATATTTCTCCTTANCAAATTAATTGGTCTGGATTCTATGTTATCTATCCTTACACTTCCGATGGTAAAGTGATGCCTGAGAATGAATTTAAGACTAAATTTCCGAATGCATATCTTTATTTAGAGACGCGCAGAGATGACCTTAAAGGAAGGGGATATTTTAATAAGTCCACAAAACTATGGTTCGAACTTTGGAATCAAAGAAAACCATCTCGATTTGAAGGAACTAAGATCGTCACCCTTGATAATGCTAGCAAAAACAGTTTCAGTGTTGATGAGAATAACTTCTACGGAACAACAACTGTTTATAATATCAAACTAAAAGATGGTTGTCTTTCTCCTTACTATGTTGTGGGGATTCTAAATTCTAAACTTATGGATTTCTTCCATAAGGCTAAAAGTGTGCCCCAGGCAAATGGATTTTATCGTTATCAGGCAATCTTCATTAAAGACCTGCCCATTATTATAGCAGAAGAAAGTATNCAGAGAAAAGTTGAACAGCTTGTCCNAAGCCNTATGNGCGAANCTANGCAGGANACGNGGGACACNTTAAGCCAGCAGATAGACTTAGTTACATNCCATCTCTATGGTATCTCATATGAAGAAGTCCTTGTTGTGGATCCTGAAACAAAGATTTCTTACAGTGAATATTCTTTTTCTATATAAGAGTTCAAAACCTAATTCGGTTTTATAATACACCGATATTTTTTTACTGTGCAAAAAATATGAATATTATTGCCTTATTATATTGGATTAAATAAACGGATGCAAATGAATCGTTGAATCACAATCATAGATTATAATACTTTGTTTATTCTTCATCTTAATCTCTTTAGGTTTGGTAATATGTTTGTTAGAAGCTTTTTTTCGGATAAGTATTCGTCGGAATTCAATGTCATCGATATTAAAATCAGGCATGTTATTTATGTTCTTTATTCTATCCGCCGATTTAAGGATATATTGCATAAATTCATAAGATGCAAATATTTGATCCTCCATACCAGCAGTACTCCCACGCTTTAATTCTAATAAGAAAATAATCAACTTGCCATTATGCTCAAGTAGAGCTATATAGTCACAAAATGCGTTTAATCTTTCAGGTGAACCATTTTTATCATTAAAAAATGGTAAAAAATTACCATTTTCTTCTACATCAAAACGATAAAGTGCAATATTGGTAATTGCTCTAATAGAATTCTTAATGTTTACGATTTGAGGCCTTAGATTATCCCCCTTAGACTCCATCATAGTGAGATGATTAGGAGGTGTACATAAGTAGGACTCTTTAAGAATCCATTTAATATACTCAAAATCACTCATTTGATTCGCCATATCTCAAACTGTCAAAAAGATCCTGAGTTATTTCATTTTGCAAATTAATTGTATTGTCAATTGACTCAATGTTGAAACCATATTTGTCAAGAGGAACATTAGTAATCTCCACTTTCCCCTTTTTGTTAAATTGAAAATATAAAACGTCGATTTTTTTTCTATCTAATAATTCTGACTTATCATATGATAAATCTATATCTGCGATGGTCTTTTTTGCACTAAACATCTCATGAGCCATCACAACATTATTAAACTCCCGGATAATATAATCGCTATGAGTACTAATAATCAATCGAATACCCTTATTAACCAATTTTGCAAATAACCGAGCTAAAACAATCTGATTATCAGGATGTAAATTCATTTCTGGCTCGTCTATAATGACTAAATCATGTTTCTTGGCGAGATGTTTTAGATATATTATAAGGGATGATAACGTTTTAACTATAGAAGAGGTCATATGAATAGGAAGCCGTTTAACTTGCTTACCTGATGTCTTGGGAACAAATTCGACAGAGCCAGTTTTGTTTACGCTTATCTCACCATGTAGTAACTCTGACTCAATTTTAGTTGCAAATTCAAAATATGGACTTTTTCTTTTTTGAATCGTATCCAAATCATTTGCAATACGTAGACTATCTCTGATTGCTAAAGGATAACGTTGTGAACCGCTATTTACCATATCAGCCAAATTCGACTCACTTCTTTTAACATTTACATCTAATAAGCGATCAATTAACTCATTTCTACTTAAAGAGAGCTCTGTATTAAACGTATAAATCGAATTTCTTTCAACAGTCAACATTCTTGCGCCCATAATTGGAAAATGTGCACAGAATCTCATAACGGAAAAAATTAAATATTCATACATTGGAATGTTTGAAAATTTTATATTCCCATTAGTGCTGACGATTTTGAATTTTATAACATCCGACTTTGCTTCTTTTTGGATATTAATATCATTCTCTCCGATATTAATATCCATATTAAATCCCTCACCTATTATTGTTTTATGATAAAAATCATCAGATATTGTCAAAAAAAGCCTAAAATATCGGAACAAACTTTTATTGGAGTCCTGCGCTAAGCCATAAATAGAATTCATAGACAACCTAATTGCATCTGACTCAGCTGCAAGGAAGTCATCTAAATATTCTTTTTTTAGCACGAACTCGTTATGCTCATCAATAATAGCAGCAATTGCTTTGAAACATTGTGGCACTATACGATATTGATTTGAAAATATAGCGTATAAGAGATAAGACATGTAAGTCTTCCCCGTACTGTTAGGACCACACATCAGTATTAATGGCTTTGACGAATTGATTTCTCCATTCGCAATAATGCCTAAGTTTTTTATATCAATAATCATATAGCATTATGATTCATGCACAATATTCCAGATTGCGAATCTAGTAAAAATAATTGACATAAGCAAAAAAAAGAAAGGGTAAAAAAACTAAAAATCCGTTTCGGATCCGAAACGGATAGGGCATTTTTGATCCTAATATTTTTTTAGAGCTTTCTGTAAGCCCCATCTTCAAATGTATAGAAAGAAAAATTGTCTAAATGACATGTGATTATAACTTCTCCTCTGTTGCCAACTCTATATTTCTTAAAAAAAATATTATTTAAAAGGCAACAGAAAGCATATAAGCAATTTATGCATCTGCAAACAAATCATCGGCTGTAATTTGCGAATGGATGCTATTCATTGAGTAGGAGTTCTTCACAAGTCCCGAACTTGTCATCATTGTCATGGCGATCCCCTTGTGTTTTTTGTTATTTTGATTAAATAATTTATCCCTAAAACACATTGTCACTTAGTTAGTTGCTTACTGCGTGGTTGATTTCGAGTTTGAGGTCTTCGGGATAGTCCTCATTTGCCATGTTGCAGGTGATGATGCGTTGAAGCAGATCTTTGTTGATGCGTCCGGTAGCGACGTGGTATTTGGTGCCGCCTCCGGCACGACCGCTGATAGTAGCAATGACAATATCAAGTATACGAGCACGTTATTGCTTCGCCTTTTCGCTCTCTGTCAGTAGCATTCCCATGTTCAGGAATGCACGGAATGAAAAGACTCCCAACTGGCGTGTAAACTTAGGGACATTGATGTCCCCAACAAAATGCAACTTTAATTCTTTTAGAGAGTTACCCTCACTTAAAAAATATCCGTTGGCACGAAGCTCATCTCCATGCTCTTGCACATAGCGTTTAATAGCGCGCTCATCCACACCATAAAATTCAGCAACCATCTTAGTTGTAAAAAGGAGCGGATCATGGAAACGCAGACCATTAACATCCAAGTTTTCTTGGATGGATTGAAGAGCATAATTGTTATTCAAAATGTTCTGCCGCTCGATATTTGATACTGTCAAGTTATTCATAATACAAATATACAAATAATTCTTGAAGATCAGTATTCTACGCACATAGAAATGTTAGACCACATCCGATGTGGGACCGTTGACGATGCCCCCTGACGACAAACTCGTCTACTGGGCACAAGTTTACCTTTTTCCTGCCGAACAGACAAGAAAACACAGGATAGCCTCGGCGGGATGGTATCGTTAAATATTTGGAATTAAGTCTTGAAAGACTTATCTTTGTAAAAAATAGTTACCTTTTACCTAAACCACCAATCTATGAATAGATCATTTCTTGCTCTGATTGTTGCCGCATTGGCTCCTCTCGGGGTGTTTGCCGAATCTTATTCGGCTACATGGGGATTGAGCGATCCCGACAATCTCTCGGCAGTCACGACCGAAGGGAGCGTCACATCACTCATCACGACCGGNTTCACTCTCGGNGACAAGATNAGCGAGGNGCGCCAGCTCACTTCNCCAGGCGCCGACACCGGATACGAGTCCGTGCCATATACCCCGGCNTTCACAGCCTACAAACCGACGACCAAAGTGACGTCGAAAGCCGCAGGTCACTGTCTCACTTTCACTGTGACCCCCGCCTCAGGTCACTCTTTCAAGCCGACATCAATTGCATTTGACGCCGTCAAAATCGGTACCGATGCCGGAGCCATTGACGTGTATTACACCCTCGGCGCTGAAGCCGATGTCGCCGTTGCTACCGGTATCGCACCGCTCCGCAACAAAATCATGTCGGGCAACGCTACCGGTTACAGCCACCATGAGTTTTCATTTGCCGATGTCATGGCTGAGGGGAAGCCTTTCGCCATAACCCTTTATATAATGAATATTAACGGAGCCGACAACAGTTCGCCTAAAGAGATCGGCTTCCGCAATGTCACAATAAAGGGAGCCATTGACGAGGAAATCTATGATGTGAAGCAGTTTGTCACCTCCCTCACCGTCACCGGCGCGACCGAACTCGGCAAACCGGGAACTATCGACCTCCTCCCACTCGTATCCAACCTCAAAAATGGTGAAACTGCCGCTTACAAGACCAAACTCTTCGGCGAGCCTACCGACTTCGCAGTCAACACGGTCAGCGGTTACACCGGCAAGGTGACCTATGAAGGGCGCAAGGCAACCATATCCATCCTCCGCGACAACGACGAGGTGATGAACTTCGGCGTGCGCTTCACCGTCACCAACCGCCGCCCGAAACCCGCCGCCCAGCCGTTGAANCGCGGTCTCATGGCGCTAAGCCTCACNGGTGCCGGNATGGGNACAGGCAACCTTGTCTCATGGCGCCACCGCGATGCCGACGGCTATGGAGTCAAATACAAACTCTACCGCGGCTCCTCGGCTGACGCTCAGGATATCGTCCTCAACGATAATCTCTACATAATCGACCGCACCAACATCAACGACCTCGACGGCACAGCCGATGACTACTACCGCCTTGAGACTTACGATGCCTATGGCAACCTGATCGAGACTGAAGTCAGCGGAAAGACCTGGGACAACCAAGTATTCCGCATCCCNACCAACCGCCCTGCCGACCGTGACGGAGCTTCTTACACTCCCAACGATGCAAGCTACTGCGACATGGATGGCGACGGCGAGTATGAGATAATCCTCAAATGGTCACCATCCAACGAGAAGGATGCCGCAAGCACCGGCTCTACCTCTCCAGCCTACTTTGACTGCTACAAACTCGACGGCACTCAGTTGTGGCGCATCGACGCAGGTCCCAATTTCTTCACCAGCGCCCACACCATGCAGTTCATCGCCTGGGACTTTGACGGCGACGGCTATGGCGAGTTTATGATGAAGACTGCTCCCGGCACCATCGACGGCGAAGGCAATTATGTGCTCCTCGGCGACGATGATCCCGAAGCAAACCTGCTCAACAGCCGCGGCAAACAGGTGTCAGGCTCGGAATATATCACCGTCTTCGACGGACTGACCGGCGGCGAACTCGCCACAATCCCCTANCACACNGACTATAAGGCAGGTGAAAGCTACTGGGGCGACAGCAATCAGAATCGCTCGGAGCGTTATCTTGCCGCCCTCGCATACCTTGACGGTCCTGACGCTAACCCGAGCCCCATCTTTGCCCGCGGATACTACTCGGGCGCATTTGTCGGAGCATACGACTGGGACGGCAGCACGCTCAAAGAGCGCTGGGTGAGCCGCAACACTCAGAGTGGCAAAGGTCTATGGGGCGAAGGCGCCCACTGGATTGCAGTNGGCGACTGTGACGGCGACGGAAAACAAGAAATTGTCTACGGCTCAGCCGCTCTCGACCATGACGGTTCTCTGCTCTATCGCACAGGACTCAAACATGGCGATGCCCTCCACCTCGGCGACTTCTTGCCCGATCGACCCGGACTCGAAGTGTTCATGGTACACGAGGAGAGCCCCTACGGTTGCGATCTCCGCGACGCAGCCACCGGCGAACTTCTCATCCACCAGAAAGCTTCGACTGACACCGGCCGTGGAGTAATCGGACACTTTGACTCTACAAAGAGCGCTTCGCAGTACTCCAACAGCGCCGACCCGGGCATGCACGACTGTCTGACCGGCGAACGCTACTCCGATGGCTGGGCTCCCGGTGGAGGAGGCTCGATGAACAACCGCATCTACTGGGACGGCGACCTCTATGACGAGCATTATGACAAAAGCTGCCTTGCCAAGTGGAACTCTGAGTCCAACGGCTTCTGGCGCATCAAGGTCAACAACACCAACTACACCNTCGGCAAGCTCAACAACTCNNNNAAGTACAATCCTTGTGTGCTCGGCGACCTNCTCGGCGACTGGCGTGAAGAGCTNGTGCTTTGGGATGAAGCCACCTACGAGCTCCTCATCAACGCCACGAGCTACACCTCGGACTACCGTATTCCGCATCTCATGGACGACCTCAACTACCGCGTCCAGGTCGTAAACCAGAACTGCTGCTACAACCAGCCGCCTCACCTCTCGGTTGACCCAGCCGTAGTCTATGCCTCCAACCCCAACGTGGCATCCCAGAAAGACGAAGATCCTTCGGGTCTTGACATCATCGTCAGCTCAGAGAACGAAGACACAGAAGAGGTCATCTACAATCTCCAAGGCATCCGCATCAAACGCATCACAGTTCCGGGCATCTATATCCGCAACGGCAAGAAAGTCGTTATCCGCTGATGCCAGAAAGCACCATCATTCACAGAGACCGTCTAACAAGTTTAGGCGGTCTCTTTTTAGTCTAATTAGCTTGCAAAACAAAGGCTTCCGCACCGAATCGAGGGAACCGATATTGCTGGACTTGAAGTCCGGCAATATAAAGAAGCATAAAGCATTACGACATGTCAAAGCAAAAAACTCTTCGGGTCTGCCCAATTGACGATAAGAACACCTATTACACGCATCTTTAGCATTGGGCATCAAGAGATTTATCATAAAGAATATCCAAGTCTCATATTTTTTGATTTTCTTTGCATTCGGAATGGGNCGTCCGTCCCAAGAGATTTTGGTAAAATAAGAAGCGTTATGCCTTTCTCGTAGTCGGGAACGCAGAAAATTCAAGACTTATCCGAGAGTCGGCATAGTTGGCTCACGTTTTCTTTTANAANNAANCTCCATGTGGAGCCAAAGGAGATGGANACATAGATTATGAACAAACTTCTTATTTCCTTCATGTTCATCGCTTGTTTTGTTTCGGCGTATGNCTCGAAACCATATACGTGTTATCAGAAAGATTTATTTNCACTTGATCTTNGTGCAGGTACAAATATTGACCTATCCTCACTAAGTCAAGAGCAAAAGACGATATTTGAGAAGCGTCCGATGTCAGTATTTCAGATAACGATGCGTCCGAGCTATTATTTTTCACGACATTGGGGCGCGTATGTGGAT
>WFMA01000148.1 GCA_009177195.1 Bacteroidales bacterium | reverse complement strand
CCTACGACATGGTCATCAACGGCGTTGAAGTGGGCGGCGGCTCAATCCGTATCCACGACAGCAATCTCCAGGCTAAGATGTTTGAGATTCTCGGATTCACGCCCGAACGCGCCCAGGAGCAATTCGGCTTCCTGATGAACGCGTTCAAATTTGGCGCGCCCCCTCACGGCGGACTTGCCTACGGTCTTGACCGCTGGGTATCCCTCTTCGCCGGACTCGACAGCATCCGCGACTGCATCGCGTTCCCGAAAAACAATTCGGGACGAGACGTGATGCTCGACGCTCCCGCTCCGCTCGACGACAAGCAGCTCGACGAACTCGCCCTCAAAATCGACATCGCCGAAAAATGAAAATAAGCGACATAATTGCCGCCTTAGAGAGTGTCGCCCCGCTTGGTTTACAGGAGGGGTATGACAACGCCGGACTCCAGATAGGGAATGCCGATGCCGAGTGCAGCGGCGCCCTGCTCTGTGTCGACATCACCCCCGCCGTCATCGACGAGGCGCGTGAAAAAGGCTGCAATCTCGTCATTTCCCACCACCCGCTTTTCTTCAAGGGGGTGAAACAGCTCGTGGGGAGCACCATCCAACAGGAAGCGGCAATATCAGCAATCAAAAATGACATAGCCGTTTACTCAGCCCACACCAATCTCGACAACGCCCCTCATGGAGTGAACCGCGTGTTCGCCGAGATGCTCGGGCTCACCGACATCACCCCTCTCGTCAGCCATCCCGCAGCGGCAGGAGCCGGGAGCGGAGCTATCGGCAACATCCCCGGAGGCATCCACGCCGCCGAGCTTATCGAGAGAGTGAAACGCGCATGCGGCTCGCCGGTCACACGCTGCACTGCGCCCCCTGCCGGCGCCATCAGCCGCGTCGCATTGTGCGGAGGGTCGGGAGGGTCGTTTATCGCCGACGCTATTGCCGCCGGAGCCGACGCCTACATCACCTCCGACGTGCGCTATCATGATTTCGTCGATTACGCATCCAAGATTTTCATAATCGACATCGGTCATTATGAGAGTGAAAAATGCACAAAAGAGATTTTTTATCACATAGTTAGCGAAATTTTTCCTAACTTTGCACTTTATTACTCCGAAAAAGAAAAAAATCCGATAAATTACTTGTAAGTAATATGGCTACAGACAAGACCAAGAACGAAGTTCTATCAGTGGAGCAGAGATTGAAATCGCTCTACGAATTGCAGACAATCCTTTCTGAAATCGACCGCATCAAAACCATCCGCGGCGAGCTTCCTCTCGAAGTGAAAGACCTTGAGGACAACATCGAAGGATTGCGCACACGTATCCAGAACTACCGTCAGGAGATTGATGAATTTCACAAGCGCATCGCTTCTGAAAAAGAAAAAATCAACGACTCACAAAACAAAATCGCCCGCTACAAGCAGCAGCTCGACGACGTGAGAAACAATAAGGAATATGACCTCCTCTCTAAGGAAATCGAATTCCAGACCCTCGAAATCCAGTTGAGCGAAAAGCGCCTCAATGAATATGCCCGCGCCATCGACAGCCGCACCAACGACATCAACAACACTGAAACCCGCCTCGCCGACAACGAGCACATCCTCGCCGACAAGAAAGCCGAGCTCGACGAAATCGTTTCAGAAACCCGTCAGGACGAAGAGCGCCTGCGCGTTCAGGCTAAAGAGATCGAGCCCCGCATCGACGAGCGCACTCTCAAAGCCTTCAAGCGCATCCGCGACAACGCCCGCAACGGTCTCGGAATCGTCTACATCCAGCGCGACGCATGCGGCGGTTGCTTCAACCGCATCCCCCCGCAAAAACAGATGGAGATCAAGATGCACAAGAAAGTTATCGTTTGCGAATACTGCGGAAGAATCATGATCGACCCCGAACTTGCAGGCGTAGCCGAGAAGGAAGTTGAAAAAGAATCAAAATAACTACTTAATTAGCGTGACTTTATCAAAAATTATTTTGCTAAATCGAAAACAATATGTAATTTTGTCCCGCTAAAATAAAACTTAAAAAACAAACAAAACAAAAATAACAAAATGATCATCGTACAAGTAAAAGAAGGCGAAAACATCGAGAAAGCTCTCAAGAAATTCAAAAGAAAGTTTGAAAAGACCGGTATCGTAAAGGAACTGCGTAGCCGTCAGGCATTTGAAAAGCCCAGCATCACCAACCGCAAGAAAATGATGAAGGCTGTTTACGTGCAGAAACTTCGCTTGGTCGAGGATTAATTTTCCAACGCCCCTACTTTTTTATTTGCATATAAATAGGAAAAGAGTTATATTCGTAAAGTCATCGTTTACGAATAAATCATGTTAAACTCTTTTTTGACATACATACGGTGTGAGTTGAATCTTTCAACCCACACCGTATCTGCTTATAAACGTGACCTTGAACAGTGGGTCGACTTCTCCACCGGCGGCAAGCCCGAAAAGATGCAGCCGCTCGACGTCACCCCCGGCGACCTGCGTCTATGGATCGNATCACNCGCAAAAGCGGGCGACGCGCCCCGCACAATACGCCGCAAGATTCAGGCGCTCCGCGCCTTCTTCCGCTATCTGATGATACGCCACGGAGCCGTGTCCAATCCCGCCGCCGAGCTTGAGCTCGCCAAGACCGACAAGCCTTTGCCCGTTTTCGTGCGCCGGGAAGAGACCCAAGCCGTGTTAAGCGACGATTTCGACGCCGGCGATTTCACCCAGGTGCGCAACCGGCTGATAATATTGATGCTATACTCCACCGGAATGCGCGAATCCGAGCTAATGGGGCTCCTCGACGCTGATGTCGACCTCAATCGCAGTGAACTAAAAGTGCTCGGCAAGCGTAATAAAGAAAGAATAATTCCTTTTGGAGAAGAACTTTC
>WFMA01000225.1 GCA_009177195.1 Bacteroidales bacterium | reverse complement strand
GCTGATAGCCAATTTGACGGAGTGCTATGGATATGAGGGGGATTTGAGCTATGCGGACGACTATATTAATATAGTTGGCGCTCAGTTTGCCGAAGTAAACGGATTCCACGACTGGCTGCAAAATTTTGGATTCTTGTAGAGAAATGTATTCATGGCATCGCAATGAAGACATCGCGCGCGATGTCCCTACGATCAAAGACTATCTTAACCATAATAATTTAAACTAATAAACCATTATCTCTACGTCGGGAGCGGCTGCGGTTGAGTTTAAGGAGAAGCTGGAAGCATGGCGAAAGGTGCTGGCTCCTGAAAAGAAATAGCATTTAGTTTTTCCATAATTTTTTAATTTAGTTAATAAATGGGTTGGGGAGCTGTGACGCAAGTTGCGGCTCTCTTTTTGTTGCACGAGGGGGAGAGGTGTTGAACTTACATAGACGAGAAGCGTTTAACATATTATAGATGTTTTAACTATTGTTTATGGAATGGATTGTAGATATTTTCAGGGATAATCCCGTCATACCGATATTTTTGACTATCGGGTTGGGGTTTTGGCTCGGAGGATTGAAATTCAAATCATTTTCACTTGGACCCGTGACGGCAACGCTGATTGTGGGCGTGGTGATAGGGCAGATGGAGATACCGGTTTCGGAAACATTGAAATCGGTGGCATTCATGCTGTTCTTGTTTGCGATAGGTTACAGCGTCGGTCCGCAGTTTTTCCGCTCGCTCAAAGGCGACGGGTTGAAGCAGATAGGTTTCGCCCTGGTCGAGGCTGCGCTCTGCATTGTCACGGTCGCTGTCGTAAGCCTCATTATGGGGTATAACAAGGGCATGGCGGTAGGGCTCTTTTCCGGATCGCAGGCATTCTCGGCAGTGATAGGCGTGGGGTCGAGCACAATAAAATCGCTCGGACTGCCCGCTGAAGAGCAACAGGCTTATCTCGATATAATCCCGGCATGTTATGCGGTGTGTTACGTGTTTGGCACAATAGGATCGGCGTGGGTAATCGCCAATCTCGGGCCGCGGCTCATGGGGGGCTTGAACAAAGTGAAGGAGCAAACGGCTATACTTGAGGCTGAGATGGACACGGGCGATTTCGTGCCTGAGCCGGGCACGTTTGTTGCCAACCGTCCTATTTCGTTCCGCGCCTATAAGGCGGAATCGGATTATTTCAACCGCCCGCGAACGGTTGAAGAGATAGAGCGGCATATTGCCGACATGGGGCTGCGTCATTTCATAGAGCGTCTTAGACTCAAGGGGGAGATTACCGAGCCGCAGCCCGAGCTGAAAGTGAGGAAGGGCGACGTGATCGTGTTGAGCGGACGGCGTGAATCGATAGTCGACGACGCCGGGTGGATTGGCGCCGAGGTGACCGATCACGAGCTGCTCAATTTTGCTGCTGAGAATCTGCCGGTGACGGTTGCCAAATCGGGCGCGGCAGGAATGACGCTCGGCGAACTTCGCCGTCAGGACTACATGCGCGGAGTGATGATACACAAGCTGCTGCGNGNCGNTATGAAGATNCCGATGAGGAGCAAGANCCGGCNTGAGACGGGCGACGTGCTCACCCTCGNGGNGCTCCCTCAGGNTGTGGCNCNGGCNGNGTCGGCAAATCGGTTATTCTGACNGCCCTACCGAGGATACCGACATGGNGTTTATGGNGCTCGGAATCGCATTGGGGTGTTTCATCGGCGCCTTGACTATCTACATGAAGGGAATACCTGTGTCGCTGAGCACGAGCGGAGGAGCTATTCTTGCCGGACTTATCTTGGGCTGGCTGCGAAACAAGCGACCTACTTTCGGGCGCATACCTCGCCCGGTGATATGGTTCATGAATAATATAGGATTGAATCTGTTCATAGCAGTCGTTGGNCTCGGNGCCGGTCCTNCTTTCATTTCCGGATTGAAGGAGGTTGGNGTCGAATTGTTCCTTGTGGGGATAGCTTGCACTTCGATTNCGNTTATTCTATCGATATATGTGGGCAGTAAATTGTTCCATTTCCCTNCGGCGGTCACTCTGGGATGTGTTGCCGGCAGCCGTAATGCTGTAGCCGCCCTCGGCGCGATTCAGGACAATCTCGACAGCACTCTGCCGGCAATGAGCTACACAGTCACCTATGCGGTGGGTAGCGTGGCTCTTATCGTGGCGGGAATGATTATTCCGCTTGTCGTCTGACGAGGAGAGGAATCGGCAAATATAATGCAACNCCCGGCAGTGGAGATGTCTCGTCGCTGCCGGGTGNNATGTTTTTGATGNGGAAACGATGTGNATATCAATTGGGGTTGAGCGGGCTCATGTGGTAGCCGAGCGCNTTCAGCTCCATAGCCATTCCTGCGAGATAGAGCTGGTGGAGCGCTGCGATATAGCAACCGAGCGCCGCCTGAGTGCCGGGTTCGATGTGTTCGTGGTTCAGGATGCCATATACGCGCGAGGCGCACTCGGCGACCAGNTCNGTCACTTTTTCAGCCGNTTCGCCGGCATAGCCGAGGAGACCTTCAACCACCGCCTCGTCCATGTTGTCATATCCTTTCTTGTCGCGGAGCTCCTCGTAGATGTTCTTTTTGTCGGAATACTTTTCCCAGTCGGTGTCCCAGTAGAATGACATAGCCATTCCGATGAACATCATCCATCCGAGCGACACCACGGGGTAGTTCTGAAACTCGCGGACTCCGTCGGGCATATAGCTTCGGGCGATTTCGCCCCACTTTTCCTCGACATCGGGGCACTCGGGCACATGCTCGTCGAGCGCTTCCTTCTTCTGGAGGAAACCGATGAGATCGGCGCGCACTTTCTCTTCAAAATTCTTTACGAATTCCTGGTCATTGTTCTTATCCATAAATTTCGGTATTGATGTTTCTTATTATTAGACTAACAAGTCGGCGGCGGTAATGGTTGGCGGTTTTTAGCCTGCCGTGTGCGAAAATATTATTGAAAATCCGTGTTATCTGNGTACATTTGCANTNGCTTAATCNGCAAATCNAANATGGCTNTTTATTGNGATGGANAGAGANANGATTGAGGATATGAAACTTGACNTGGAAACNACGTCAGACGGGTCGGTGACGCTTTACCGCNACGACATTGACGAGCATTATCACTCGGTNAANGGCGCGCTNGCTGAAAGTCTCCACGTCTACATCGACTGTGGATGGAGGCGCGCGGCTAAGAGCCGTTGTCGTGTGAGGGTGTTTGAAGTGGGGTTNGGAACAGGGCTGAATGCGGCATTGACGGCGAAAATCGCAAGTGAAGAGAAAATCGTGACTGATTACTGCGCCGTAGAGCTTTTCCCGCTTTCCANTGAAATGACCTCGATGCTCCTGCGGCATCAGCCGGCTGAGTATTCGGGCTTTTTTNATGAGGTAAACCGTGCCCCATGGAATGAGGAGACTTCGCTTAATCCTTATTTCAATCTTACGAAGATTAATGACAATTTCCTTACAATGNCGTTGCCTAAGGACCTTGATGTGGTCTACTTTGACGCTTTTGCACCCGAGAAGCAGCCTGAGATGTGGAGCGAGGAGATTTTCCGCAAACTCTATGAAGCTATGAGTCCCGGGGGTGTGCTTACGACTTATTGCGCCAAGGGAGTGGTGAGGCGCATGCTTCAGGAGGTCGGTTTCACCGTGGAGCGTCTTCCGGGACCGAAATCGGGTAAGCGTGAAATACTCCGCGCGACAAAATAGACCGTCTGCCTGCGACGACACTCCGCATTGAATGATTNCTCTCTCTCTTNNGAGATGNGCTGANATGGATAGACTAATACCATATTTCGGTGCCTGAAATGAGGTCGATTTCGAGAAATTCTGCTTTGTTGTTTAAGTTGTCCTTCTCTGATAAATATAGTCTGCCGTTAAAATCACTCAGAACTTGGGGGGAATAAATGCCATTGAAAGCCTTGTCGCGTCCCATCAGTACGGTTTTGGCAGAATGATGAAGACAATCAGCCATGCTTGCAATAGGACGAAATGGGCAAATGGGATGTCTTAGATGTCCGTTCAGGCTGCCATGATGGGAAATGGCGTAATATTTGGGTTGTCTCATGAACGGATGGCAACGAGTATTTTCCATTCGATCCCAGCCCTCTGTCTCCAGATCGCCAGGGAAAACGAAATAGCTAATTCCGTCAAACCTAATACAATATACGCTCGAAGTGTTGTTGATTTTGAGTGAACTTGAAAAGGTATTGAGGTTGGGATACAGGATTTCGATATTTGCGGAGCTGTATTGAACGAATGGCGGAATAATAGTCATTCTATGGCTAATGAGTGCATTAAGCAGATTGTTGAAATTGTGGCTTGCAACCTTTTTCTTCAAATTGAGATAGAATAATGTGTTGGAGTCGATCAATCCGTTGCTGATGAAGTCCTTTATTCCCGAGTAGTGGTCGTAGTGGGAATGTGTGAGCATCACCACGTCGAAGTGAGGAGTGGCGGGCAGGTGGAATTTGTTGGTAATATGTTTGATGCAGTGCTCGAATTCGGTGTAATGGTTTCGGCGAATCCTGAAATCAACGGTGGACCCGTCGACCATCCATAAGTGTATCTGTTGATTGTGCTCAAAAACAAGTAATGATAAGTTCCCGTGCCCGACATTGACATGATAGGAATAGAGCAGGCTGACGTTATCAATTGTTGGAAAGTCAGGATTCAGGTTGATCAACTCTTCGGCTCTGCGGTATAGTTCCTCGTTTCGGTCTATGATTCTTCTCGTTCTTATGTCGCCTTCGCCGGTTGAAAATTCGCCATTCTTGAAGTAATATAAGTAACTGCCTTCATTGATTCTTTCCGCCTGAGCTCTGGAGACGGGTACGCTGATATACCATCTGAAATCACGGTTCTCTTCCTCCCATCTGCTTATGTCGATGGGGATGTATTGCAATAGTGCTATGGCTTGCAGGTTCCGATTGTCTTGCTCATTGGGCGGAAAGTCGATCGGGGTTACGTTTTCAACATAATATAGTGAGCTTCTGCGGTGTAACATAATTGTTTAATTGAAATGTGTAAGTAAATGGGAACAGTTGATATTTTACGAAATATTGGCTTGCGGAGGGTAGCGGTTAGAACGGGGCGGGGGACTCGAAGCAATAATGGCGGTTGTCCAGAGGGAAGGTGAATTCAATCTTCTGGGCATGGAGGAGAAGACGCGCAGTGCCGTTGACGGTGCGTTTGCCATATAGGCGGTCGCCGACGATCGGCATCCCGAGTCCCTGAGCTGCCGCGGCATGCACGCGCAACTGATGGGTGCGTCCCGTGAGCGGATGGAACAGAATGCGGCTCCTGCCCTCCGAGGCGTCGAGAAATTCGTAATCGGTCACGGCGCTTTTCCCGCTGTCGAAGTCTATGTGCTGGCGGGGACGGTCAAGCCAGTCGGGGGAAAGCGGCAGCTCGATGTGTCCCTGTCGGGGGATGCCGAGCGATTCATAATTGCCCTCCAGTTCCGCCACGTAGGTCTTTTTCACTTTCCGCATGGCAAACAGCGATTGCAGTATCTTGAACGGAGTTTCCCCGAAAGCTGCTATGATTAACCCCGACGTGTCCTGGTCAAGCCGATGAGCCATCTTCACTTGCCGGTTGGCTCCGTATTTGTCGGCGAGCCATTCCTGAAGAGAAATCGCCGCTCCCTTGCCGGGGACTGAGAGCATCCCCGACGGTTTGTTGACTACGCAAAACCATTGGTTCTCATAGATGATTTCGGGGGTGTATGCCGTTGTGGAGTTGCTGTAGCTGTCGAGCGGCGGTTCGATGGAAAGCCCTTGAAGCATCCAGCTCAGCACCGGCAGACACTTGCCGCGGCATGCCGGATAGTGCTCGCCGTGCTTCCTCACTTCCCCTCCGCGCGGTTTACCATACCAATATTCGGCTATCGCCTCGGGATGCCAGCCTTTGAGGTATGCCGCCTGTAGAAGTTTCGGAGCGCAGCATTCGCCGGCTCCTGATGGTGGAATTTTCATGGGTGTGTCGGCGAAAATTTCACCGACGCTTTTGCTTTCGCCAAGGGCATTGAGCGCCCGGAAATTGGAGAATAGCCAGTTTTGCAGCGCTTCAGAGTCGGAGCGGCGTTTTTCCTTAAGAGCGTCGAGATGGGATTGTGCCTTCTCAAGGGCTTCCGAAAGGGGCGCGAGTTTGGCGGCAAGCCTTTTCTTCAAACGGTGAAGCTCCGCTTTCTCAAATTGACTTTGTCGAATCATGTCGGCGATTTCAGTTTCATTGACAGCGCCCGACGCTCTCCTGGCGTCCCTATCCTGTTTTGACAATCGGCATCTTTCTCTGAACGAAGAGATCTCAGCGTTTAGCCTCTCTTCAGCAAGGGCGTAGTCGCGTCTTATATTGGCTAAAGGACCGTCTTCAAATAGTGTTATCTCTGTATTCTGACGTGAAATCTCGGCTTCTTTTGTTTTGAAATAGCCGTCGGGCTGCAGATAGTCAAACACCGGGTCCACGAATCCGTTATAGCGGAATCCTCCGTCGCCAATCTGTCCTGAGAAAGCATAGAGGGTGTGGCGCATTCCACATGGGTCGGTGGCTATGAGCACGCCGAGCATTTTCCCCGCCTCAAGTTCGTGGCAGAAATTAATGTCGTCAGGACGGGTGCTCTTCTTGAGCGTTTCCAGCCCTGCGAGCAACTTTTCAAAAGCCTCCTCGCACTCAGCGTCGGGCGTATAATCAAACGGGTTGTTCATAATCGCAATCGCTAAATTACAAAATATTGCTGATTTGTAGAGCCGGCACAACTTAAAACTCTTGACATTTATCTTTCTATTTCCTAATTCCGGCAAATTTTCGGGGACGATTCTAAAAATTGAGTATATTTGCGAATTATAGAATTGCCGAAAACAAGCTGATATGGACAACCATAAAACCGACATATTCGAGTTAAACAATCTCCAGCGCAGATATCTCGGACTGGATGAAGTCCAGCCACATTGGGACTGGGTAGAGCTCACCGAGGGTGTGGCGTTATACTTTGACGGAGATGTCGTGAGGAAAATGATTGTGTACTCTACCGGGTCATATCATGAATCGGATCATCACGAGCTGACGGCTGAAAACCGTACAATCCTTCTCCCGAAAACTAAACGCGGAAAACCACGAAAAATGAACTACACAGCTACTCGGTCGTTCAGCTATAAAGGTGTATATTTTGATTTCTCCAGTGATTTTATTCTCATCGGCAATTATACCACTCAAACAACCTTCTACTCCGACGACAACCCGGAAAGGTTGACTATGGAAGAATGGCTTGACAAGTGGGTGGAGGAAACCACAGAACAGAATCTTGACGAAATTCGTCGTTTTAAGGACTCGCCTCGCAAGCATCAGAAATATGCTGAAGGCGACTTCTTCACTTTCAAGATAGGGCGAAACAAATGGGGATTCGGACGGATTGTGTTGAATGTTACCGAACGCCGTAAGTCAGAAGAGTTCAAGAAATCCAACTATGGATTGGAATCGCTGATGGGCAAGGCTCTCTTTATCGCAATATATCGAACCATTTCGGATAGTCCGGAGGCTGACATAGACGAGTTGCGGCAATGCGATATGCTACCAACTCAGGCTATCATGGATAACAGATTTTACTATGGTGAATATCGTANTATCGGAAACNGANCGATGGAACCTGATNANTGGGAGCCATTGATATCTTATTCAAAAACCTGTTCACGTCATAGCTCGCACAGTGTGGCATATCTGCAGTATGGNCTCATCTGNGAGACAAAGGATGGAAACGAATATGACAGGTATCTGATNAGGTGTGAGTATTCTGGATGTAGATTTGAGAATGAAGCTATTGGCTTCGGAATCATGCACTATTCACGACTTGAAGAGATAATAGGCGAAGGGATCGACAATGATGCTCTATTACGGAAAGACGATCTCCGTAAGAAAGCCAACCGGCAGGCAAAACGCGAAATATTCAGGAGCCTCGGT
Organism: Bacteroidales bacterium; assembly: GCA_009177195.1. Lineage (GTDB taxonomy): Bacteria > Bacteroidota > Bacteroidia > Bacteroidales > Muribaculaceae > Muribaculum. Next base: position 2,880 of record WFMA01000225.1, on the reverse strand, counting down.
CTTGATGCCGACAAGAGTTATGCCGAAAATCTCCGTCTGCTCCAACACAAGGACGAATGCCCTCCTGCCGAGAAAGTAAAANGGGGACTACTCGCCACGTTGCTAAAGATGTTCNNTCTTGNAGACTCCTCTGGCANGTCTTAANACGCCGCTTACCAACACATATTTCTTCCGAAAGGCATAATTTGCTTGTCAGCACGATAAAAAGATATGTGTTTTCGACAAATTGCTATAAATATCGAAAATTTTCTATCAAAAGTTTGGAGGATTCAAATATAGGATATAATTTTGTCGTGTGAATATGCGATGAGCGATAAAATTCGCTATCGACATCAATATTTAGATATTATGAACTTCTATTATAACGCCAATCGACAGCAGGGTATCCAGCAGCAAAACTTGGACATTGTTCAGGTCGGTTTTTCTGTGGGTGCCTGTCACGACGGTTGGACGTTGGAATGGTGATGTAATATACACAGTTTGAGATACACAGAGAGGCTGATCTTCCCCGGGGTGATCAGCCTCTCTTATTTTAATATTCACTATAAATTTTATCAGATGAAAAAAATCGAAGCGATTATTCGCAAAACGAGGTTTGAGGAGCTTAAGACGGCGCTTCTCGACTCGGACATTAATTGGTTTGAGTATCATGACGTGCATGGTATCGGGCAGGCGCGGCAGGAAAGAGTGTATCGCGGAGTGCAATACAGTACCGACGTGATAGAGCGGGTGCATCTCTCTATCGTGTGCCGCGAGCAGTTTGTTGAACCTACCATTAAGGTGATTCTTGACATAGCGCATACGGGCGATGTGGGTGACGGCCGCATATTCATCAGCGAGATTACTGATGTATACAGCATACGCACCGGTAAGCACGGTGAGGAAGTAATAGCCAATAAGTTGTAAACCACAAATTTTCACCAATCATACTAATATATATTACAATGGATACAATTTTAACAGGTACAGTAAGCGGGATAGATACGCTTTGGGTGTTGCTGGGAGCCATGCTTGTGTTCTGGATGCAACCGGGATTCGCCCTGGTAGAGGCGGGGTTGACACGCGCCAAGAACACAGCCAATATTTTAATGAAGAACTTTTGCGACTTCATGTGTGGAAGCGTGCTCTATTGGATTGTGGGTTTTTCCATCATGTTTGGCGCCGGGAGCGGTCTGATAGGCTGGGACGGACTCTTCTCAATTTCCAATTTCGGCAACGATAATCTTCCTCCGGCAGCTTTCTTTATCTTCCAGACCATGTTTTGTGCGACGACAGCCACGATAGTGAGTGGCGCCATGGCAGAGCGCACAAAATTTTCCATGTATATGATTTATTCCATGCTTATCTCGGCGGTGATTTACCCCATTTCAGGTCATTGGGGCTGGGGTGGCGGCTGGCTTGCTGAGATGGGATTTCATGACTTTGCCGGCTCAACTATAGTGCATGCTTGTGGCGGCACGTTGGCGCTTGCCGGCGCTATGGTGCTCGGTCCGCGCATCGGGAAGTATGACAAGAATAAGAAGAGCCGCGCTATCCCGGGGCATAACCTCACGCTGTGCGCGCTGGGTGTGTTCTGCCTGTGGGTGGGATGGTTTGGTTTTAACCCATGTTCTACGTTATCGCTTACCGGCGATGGAGCTTTTGTGGCGTCGCATGTGTTCATTACCACCAATATGGCAGCAGCTACAGGAGGTCTGGCAGCTTTGGCATACACTTGGCTTGTCGACGGCAAACCCTCGTTGTCGATGGTGTGCAACGGTGTTTTGGCGGGATTGGTCGGCATTACGGCTGGATGTGACTGTGTTCCGGTGTGGGGAGCTGCTATTATCGGCATCGTGGTGTCGGTAGTGATGTGTATTTCGGTTGCGTTTCTTGACAAGGTGCTCAAGGTTGATGACCCTGTTGGTGCTGTCAGCGTTCATGGAGTGGGCGGCATTATGGGTACGTTGCTCACTGCGGTGTTTGCCTTTGAGGATGCAGGAGTGTCTTTTGGCGTTCAAGCGCTTGGCGCGTTTGCGATCGTTGCCTACGCCTTCATCGCCGGGATGATTATTTTTGTGGGGCTGAATAAGATAGCCGGTCTTCGCTGTGGTCGTCGTGAGGAGGAAGAAGGATTGGATGTATATGAGCATGGAGAATCCTGCTACAACTGATTTGTGCCAATCATTATATTAATCGTTTAAAAAGAATTGTCATTATGAAAAAGATTGTTTTAGTTTTGTTTGCTGTTGTGGGGCTGCTGTCGTCGACCGATTTGTATGCCGTGACGCTGTCCGACAGTCATGAAGTAGAGGCGGAAATCAAGGCTGATTTCGTGAGCCAGTACGTGTGGCGCGGGCAGGAGATGGGAGATTTTGCGGTCGAACCTACCCTCGGAATTTCATGGCGAGGCATCTCGTTATCGGCATGGGGTAATGTGGGACTCGCCAATCCCGACGATACTAAGGAGTTTGACTTGATCCTGGGCTACTCCATCGGAGGCTTTAATGTCGGAGTTACTGACTATTGGTTCAACACTCCCAATCCAAAGTATTTCGTCTATGCCAGCCACAGGACTTCTCACGTGTTTGAGGCAAATGTGGGATATGATTTCGGACCGGTGTCATTGCAATGGTACACCAATTTTGCCGGAAATGACGGAGTCACGAAGAAAGGCAAACGTGCCTATTCGTCCTACGTGGAGGCTTCTGCTCCGTTTTCGCTTGGCGGGCTCTCCTGGTGTGCTACGCTTGGAGCGGTTCCTTATAGGACATCGTTCTATGAAAATGTCAAAGGATTCGCCGTTACTAACGTATCCTTGTCGGCGTCCTACGATATCAAAGTCACCGACTCGTTCGCAATCCCCGTCTTTGCGGCGATAAATACGAATCCTTGCACTCA
>WFMA01000161.1 GCA_009177195.1 Bacteroidales bacterium | reverse complement strand
ACCGACTTCAACCTTGCGGTCCGCTCCTGCAAAACTCTGAGTAGTGCCTCTGCGGTTACGCATAGAGTGCAAGAGGCTTTGCAGATTGTTGGTAACTGCTCGCATGGCATCATTGCGTAGCGTGAGGTCGGCGGCTTGATTGTTTGCAAGTCGGATGGCGGCGTTGGTGATTCGCTCCTCTAAGCCTACGCTGTGATCGTTCCAGATGTCCCCGGTCTCAGAGGCTCTGAACCTCAGGTCGCTTTCCGGTGTTTTTATTGTGGGATTCTCAAAGTTTTTCACTACCTTTGTAGCATCTTCAAGCTCTTGAACGGCAGAGTGGCGATTATGAGTTTCGCATGTTCTTAGCCATTCAAGGGCTTTTCCTTTGTCAAATACCTTGGCAAGACCATTGTTAATCCAATAGATGATACCTTTTTCTTCTTTGGGATACAGCGTGACTATATCATCCACCTCAATCTCTCCGCCTTTTACGGACTTGCGTTTCGCTTGCAGTGATACAACAAAGTTCTTGCCGTCTTTTTGCAATCCCACAAGAATATTGAAATCTCCGTGTCCATGACTTTCAAACACTGCTATGGGATGATTAATTGCCAAAGGCAGATCTTTTATGTCATCTATTGTGAACGGATGATTATGAACATAGGAGGGGTTCATTTTCTTTTGCAAGACGTTCCATTGCAGAAATATCCCGCTTCCGTCGATTCCGGCGCTGCGAAGAACCGCCCCCGGCTTGCCAAGTTTTAGCTCTCCGTTACGTTCTACTCCATTGCTTAACTTTTCAAGCTGCTCGTTGAAGCGGTCGTTAACCCGACGCAGCTCCTGCACCTCGCGACCATCCCGCATTAAGGCACCATCATCAAGTCCGAGTTCGCGGCGCTTGGCGGCATCTCTCGCCATATCCACATAGTTGCTCTTCTTGGTCAGACGTTCGTGACTGCGCCAAAGCATGTAACGCAGTTCGTTGTCTCCGAGTTTCACCCACTTCGGCAATTTCAGTGAACCGAGGAATTTATTGATAGCTTCAAGGACTTTAGCTTTGAGTTTCGCCCAGATACCACGTTCAGCCTTTGTAAAATCCTCAAATCCTTTTTCGCTCATGCGGCCAAACATTTCATCTACAGCAACACGGCGGTGGTGTTCGTAACCTTTGCCGGGTTCATTGACAAAGCGGTGTGTGGTCTCCTCGTCAATCTGCTGTTTCAAATCGTCTTTGAGATGGTCATATACTTCATCGCAGAAAGCATCATAGTTTTCCTCTCCGATAATCTCACGGAGTCCCTTATGCGCCACAACCTCATGGAATACGGTTTCAGCAACATCTTCAACGGTTACATTGTTTGGAACGACAACTACGACCTCGCCGGTGACCGGATTATAGAAGCCTTTGCTGCCACTCATATGCTTCTGCATTTCGGGGTCATCGTGTGTCAGTTCTGTCGGGTCCTCAACAATTCGTATCGGTGTATTGAATTTCTTCGACAGCTTCTCCGCATGGCCACTCTTTGCCTCCGGAGCGGTTTGTGCCATTTCCTGCTGATGAGCATTGATGCGCTCAATCTCTTGGTCGGTGATATATTCTGCCTTGCCAAATTCCTGCACGTCCGAGACGGAGCCGGAGGCTTCCTCACTGATAGCAACACCAAGACGCTCCAATTCGGCGCGTAATTGAGGCTGCACCACATTGTAGGGGATTGCTATGTCTGTACCATCAAGTTGGGCTGCAATCATTTCTGCAACCTCCTTGAACGGAACTATGCGTACCGGTTTATCATACCGGGTTAGGATTACACGGCGAGGTTTGCCGAGTTCTGCCAACTGTCCGCTCACGCTACCACTATGCCAAGAGATTTCTCCAACAGCATCTTTCGCCATGCGCGCACGATAACCGCTCGTCAGTTCACTCTCCGGCACCTCAACCTCGACAGTCACAAGGTTCGGACGAATGTAGGCAGATGAGAATTGGTCATTGAGAACCGTGCGTGAAGTATGTGCATAAGGATTGTAGGCAACAGTCAGTGTACCTTTGCCAAGACCTTTGTCGATTACGACATAGCCTTGCTCTACACCATCCTTGCCAATCTTTGTACCCTTGATTATTTCGGGGTGTTCCTCGCTCTGCTCCGGCACTCCGAGTTTGATTTCCGGGGTTGTCTTACCGCCGACCTTTGTAGCCATTGGCGAATAGAGTTTACCGTCAATCACCTGCATGGTACGGTATGCCTTGACAGTCTTACCCTCGGCGAACTCTGTCAGCACCTTGTCGTCCTCGACCTCACGGAAGCGAATATCACTCTTCGCAGATGCTCCGTACTCGCTGCCGGGTTCGAACAGCATACCCTCTTCATTGGCACTCTTGGTGTGATTCCCCTCCACGGTGACAACATCAAGCAGGCGGGTGTCGCCAACTCTCTGCAAGCTTTGTTTCAGTTTGTTGTATGCGCCGCACTCGCTGTGGTCAATGGCAAAGTCACCATACAAAATTGCACTCTCGCCGCCGAACTGGATAACACGTTCAGAGATGTAGCGTGCCAATTCATCAGCGTCTGCAGGAATACCGGTGTAAGGAGTGTGGATGTTGCCTACAATCTTGTTGGCTCTCGACAATATGAGGAATGACACCTTTGAGCGGTCGCCCATGCGGTGGGAGTTGAGGAACGCGGCTACATCTTGAGAACTGCGTACCTGCGGCTGCATCATCGGGTCGTAGTCCGCTGCAAATATCTGCTTGTCGAGGGTGTGGACAGTCAGCGGACTTGCACTCTCGGGAGTGCGCTTGCTACCTATGCCATAACCTCCGCTTGTGTCGAATGTGCCGTAATGCCCCGTCTTGAGATTGATAATGACACCATGCACCGGAACATCGCACATATCTTCAAACTTCTTGAGCATCTGAGCATCCTGCGGCGAACATTTCAAGTTGCCGCTCGGATGGTTATGCACGAAGTACACTTCATCGGGTCTAATCCGGCTGTATGCGAGAGAAAAAGTAGGGGAGTCAACAAGCGTTTGGCTGAGCGTACCCATGCCCAATTCCACAACCGTGGGTCTACCATCCTTGACCAGTGCCACGAAAGCGTGTTCCTTTGCCTTATCCTCAAGTGCGGAGAAGATAAAGGCTACATCATCGGCACTCTCGATCCGCTCTCCGCTCATAAAGTTAAACGAGCCGGTCTCTTTGAACACGCGCTCCACCGCGGCAAACTCGCCGCTCGCCCGGTCTAATCCACTACCAGGTTCACTTCGATCGGGATTTCTTTCGAGTTGTAAAACACCGGCTCCGGCAGTATCACGCATTCCATGGCCTGCTTCAGTTTCTGCGCTGAAGTCAAAGTCGAATAACCCTCCGTAGGCTTCCGAGTTTTCGGAAGTATAGTTGATTGTTTTACCGCTTTGTGTTTCATACTTATATGCAAAGTTAACATTTTCTGTGGAATTATAAGGTATTGCGGGTTCACTTGCGGAATCTTCGCCGGCATCTTCAGCTGTATATTCAACGCCGGTTGCTGCCTTGACCTCTTTATCAAGGTCTACATACTTGGCTTCCTTTTCCTCCATCTCCTTCTTCATCAGACCCTCGTATTCCTCAAGCTTTGCTTCTGCCTGTGCAAGTTCATCTGAATGTTGGAATGGAACACCGTCTCTTGCCTCCATAGATTTCAGCTCCGCATTGTTGCGTTCGATTGCTCGCTCTGCCGCCTCAATGCGTTCACGGAAGTCTTTTCCGCTGATTACGTCCTCCATGATTTCAGAAACTGCATTTTTAATGAGATTGCCCTTGACCGGCGCGGCATCAATGCCAAGCTCCGGGCATGAATAAGTCATCTTGGAACTTGCTGATGCAAACAGTGTGCCTTGCCCGGATTTCATTTCCTGTGAAATATCCGTATGAATCTTGAAGGCAAAACCTTCAATCGAAACAGTTATATCCATTGTCGCAGGGCGGCTTGTGTAGCCCTGTTTCCTCACTTGCTCTTCAAGTTCTCGCTTTTGCTTGTTCTGTTCGGAGAAAAAGTTNTCCATAGCTNNTACTGAGGGGAAAGACAGCTTGCCGACCGTGATATTTTCAACAGATGTACCCTCAACTTTATCAAGGTAGGTCTTGTTTTCAGACACACGCTTCTCTGCATCTTTGTTCTGCCCGGCAATCTGACGCTTGCGGTTGTGGATATAAGTTTGGTCTGCCTCCCANGCTTTCAGTTTAGNGGNCAGTTTACGAANCTCTTTCTCAATCTGATTTTTAAGTAGGGCATACTCCGAGCCGNAAAGCTGCGCGGTAANATCTCCGAAGAGGTCTTGTTCCTCTTCTAAAGAACGGCTTTCNATAGAATTTTCCATGAGGCTCTTGCCGTTNATTATTGAGNCTGCAATAGCTCCTTTGGTTTTCAGTCGCTGATACGCGGTGACATCAAGAGAATCCTCCACGCCAAAACGAAGCACTCTGACAGGAAGATTCCAATCACGGTGCAGGTTGCCTTGTCGCAGAATACGGCCATTGCGCTGTGTGTNGTCCATCGNGCGGTTCGGCGCATCGAGGTGGANNAGGGTGTGCAGTCGCTCTTGGNTATTCACGCCGGTGCCANGTGTAAAGGTACTACCCATGATGACGCGAACCTCGCCGGAATTAACCTTGTCGAAGATTTCAACTTTNTTCTTGACGCTCNTGCCCGATTTCATAACCACTATCTGCTCCGCAGGTACGCCCTGCGCTATCAGCTTCTCCCGGATGTCCTCATAGAGATTAAAGCCGGTAGCCTTGTTTTGGTAGTTATCGGCGAAGATAGCGACCGTACCCTTGTAGTCCTTTGTATCTTCAAGGGAGCGCATGGTTTGACGCACGGCCTCATTGGTCTTGCTGTTCGGGTCGTCCTCTGCATCAGCTTGTACGAGACGAGCATCAACAGCAGCGGCTTTGGCGATACCGTACATGACGAGAGGAACGTGGCTATTCTCTTTCTTCTCCTTGCCGCTCATCTTATCGTAAGCGTCAAGTTCTGCTTTCACATATTTCATGATAGCACGCAATGCGCGTGTCTGAGGCAGGAAGATGTCTTGTGCCTTGTCACCCTCCATTTGTGGTATCTTGTCACTCACGCCTCCAGCCTCACGAGTGAGAACAGTGTCGGCCACAGTGGACCATATACGCACAAGTTCGGGTAGGTTCACATAACCGGCAAAGCGATTATTCTCCTTGTACTTGCCGCTTGTAGAGAACTCCAACATCTGTTGCAGATTGCCGAAGTTGCGCACGAAGTCATCAAAGTAGTAGATGCCGTAGTCTTTCATCACATCTGCCGGCATGAGATAGCGCATGAATGTCCATATCTCGGCGGCGGTGTTGCTGATAGGTGTACCGGTCGCAAAGACAACATTCTTGCCGCCGGTCTTTTCCAACACGGCTTGGGCCTTTAGGAAAACACCCTGCGACTTCTTGCTATATGAGGGGTCAACGCCCTTGACACCACGCTGCATTGCAGTGGCAAAACCGAGGTGTTTGTATTCGTGCGCCTCGTCCACCAATATAGCATCAATGCCCATGCTGTCAAAATCCTCAACATCATCAGTCTCACGGTCGAGCATTTCACGAGCCTTGACCTCTGCGTTTTGCCTGGTAACGGCGGCTTTCTTTGCATCCTTCTTCTTCCCGGATTTCGGCACAGGTGTTTCGCCGCCGACAATTTGCACAATTTCGTCATTCAGTCGTTCAATTTCTTTCTCGGCTTGGCNAACAATCATGCTCTTGCCATCGGGGTCAGCCTCTTTCATCTGCTCAAGCACAAGCATCTTTTCTTCGATTTTGTCGTGTATGAATTTGGTCTGACGCTCTACGCTGTCCGGTATGCGCTCAAATACCGACTGAGGCACAACAATCATGTCCCAATCATTGAATTTGATTTTTGCATAGAATGCCCTGCGTCCCTCAGCGTTGCGGTCTGCATCTTCAAGAGTCAGCACCTTTGCGTTGGGGTAGAGTGCTTTGGCACTTGCCACAAACTGACCGACCGTGGCATTCTGCACTACAATCATAGGCTTACGAGCCGTACCGAGACGGCGCATTTCCATAGCCGTTGTGATGAGTGTATAGGTCTTACCGGTGCCTACCTCGTGCGCCAACAGAACCGGCTGAGTGGTGGCACGAATTACGGCCTTTGCTTGGTGAGGGCGCAGATGGAAAGGTTTACCGCCTACCATTGTGGCGGCACCACCGAAATGCTCCGGTATGAACTCATCGGGAATGGACTTCGGTACGGAGTTGTTGAACTGCTCGTTGTAGATTTCCTCCATACGCATAGACATTTCGGGGTCTTGCTGCATGAGTTCTCGCGCCCAATCCTTGAAATCTTGGCGAATTTCATCAACCTTAACGGCACATGCGGTAGTTGCCGCAGGGTCGGTCTTGGTCTCTGTCGAGCCGTCATAGTTTCGATATGTCTTGCTGACGGTGATTGTCTTGTTGGTAATTGCAGCCTCGATGAGTTTGTGACCGGGAATGAACACGCCCAGGGTCTCACTGCGGACACCCATTTCCATATTCTTGGANCGGTCAGTATTCNACGGCTCNGANATNTGCCATGTNCCGNCTGCANTNGTCAGTGTCANATNCANCTCTGTANGCTCTTTGACAAATCNCTCATAGAGTTTAGNNTCCACCCATGACGAACCAANAGTGAACACGATAAGGTNCGCCNGNATATTCATAGGCACGACAGCCTCCAAAGCCTTAATGTTGACATCGTATGCACCGGGGTTGCTCTCGTTGGCTTCTTTTGCTTGACGAAGTTTTTCACGCACGTTGCCACTGAGGTATTCATACGATACCTCCATTTGGCCGGTAGTCGGGTCCTCAAAACCTAATCCGCTCTCGATAATCTCCTGCTTAACCTCTGCATCGCTCTTACCCAACTGTTCGGACAGATATGCAGGGTCGATGCGGCCAAATTTGTAGAGGCTCGCAATAATGCCATCCTTTACATTCTTCGGCGCAGGTTCACTCTCCTTATCTACAACTCGGCGGTTGAATATGTCGGTCTTACCGAACGACACAACTTTCTTACCGTCCTTTGAGCCTCGTTCGCTGATTGTCTCCAATGCTGCGATACTCGGATAGTCAATGTCGTTGTTACGGAGCCATGCCAACCCTACATTACGGTTGAGGTTGCCATATTTCTCAACAAAGGAGTCGTATGCTGTGTTAAGGCGGTCGAGCAACGACTGTAGCCCTGCATCGTCATCATGTTCAGTCTGATATTTCAGAACTTCATCAAGAGCGTTCTTTAATTCTGAATAATCAGAGAAGCACTCCTGCTTGGTCCGCCCCTTGATTTTATTTGTGTTGATGTCAAGAGGGACTGCACGACCCATTCGTGCAACACACAGATTATTATCGCTGTCAAGCACCATGCTGCCTTCTTTGACGTTCTCGCCGAGAGCCTCGTTGATATGAGCTGACTCCTCGGTTTTGTGGGAGACTGCCTCTGTTCTCCAATCCATTGCAGAGAGACCTTTGACCCATGCGGCAATGCGTTCTGCTTGGTCTGCGTTGCGCATGGGAAACAAACCCATAGAAGTAGGACGGAATGTGTCACCCTGCTCAAAGCCGAAGAACATCTCACCGCCCATATATTCGGGATGCTCGATATAATAACGGTTGATGAGCAAAGGCAGGTCTTTAGTCTTGCCTTTTTCGTTTTCATATGTAGCGGTACGCACAACAGAAACAGTGCTTACATCAATAGCGTTGGCACTCTTTCTACCATTGACACGTTTGCGGAGTACAATTATGTCTGATGTGGCAGCAGTACCTCCGAAAGTTTGGTTGTGCATACGGAACACGCCTACAACATCAACGTTGCCATCCTTGTCCCCTACGAGCCAATTACGNAGTTTCTGCGACTTGTCGAGAGTACCACTCGATGTGATGAAGATACCGATACCTCCCTCACGGAGTTTGCGCACGTTCTTTGCAATGCAGAAATCGTGAATATCGCGGAACTTCTTAGAGAGGTCGCTATCTCCACTCTCGTCCATGACATGGAGACCGGTGACGAACGGCACATTGGTTATTGCGAGGTCCACACTACCGTTGGGTATGCGTGTCTGCTCAAAGCCCTGCACCTCGACTTTTGCATCGGGGTAGAGCAATGAAAGTATGCCGCCGGTGGTCTTGTCGATTTCTACAGCGTGAATGTTGGAGCGTTGGCTGAGGTCGGTAGGCATTAAGCCTATGATGTTGCCGATACCGGCTGAACCCTCGACCATATTGCCGCCCCTGAAACCAAGTGCTCTTGCAATATCCCACATGGCATCAATAACCGGTGCAGGGGTGTAGTAGGCACTGTTGCGGCTCATCACGGCTGCTTCATATTCCTCCGGTGTCAGTAACTCGCGGAGACGTTTGTTGATAGGATTGGGAGACCAACGCTCACCCTCGTTGAAAGCAGCACCGAGACCACCCCAACCGGAGTAACGGCGCAACACTTCCATTTCTTTGGGTGTGGCGGTTGCTCCTGTATCAAGCAGACGCTTGGCAAGTTCTATGGCGGCGATGTTGGCATCTATACGAGCCTTTTCACCTTTGGGAGCATAGTCCATACCTCTCTCGGCATGGTTGTTGCGTGTATTCTTGGGCTGTTCTACGCCTCTGTCGCCCTGATGTGGTCGAGATACGCTTCCGCTTCGCTTGGCGTCAGACACAGAATGCTCTCCGCTACGTTGAGCCACTCTTCCTCCGTCAGTTCGCTCATCTTCATGTTCTGCGCTCTCTCCCAACGGTTCATTAGGTCGCGGTTGCTGTCTCCCTCGCCCGGTTTCTTCGGTGCGAGGTTGTACGTTAGTTTTCTCATTTTCTTTGGGTTTTGATGTTGTTGTCTGTTGTGGTGTCTCGGGTTCTACGGTGTCAAAAAGACCGCCGAACAAATCTCCCATTGTCTGCTCCGGCTGAATGGTGGGTTTCTTAGGCTCATTGTCTTTGGCAACTCGCTCAGCCATTTTCACCATGTCCTCGCCGGGTTGTGGTGTGAGTGGTGCAGACGGACGCACCTCCTCGTTTGGCAGCAGATGACGGACGGCACGGCGAACATCAGCAAGAAGTTCGTCATAAGTTGCATCGGCATTTATATCGTTGTTACTTGTCAGATACCTGCCGTTGAATCCTTTGCCGTTGGGATTTTCCACACGGAAATAGCCTCCGTTGAATACGAGGTCATCTCTTTTGCCGTCAGCTTTGCCATTCTCCAACCATTCGGCATTCGGCTCCATAAATAGGACAACTGATAATTCTTTGTCCTCGGCGAGGGGTAGTGTAATACTAACCTCACCACCTGCGGGGGCTATATTACTCTTGGCTACTTTACTACCGAATCCGTAGGGCTTGGATTTCTTCACCTTGCCTTTCGGGTCTGGCAAGCTCAGCCCAAGGTCAGCGGCCAACTGCATTGCAAGTCGGTGAGCATCTTGTGTCGCTTTACGCTCGGCATTACGCATGTATCCGTATGCCTCGTTGAAATCTTTTTCAACGAGGTCTGCCTCATAGTATCCGAGGAGGGCGAGTTGCTTGTTTACCTCCTCTATTTCTTTGTCGAGTTCGGTGTTCAGTCTTTCGGCATCTTCCTCAGACTTTGCACCTTGGAGTTCACTTTCGACTTTACTTGCAGTAGCCTCTGCTTTGTCGACAACAATTTCTGTATCTGCTGATGTTTCGTCAGCCTCTTTTTCCCTTTGCTCATTACGTTTATCTTTGAGAGTGTCAATTAATTGCTGTGTCTGTCGTTGAGACTGCTGTTCATCAACAATGTGCTGAGCAGTCTCGATAATGTCTTTGGCACCCGGCTTATCAAAGTTATACACATCGAAAGACTTGACGGTCTTTCTATCGTCCATTTCCTCATCCCAGCCCAGTTGCATAACCTCCTCCATATTCTGTGCGGCAGCATACAGAGATTTGAGGTGCGGACGGATTGCGTCACCAACCTCATCAACCATAGCCTCAGCATACTCGGAGAATTTACGCAGACCGCCTTTCATCATCAAATAGGTCATGCGAGTACCCATGCGAAGCACCTCCGCATCCATCTGCTTGGGCTGAGGCTTACCGTAACTTGGGGTATCCTCCATTACAATGTCCGTCTCCGGAGAGCGATTAACAAGAGCTTTGCCACTGAGATCAACATACTCCCCGGTCTCAATCATCTGCCGAAGCGACTCCGCAACCTGCGACAATATATTACTGTCGGTCTTGATAGCCTCCGTTGTGTAGACATACTCCGTAAGCTCAACCTCCTGATGCGGACGGAATGTGTTGGCTGTTCTACGGCTTTTAATAACAATACTTACATTGTCATCATTGTGCCCTCGTCTTTCAAAGTGCTCCGCATTAGCATTATGATTACTAATGCGAATATGCACTTCGTTACCATTTGCCGTTANGATTGTAGAATATCCCTGACTATCTGCCATNACTGCTGATGCNAGTTCTGATATAACTCCTCTATGCGAGGTCTTACCGTCTATTTTTTTCTTTAANACAGCAAGTTTTTCAGCAACTTTTTGTAACTTTGCCAAGCCTTTCAAGGAGGAGGATGTAACTTCGGCTTTTGCCGGGGGAGTGGTTAAGTCCTGCCGATTCCTTGTTTGGCTTTTTTTATGGCCGTAACTTGGGATATCCTCACGTACTATATCAGGGGTGTCTGTACCAAGATGAGAGCGTAGGCCGCTACGCAGGTTGTCAAACTCGGCGGCGTCCTCATCGCTGATCCACTTGCTGCGCTTCTTCGGTGTGGACATCTCTGTCGGTTTGTCTGCTCCCACATTCAAGAAAGGATTCTCCTCGNNANNNAGTANGTNATCCCAGCCTATAAGCCTGTCTCCATCATCCGGCTTAGGCGATTCTTCCGATATATCTGCCATCGACAACGGTGCCTCATCGGCAATATCGTCCTCGCTTTTGCCCATTACTTCAGCGGCAAATGCTTTCGCATCAGCCTCGGATTTGAACAGGAAACCTTTCTTTCCGAAGTTAGACCAATAACCGCCATGCTTCTTCGCTATGGCTTTCTGACCTTTGAATTCATCCCGGCCCACACGCTCCTCAAACTTGACAGCATAGATGTCGGAGTTGTCGCGGGTATCTTTCCGGGCTTCAATGGTGTACCCCTCAGCTTTATGTAATTCGGTCGGTGCATTGTCAGTGACCTTACTTACATTGGAATAGTCAGCAAACGGCTTAGTCTTGCGGTGGCTCGACTTAATCCATTTGNCGAAATCTTCAAGNTTGGTTTCGGNGANACNCANACCTGAATGTGTCTGTGCCCANGTCTCATCATAGTTAGCGAGATAGGCACTCATGGCTGCGTCCTTGTCGTTGAAGCCAAGCATAACCTTATGCTCATCGAAAGAGCCGTTCGGTCGGGTCTGGTCCACTACATAGACCTTGCGACCGTTCCACTCGTCCATATCGGTATGCAGGAACACGTCTATGGGGTCACCGTCCACACTCTCCGTGCCTTTGATATAGCCGTATGCATTGGCCATGGTAGTCTCCCAAGACTTGCCCTCTGCGTCCACACCCTTACGAATGCTACCTGCCGGGTTCTCGATGGTAATATCGAAGTCGCCGATAGTAACGTGACCTTTCTTGTAGTTGCCGGCATCTGCTTGTGCCGGGGTAGGATTGAGATTAACCTCTGCTGATGCGGCTTGAACAGATGTCTGAACAGAGGGTTGCACAGTCATCGGCGAAGCCGCTTCCGAACTTGTTGAGGAAGAANTTTGTTCCTCTGTCAAAGATTGTGTNNCTTTGNGNTCANAAGNGTTGGAGTTTTGCGNGNGAGCNGNGTCANCNNNCAAANCCTTTGGATNTTNGTCAGTNTCTGTCCTCTTGTCGATTGACTTCTCCGGTTCTACGATATTATTGTCGGACGTAGGAACAAGGTCCGGTCCCTCCGGGACATTCGGAGCCTCGGTTAAGTACCCATCAGAATCGAGGGACAACTTTTTAGAGAGATGTAGAATTTTTCCATTCTGCATCTCTTTTTTGATGCTCTTTGACTCAGCCTCATGACTGCTGATAGAAACCTCCATGCCGTCTTTCTGAACTGTAATCGATTCAAAATGGACAATTCGACTACCATCAGGCTTGGTGAAGGTCCTAACAAAAAGGTACTTTGTATCACGTTCTACACCCTCAGCAGGTGCTGCCTTTTCGATTATGACATCCGGGTCGGTAAGTGTCGGATATATCATACCGAAATACTCCGTTCTCTTTTTCAATATGAGTTTGCCAAGTTGGTTTTCACCCATCTTGACTTCGCCTATTGGAGTCTTTACGACACCGCGCGCTCCAAACATAGCAAACCAATTTTCGGGCGTAAGCTCGATTTCCTTGGCTTGTTCTGCCTTAGTTTCCATGCGAGACAGCATCTCATCTGCCTCGCTCTCCGTCAGCGGTCTTTGTATTTCTCGAATTCCCTCAGCACCGCTTCTTGGTATTGCTTGGCTTCCTGCTGCTGCGCTATAACCTGCAACTCCTGCTCCACGGTCGGACGGTTCTGTTCCTGCCGGAGTTTGTTCTCCGCTTGCAGGTGGTTCATTGCCTCGGAGTTCCCCTCCTTGGCCAACTTGATTGAGGAGAGCCACATCAGCGCCTCCATTTGCGACATTGTTGTTTCCGGCTTTCTTCTGCGCCTCGGTAGGCTCCGTGACGACGGGAGCCGTCGCTGCTACGGATGCTCCGGTGTCGAGCCTTGGCGGGTTTTCTCCGCCTCCTTCATCATGGCGAAGCGGTACATCGCCACCGCCTTTCTCACCGCCTCGGCTTTCTGATACTTCAACCGTTCCATGGTCATGTAGCCCTCCTTCAGACACCATTCCACCGCTGTCTGTATGAACTGTTTCCGTGCCGGCTCCTCCTGCGGGATAGGCGGCAGATTCCTGTATTTCTCGTCTTCCATATTCTTCATCTGCTTTTAATACGTCTAAGTTAGCGATTAATTCCCGGAAATCCTCATCGCTCAGCTCTATTTCCGGTCCATGAGCCGAATAAAATTCAATCCACTCAGCCTCTGTCATCCCATGGCGTNCCATGAACTCCCTGTCNNAAGCCTCCNCTTCCTCATGCATACGCTCTACAGCGNCGCCCNCTTTTTCAGCCTGGGCGATACGCTTGTTCGTTATATAGCCGGTGATGTCACCACGTGTGCCGGCGCTCTTGATCACATCTATCAACGCGTCAAGAGCCTGCTGGTTGTCATACGGCACTCCGAATTGGTCGCAAGCCTGCTCAAACACATCTTCGGCAAGACGCTCGATAGACATGCCTCCATTCTTCTCCGCCGCAAACAATCCCATGAGTTTCCGCCGCTCACCCTCGCCGATGCCGGCATGGTACGCAGCTCCGGCTCTCACAATGTTGCCGGTGTCTCCGTTGCGGCGGTTGCCCCACAGCACCTTGTGCCGCGACAACACCCATGCCGCAACCTCGTCAATGCTCACCGGATCCTGCTGCCCCAGAATCTCCAGCACCTCCGGCACATCACGGTATCGTTCTGCGGTATCCCTCACCCGGGCATCAAGACGTTGCTTAGCCTGCTCCCATTCCTGCTGCTCGCGCCGTGCAGCCTCGGCAGCTTCTCGCTCCAACGCTTCGGCAGCATCCTTGCGGCGTTGAGTCGTCGACGCTATATTCTGCCACTTCTCAAGCCGCGCGGCAGCTTCGGCTACATCCTTCTCAGCTGATTCAACCGCCATTTTAGCGGCACGCTTGGCGGCTATGCGGTCAGCAACAGTAGGGGAGACCGCCGCCTTTCCCGCTTCCGGTTTACCCTCACGNATTTTCTTCAACGCTTTTTCCGCGGCTTTTAGAGCCTTGTCATGCTCAGCCACGATGTCAGCCACCACCTCGGCGGCTATCGCCTCGTCACCATCGCTCTGCTCAACGATAGCGTCCCATGCCACATCAGGCTCTGCATCCTCATAACGCAACCGCCCCGACTCATCAACCGGAACCTGCGACAACGCCCCCAACTCTCCACTCCCAATTCCCGACTCTCGACTCTCATTAACCGCCTTAAAGTCCTTAAAGTCCTTACCGTCCTCTTCTGGAAACACATTCCTCTGAGCCTCAACCTCGGCAAGAGCGTTGGCAAGCTCCGCCTGCACCGCTTCGGGGACATTTTCAACCACCGGAGCGGCGTTTCCCACAGGATTGGGAACGGTTTCGGGCGTTATGGGAACGGTAGTAGTCTGTTCGTTCGTAGTCTTGACCGCTCCAAACTGTGTAATCTGTTCGTCTGTCCATATTGGGACATTGCTGCCGGGACGATGAGGCTGCATATTTGCGCCGGTGCCATCATGTCCCCACAAGAAACCGCTTTCATCGAGGACTACATTTTCTCCCTCTGCATTCTTCCCGATGGTGAATGTGCGAGTGCTGCCGTCTCGCTGAGGCACATTGATAGAGCCAACGGCGGTAATGCCATTGGGTAACACAGCAGCCTCGGTCATCTGCGCTGGCACAGGTGTCGGTTCGGGTGTCGGGTTGATAGGGTCTGTCGGTGCCTCAGTAGGTGCAGCAGGGGCTTCTTCAACCGGAGGAGTCTGCACTACCTTGCGCAGACCGGTTGCTGTTATGTCGCCGAATTGCTCATTATATGTTACCGTCTCGCCGTTGTGGTCCACGGCAACGCTGCCATCAGGCTTTATCCCGCTGACAACTCCTGTACGACCTGCCGACAACACAACCTCATCGCCAACGGCAATGTCATTGCCTTGACTGTCTTTCGGCACAACTGGCTCCTGCGGTGCGTCAGGCAGATAATCGGAAAGGATGTTGTCAAGTTCACTTTCAGTAGCATAGTGAAGATGTTGCAGGTCTCCCTCAACATAATACTCGTGCTTGCCCTCCTCATCGACATAGCCGGTGAGGACACCGCGAGTTTCTGAACCGTCAGAGTTGCGTATCTTGATTTGTCCGGAAGTATATTTTGATTGCTCGGTCGGTTCTGCGCCCTCCGGCTGTTGGTCGATAGGCTGCTCTGTATCGGGCACGACCGGTTCGGGAGCATACTCCTCGTATGAAAGCATAGCCTCCGGCGATACCATTTCAACCTTGCCTGTTGCGATGTCGCGAACAACAATAGAGTTGTCGCTGCGCTCGTTGTCAATCATTGTACCATCATCGGTCAATGTGACACGACCGCTTAAAACCTCAACCTGCCTATCCTGGTATTTCATCACAGCACGACCAATGGGTTTCTGCTCTCCATTGGGCTGATGTGGGTCGTAGTCCGGTGTCGGCTCACCTCCATCGAAACGTGGGTCAATCGGGTCTCCCTCGCCAAATTCATTGGCAGGAGGTTCGGGTTCGTCCGTCAGTCGCTTCTGATTGGTGATGTCCTCGGCTTCTGCATCTTCAACAGCATGGTCTTTAGCTCTACGGGGAATAAGTTCACCGAGATACTCATCAATGGCTGTCTGCTCGGCTTGTGTGCGGCGGTTGGCCTCTTTGCGGATTGCGGCATCAATATCAACACCATATTTCTCGTTGATGCTTCCTCGCATGGCATCTGTAACTCCGGTCTCCGAAAATTCGCCCATTGCCTCAGTGACCTTGCGGAGAATGTTCTGCTGCGCCTCATCAAACTGCTTATCGCCGCTACGGAGGTGATTGCGCCGTGCTTCTTCGCAAGTGCGATACACCTCAACGGCATTCCAACCGTTTGCCTCGGCCACAGTACGACAAGCCTCTTGCAATCGGTTCTCAAAATCAACCGTCTGCTGATAGCGTTCGCCGATTTCGATGTGGTTCAGTTCGGTCTGACGGTTGATGCGCTCCAATTCAAGGTCGGCGGCTTTGCGGGAGGTGAATGTACGGGAGGTGATAACACCGTTGGCTCCTTGGGATTCCACCACGAAGCCTCCGTTGCCGTCCTCATACATCTCTCCACGCATGATGGTGGACTCGGGCAGCTTGCGCCCCGTGGCGTAGTAATACATCTTGGCTCGTGCCGCCTCGCTGATACGCGGGTCGTATACCATGTCAGTAAGTCGGCTGACGATTTCGGGGGCATTTTCCGCAATAAGGCTACCTTCGGCGGCATTGCCGGTTTTCTCTGTACTCTCAACAAGTTCGTGCAAGTCGTAACCGTAGCGTTTAAGTTCGGCATCCTCATCCTTTGTCAGAGCCAAACCACCGTCAGAGGGAGCGTCCATGCGTTGACGCAAACGACTCTCGAAGTCCAGACGGTTCTTGCGCCCGTTGGCGGGGCTTTCAAACGACTTCTGCAAGTCGCCAAGCACTCCACCGGCGGTCTTGATCATGTGCTTGGCCTTGAAGCCGACCATCATTGCCATGTTGTCGGTCCACACGTCAAAGCCGTCACGATTGCCATCCATCCATTCCGGAATAGAGAAGATTGTACCCTCTAATGTGGTCGCACCGGCATACATCCCTGCACGACCGGCAACCTTGCCGATTGTACTTGATGTACCTCTGACAAGTTTGTCAGCCACATTACCCGATACCGGAGTGAGCCAACCGATAGCGGCACCCATTCCAAGACCATGCAGGGCTTGACCGCCGACTGCAATTGCTGAATAACCCTCGTTGATGTAACGACCAACCTCATCAGTGCCTACAATATGACCACCGTGGGCAAATTGGTTCTCCATTTCCTTGATACCCTCAAATGTACCAAAGTTGGCTGCTCCACCAACTACACCGCCGACAACACGCCCGGTCATCGAGGTAGCAAACTGTCGAGTGGCGGCGTTGGTGACTGCTGCGGTTGCTCCTCGTCCTGCAAGTCGACGTCCACCTGCCCACATTGCACCTTTGGTTGCCGCGCTTCCGACACCTCCCGAAATCCACATTGTANGGNCAAGTGCCATGCCCGAAACCGTGCCGACAACGTCAATAATCTTGTGTCCGTCCTGCCNGTACTGCTCATTCGCAGCCTCGTATNCAGCCATATCTCNCGTTGTTCCTGCGGAGGACACTGCAAGACCCTTACTGATGCTGTTGAGTAGATTGGCATCGCCAATCTTGCGCATCAGATATTCAAGATTGTTCTGCGGCNAATTCTTCTCAACCGCAAGATTGTAAAGACGTAGGTCTGACTGCTGACGTGCCAATTCCTTTGCCTGCTNATACAGCGTCAGGTCATCAGTGCCGGGATTGCGATACCTCAACATCTGATGNCAATCGTCAATNAGCGCCTGTTGTCCATCCTCGCCAAGATTCTCCCATGCATCATTCATAAGGCGGTCAAGGTCAAAGTTAGTGAGGCGTCCAACCGCATCATCATGACGGTTCATTGATGTGGTGACAACTCGCATTTCACGACCACCGCCCATAGCAGCATAACTGTCCCAATGCTTTTTTGCATTGCGGTTTCTGACCGACATTTGACGTTCCTCAGCCACCGACCACGCTTGCTCTGCGGCGTTCAANCCATCTTGTNGATTATGCCGGCTCCAAAGAGAAGCCAACGAGGAGTCAAACACTTGCTGTCTGCGTTCGTCCTCACGCTGCAAGCGTTGCTCTTTAGATCTCTGACCCGCTTCTGTGTTATCCTCCCACCAATGGTGGTATTCGGTATTTTTGTGGCTCTGCTCCATTTGGGTGCCGACCCGCTCACCCTGCGTGCTATAATAGCGGGGATCCATTTTTCCCGTCTGCAGATTAAACTCTCGCTCACCCATGAAAGCACCGGGACGATTGCCTTTCTTTATGCCCTCCATGCGCTGCTCGAACTGCTGTCTCTGCTGCTGCCTTTCTGCTTGCATCTCGTCCATTTGACGATTGAACTCCATTTGCTGAGCCGCAGACGGTTTCCAACCCTGCGCAGGAGCAGGTTGAGAGGCTGAGGTTACAGACGCTTGTTGAGCCGTGGTATCAGTGACGGGCTTAACTGTTGTAGGAGTTGATTGCTGCTGAGGCTGGGGCGTTGTCGTGGTGATAGTCACATCCTTTGTAAATGTGGCATAGTCGGGCAGGTCATATGTACCGCTCAAAGCATCGTAAGCGGCCTTTCGTTTCTTTTCATCCTGCATGTCCTTGCAGAATGTATCGAAGTCAGGAAGTGTATAATGTTGTGACGCATTGTCATACATGCGTCTGAGTACTTGTAGTGAATCTGCCATATTTCTAATTATTAGTACAATTTGGGCTTGTCACCCTTTTCTATTCCCGCAACCTCCTTAATAGCATTCTGAGTTGCAACTGAGGTTTCCACATTCGCGCCAATGGCAATAAGCATTGCCTCGGTTGTCGGCGGCTTATAGCCAACGACAAAGCCATTCTGCACAATCGGCTCACCTTGAACATTGGAACGGACTGACTCCGGCAGGGTATGATAGATGCGCGAAACGGTCTGTGCATTGAGTTTATCCATTGTAAGGGTTACATTTCCCTCGCCCGAACCAAGATTGAATGTCATCTGACCCTCTTTCAAAGATTGCGCAAGGCGTTGACCCTCCATGTTGATACGCGCCCGTTCATTCGCAGAGCTTATGTTAAACTGCTTCTCCCATCGCTCTCCCTCTTCCTTGTGCCATCTCTCGTCACGGTCGAACCCTGCTTCCCACTGACGCTTATGCTCATCATAATCCTTATTGCGGAATGCGACATCGTCCGCACGGTCTTTGCGTCCGTCATCATAAGCACGGTCTTGACGCGCAAGTGATTGTTCCATTTGCCATGCTTGTAAGCCTCTATCCTTATCCGCGTCTTTCAGCCTGGCGATAGTCAGAGCGTAATTGAGGAACTTGTCTGCATCAGCCTCGCGCTGCGCCTTTTCTTCCACAAACCGTGCCTTAGCCTTGGCCGACATTCCCTCCTTGGCATATACATGTTCGGGGCATAGTGATGAG
>WFMA01000180.1:10864-18787 GCA_009177195.1 Bacteroidales bacterium | reverse complement strand
AAATTATTTTTCAGCCGAGCGGCGATAATCCCGAAATTATTGCGTATTTTTGTGTTTATATATAGTATAACTGATTCGCAAAACGGCTATGAAGGGGCTCATTATAAGAAATACAGGCAGCTGGTATGTGGTCCACACTGAATACGGAGATGACGTCAACTGCAAAGTGAAAGGCAATTTCCGGTTGAAAGGCATACGCACAACCAATCCTGTCGCTGTCGGCGACAAGGTGGAAATCAGCATCAATCCCGACGGCAACGCTTTCATCACCGCAATAGAGCCGCGCGAAAATTATATCATCCGTAGAGCGAGCAATCTATCGAAAGAGTCCCATATCATCGCCGCAAATATCGACCGGGCATTTCTGGTGGTGACCCTGTTTCATCCTGTCACATCAACCACATTCATCGACCGCTTTCTCGCCACAGCCGAAGCCTACCGCGTTCCTGTGACGATAGTGATTAACAAAGTCGACCTGCTCGGCTCGGAAGAGGAGAAGGAATATCTGGAAGCGGTTGCCTATCTCTATCGCTCTATCGGATATGACGTGATGGAACTGTCGGCAACTTTGGGTACGGGCGTTGAGGAATTGCGCAAGAAATTATCGGGAAAAGTGTCTCTGTTTTCAGGCAATTCAGGAGTGGGAAAATCCACTTTGATTAATGCCCTCATGCCGGGACTCGCGCTTCGCACAGCCGAGATTTCCGAGAACCATGACACGGGTATGCACACCACGACTTTCTCCGAAATGTTCCAGTTGCCCGAAGGGGGATGGATTATCGACACTCCCGGAGTAAAGGGTTTCGGCACGATCGACTTTGAGAAAAACGAGATAGCCCACTTTTTCCCGGAAATATTCGAGAAGTCCCATGATTGCCGCTATAACAACTGCACGCACACCCATGAACCGGGATGCGCCGTGCTCGACGCGCTGGAAAACAACCTCATCGCGCAATCACGCTACAACTCCTACCTGAGCATACTCGACGATACAAACCCCGACAAATACCGCAAACCTTTTTGATCATGACCATCCTGAAGATGTATCCGTCAAGCCTCAACGAGAAATATCTCGATCTCGTGACGAAGAAATTGAAAGACGGCGCAATCATCATTTATCCCACCGATTCGCTTTATGCCATAGGATGTGACGCGTCAAACGGACACGCCGTGGAAAAAATATGCCGCCTTAAAAACGTCGATCCTCGACGAAGCACGCTATCTATCATCTGCTCCGACATATCACAGGCTGCCGAATATGCCCGTATTGACAACAATGCGTTCAAAATACTGAAAGAATACCTTCCCGGTCCTTTCACATTCATCCTGCCCACATCTCCGGCGCTTCCCAAAATATTCAAGGGGAGAAAGGAGGTGGGAGTGAGAATCCCCGACAACAACATCGCCCGTGAGATAGCGCGCCGCCTTGCGTCGCCGCTGCTCACAACATCGGTAGAAATTCCGGGCAACGAAACAGCCGATCCGAGATTTGCCGAATCGATCGCCGCTCACTACGAGGATGTCGCCGAGATCGTCATAGACGGCGGCGAGGGAGCCGGAGCCCCCTCGACCGTTGTAGATATCACCGATAGTTCATCGCCCGAGATTGTGCGTCAAGGGCTTGGTGAATTCAATGCCTGATATCACCACTTGTTGTAGTGGACCTTTGCAGGATCCCACTTGTCTTTAGGCTGCTGTTCGCCTGCAGGATATCCCACCGGAACAACTGCAAGCGGAACTATATTGGAAGGAAGCCCTAACGCTTTCTGAACCCCCTCAACTCTGTCGGCAAGCGGATAGACACCGGTCCATACGGCTCCCAGTCCGAGAGCATTGGCGGCAAGAAGAAGATTTTCAGTAGCCGCCGACACATCTTGAACCCAAAAGTCCTTACCGTCATTTTCAACAGTCTTGCTCATGTCGCCGCATGTTACGATTGCCAAGGGAGCGTGAGTGAGCATACGCGCGTATGGCAAAGCGTCCACAAGGCTGTCAAGAACCTCGCGCTGATCAAGCACCACGAATACCCAGGGCTGCTTGTTGACCGCAGTCGGAGCTGCCATGGCTGCGCGAAGAAGCAGTTCCACGGTGTCCTGAGGTATTGCCCTGTCAGGCTGATATTGTCGTACACTTGTGCGGGTCGCTATACATTGAAGCGTTGCCGCACTATCAAATTCAGTTACATCCATAGCCGGAGTGTCAATTTTTTGATTACAGCCGGTCAACATGGCTGCTACAGCCAGCCCGGCGATAAATCTCGTTACGTTCATATTCTTTATATTTATATAACAATTAAAAAAATCAAATGTTTCAACCCGGATCGACATCATAATACACCATCAGCGACCGGAATTCCTTATTCTCCATGAAGGATTCATAGACCTGACGCAACAAAGCTTTCACCTTCACCATCGATGCCTCAACTTCGACTTTAAGCATTATCTTTCTTATATATAATGACTGAATCCTCGCAACATGGGGTTCGTCAGGTCCGAACACTCTGTTGCCAAGAAGGCTGCGAAGGCGCTCGGCATACAATGCCGAAGCCCTTATGAGGGGTTCCTCTTCACGATGCTTGAGATAGATATTGATCACGCGGGTAAACGGGGGGTAATTAAATCGACGCCGCTCCTCAAGTTCATGGTTATAGAATCCGAGATAATTGTGAGCCTGGAGATAGCTTATAACGGGATGGGACGGCTGAGTAGTCTGGACCACCACAATGCCGCGTTGTTTTCTTCGCCCCGCTCTGCCTGCGACTTGTTCAAGCATATTGAAGGCGCGTTCTGCCGACCTGAAATCGGGAAAATTGATAAGAGTGTCGGCATTCAACACCCCGACGAGACTCACGTTGTCAAAGTCAAGCCCTTTGGTCACCATCTGGGTTCCCACAAGAATATCGGCTTTCCCTTTCGAAAAATCAGTGATGATGTTCTCATAGCTATCCTTATTGCGGGTAGTGTCAAGATCCATGCGCAGAGTCCGCGCCTCTTTAAATGTCGCCTCGACGATATCCTCTATGCGTTCGGTGCCATAACCGTAGACTTCGATAGCCGGCTCCTTGCATGCCGGACAGACAGTCGGCAGCCTGTAGGTCGCTCCGCAATAGTGACACACCATCTCTCCGGCACGACGA
Organism: Bacteroidales bacterium; assembly: GCA_009177195.1. GTDB lineage: Bacteria > Bacteroidota > Bacteroidia > Bacteroidales > Muribaculaceae > Muribaculum. Next base: position 15,651 of record WFMA01000180.1, on the reverse strand, counting down.
TGATAAGTGAGCGACACGTCGCAATTCTGACATTTGGGAACGAAACCGCACTGCCGACAGAGCACAACCGGAGCAAATCCTCGACGGTTATGGAAAAATATCAGCTGCTCTTTCTTGTCGAGCGCCTCTCTCGACAAGCGCGCGAGCGGAAAGGATATCGGTCCCGACAGGCGATTTCGCTTACGCTCCTCGTTCATGTCCACCACCATTATTTCAGGCAGTTTAACCCCTTCATAGCGCTCCGAAAGAGTCACAAGCCCGTAGCGCCCCGTTTTTGCCTTATAATAAGTTTCGACTGCCGGAGTCGCGCTTCCAAGCAGGGTCTTGGCTCCGTGCATAGACGCAAGCACCGTAGCGCAATCGCGGGCGTTATAGCGCGGAGCCGGGTCAAACTGCTTATAACTGGACTCATGCTCCTCGTCGACAATCACAATGCCGAGATGCGAGAAAGGGAGGAACAGCGAACTGCGCGCCCCGATCACCACACATGGCGACGGGTCGTGCAGAATGCGTTTCCATATATCGACACGCTCATTGTCGGAAAATTTAGAATGATAGATGATGACTTTGTTGCCAAACACCTTCTGCAATCGACGGGTAAGCTGAGTGGTCAACGCAATTTCCGGCACAAGATAGAGAGCCTGCTCCCCTTTCTTGAGAATAAAGTCAATGAGATGGATATATAGTTCGGTCTTGCCGCTTGAGGTCACCCCGTGAAGGAGCACGATATCTTTTTCAAGAAATCCGTGATGAATCGCCGAGAGAGCCTCCTTTTGAGGATCGGTCAGCACAGGCAACTCTCCGATATCCGACCCGAGATAATGGAACCGATTGATTTCGCGGGTATAGNTTTCAAGCACNCCCTTGGCAACCACTGCCGATAAAATGGCGNGAGTGNGACCGGTAGTTTCAAGAAGCCGCGCTTTCGTCACTTCAAGCGGAACCCCCTGCCGCTGATTCTTGTTGAGCATGTCAATCATCGCCACCAGCAGCTTCTCCTGTTTTTTGGAGTTCCTCACCGTGTCAAACGCCCGGTGCATCGCATCGCTGTCATTGCGGTCAATGGCAAGCCTCACGCAAGTTTCCTTCTTGACACGATAACGCTCTACAAGCTTCTCANGNACCGCCACTATTCCTTTCTNCACCATTCTCGCCACAAGCGCCTCCACATTCTGCAAGCCTGTTTTACGGCTTATCTCCACCGGGGTCATCTTCCCGTTGTGATCAAGCGTCTGCGCCACGATCGCCTCGCGTTCCGACATTCGGTTGTCAGCCGATTCCTCATAGTCGGCGTTCAGTTCGACATAGGTTTCGCTCTCAATCTTCAGCCCGGCGGGAACGGCAGCCTTATACACATCGCCAATTGAGCACAGATAGTACTGCGATATCCATTCCCACAGTTTCAGCTGAGGGTGCTTAAGTATCGGAGCGTCATCGAGAACCGAGTGAATCTCCTTAACCTCAAAGCCTTTAGGAGCTATATGGGTGATAGCCGAAACAATCGCCGTGTAGTATTTCTTCTTACCAAACGGCACCACTACCCTGCACCCTACCGACACCCGCTCGACCATAGCGGCGGGAACACGATAGGTGAACGTGCTGTAGAGGGGAAGTGGAAGAATCACCTCGGCATATATGGCATTTTCAATCGACATCAATTATCTCCAATTATTCCGTAAAGATACGGAATTTTTCAGAAACTGTCTACTTTGGAGTTCATGCAAATATATCGGGTTAAATTGCATCTTTAAAGAGTATTTAGTAACTTTGCAGCCAAACTAATTAGTACTGATGGGAATATTCAGCTTCTTTTCCAAAGAGAAAAAAGAGACGCTTGACAAAGGTCTTGAACGCACCAAGCAGGGCGTGTTCTCGAAAATAGCGCGCGCAGTTGCAGGAAAATCAAAAATCGACGATGAAATACTCGACAATCTCGAAGAGGTTTTCATCACTTCCGACGTTGGAGTCGAAACCACTCTGAAAATCATAAACCGCATNGAAAAGCGCGTGGCNCGCGACAANTATGTCAACTCTTCGGAACTCAATCAGCTCCTTTGCGAAGAGATCACCGACCTTCTGGCCGAAAACAACAATGAGTCGACGCTGGAGGATTTCACCGTTCCGGAAGGACACAAGCCCCATGTGATAATGGTGGTAGGAGTCAACGGAGTGGGAAAAACCACCACAATCGGAAAGCTCGCCCATCAATTCAAACAAGCCGGCAACAAGGTGATGCTTGGCGCCGCCGACACTTTCCGAGCCGCTGCCGTGGAACAGCTCGACGTGTGGGGCGAACGCGCAGGGGTGCCTGTCATCAAGCAGAAACTTGGCGCCGACCCAGCATCGGTAGCATTTGACACCCTCCAGTCAGCCAAAGCCAATGGCGTCGACGTAGTCATCATCGACACCGCCGGACGCCTTCACAATAAAAAGGGTCTCATGGACGAGCTTACGAAAATCAAGAATGTGATGCGGAAAGTGGTGCCCGACGCGCCCCACGAAGTGCTCCTCGTGCTTGACGGCTCTACAGGACAGAACGCATTCGAACAAGCCAAGCAATTCGTTGCAGCCACTAACGTGAACGGTCTCGCAATCACCAAGCTCGACGGAACCGCAAAAGGCGGCGTAGTCATCGGCATAAGCGACCAGTTCAAAATTCCGGTGAGATACATCGGGCTCGGCGAAGGGATCAACGACCTGCAGGTGTTCCATAAAAATGAATTCGTAAAGTCACTCTTCGGCTCAGAAATCTGATGGCACAGCGAAAAGTGGACGTGATAACGCTCGGCTGCTCGAAAAACCTTGTCGACAGCGAGCGGTTAATGGGTATGTTTGGCGACGCCGGTTTCGACGCTTGCCATGAACCCGAGCAGTTGCGCGGNGACATCGTTGTGGTCAACACTTGCGGCTTCATCGGCGACGCAAAGGAGGAATCAATCAACGAAATTCTGCAACAAATCGCCAANAAAGATTCCGGAGCCATCAAGGAACTTTACGTCATGGGGTGCCTTTCGCAACGCTATCTCAACGAGCTAAAAAAAGAGATGCCCGAGGTCGACGGGTGGTATGGCAAATTTGACTGGGGCGACCTCGTCACAAAACTCGCGTCAAAGAATCCCGGCATCGCAAAATATGACCGCCGCATCACGACTCCGCGACATCACGCATATATCAAAATTGCCGAAGGGTGTAACCGCTTCTGCTCTTTCTGCGCCATCCCGCTCATAACAGGGCGATTCCACTCGCGGTCCATCGACGACATCGTCAGTGAAGTCACAACCCTTGCCGAGAGGGGCACGAAGGAGTTCAACATCATAGCCCAGGACCTGTCGAGCTATGGCTTAGATATCGACGGGAAGTCGCATCTCGCCGAGCTTATTGACCGCCTTGCCGACATCGAGGGAGTGAAACGTCTGCGCCTTCACTACGCCTACCCGGCTCAATTCCCTATGGATGTGCTCGACGTGATGGCTCGCCGCGACAATGTGTGCAAATATCTCGACATTGCCCTGCAGCACATCAGCGACAAAGTGCTCGCCAATATGCGGCGCCACATCGACGCTGAAGGCACCCGCCAACTCCTCNCANNGATAAGNNANCGNGTTCCCGGCATACACATCCGCACGACTCTCATGACCGGATTTCCCGGAGAAGGTGAAAAGGAGTTCAACGAGCTAAAGGAATTCGTGAAAGAGCAGCGTTTTGAACGCATGGGAGCGTTCGCCTACTGTGAAGAGGAGGACACCTACGGAGCACGGCATTTCACCGACGACATCCCGCAGGAGGTGAAGCAGTCGCGCCTCGACGAGCTCATGGCTATTCAGGAAGAGATCGCCTTGGAGCACAACGAGTCGAAGATAGGTAAGCGGTTCAGCGTCATCATCGACCGCGAGGACAAGGACTATTATGTGGGACGGACTGAGTATGACTCACCCGAAGTGGACCCCGAAGTGCTCATAAAAAAAACACGCCCGCTGCAAACAGGCGAATTTTACACAGTCGAGATTGAAAGCGCTCTGCCATTTGAGCTGATAGGCAGCGTTGTCGACTAAACATCNCTCCATTCCACCACCTGTCCNGGCTTAGACTTNGCCACATCGACAAGCCGCTGATTGCNCGACCCCCGGAAGCGCAACGACGTGTCACGCTCCGCTTCAACAAAGCGCCCGTCGACNAGCACGTCGATATTTTCCAGCAAGCGAGCGAAACGCTCCGACCGCGCCACCTCCTCATAGGTATAGCCGGTGTAGCACCAGATGTTGCGCCCCGACGCTTTCAACCGCCGCGCGAGTTCGGCAACCCCATCGGCTTGAAGCAGCGGATCGCCGCCCGAAAAAGTCACGTTAAAATCATTGTCGTCGACTGCCGCCACAATCTCGTCGACAGTCATTTCCGTGCCGCCATTCTCGTCCCACGACTGCGGGTTATGGCATCCCGGGCAATGATGGGAGCAGCCGGCGAAATAAACAGAAGTGCGGAGCCCCGGTCCGTCGACCGAGGTTCCGCCCACTATATCAAGGACTCTTAAAGTCATAGCAATCACTTATGCACTACACGGTCATTAAGCTCTGCAAGCTTGGCATTGTTCCAGCGGTCGGTCGTACCGACAAGATATCCGGTGATTCGCTGCAACTTGTCGATAGCGCGGCTGCCACACTTGGGACACATCTCAAGATCCTCCTGCGCATCCTCATATCCGCAGTCCATGCAACGGTTGCGGTTGTGGTTGACCGAACCATAGCCTATATTATACTTGTGAATCATGTCCACTATGTCGCTGATCGCGT
>WFMA01000180.1:0-10859 GCA_009177195.1 Bacteroidales bacterium | reverse complement strand
TTNTGGGNNGCGNCCACCGTCGATCTNCACGTAGAAGATGTGACCGCCGCCGGTCAGTTCATGATAGGGAGCTTCGACTTTAGCCTTGTGGCGCGGAGAGCATTTATAATACACCGGAACATGATTGGAGTTGGTGTAGTAGATCTTGTCGGTCACTCCGGGGATTTCGCCAAACGATTTGCGGTCAGCCTTGGTGAATTTTCCTGAAAGCCCCTCGGCGGGAGTGGCGAGCACCGAGAAATTGTGGTGATATTTTTCAGAATACTCGTTGACACGGCTACGCATGTGCTTCACGATGCGCAGTCCCAATGCCTGGGCGGCTTCGTCTTCGCCGTGATGCTTTCCGGTGAGCGCCACGAGACACTCGGCAAGTCCGATAAATCCGATACCGAGCGTGCCCTGATTTATAACCGATTCGATAGTGTCGCCGCTTTTCAGGTTTTCGCTACCTACCCACAGGCGCGACATGAGCAGCGGGAACTGCTTGGCAAGAGCGGTCTTCTGGAAATTGAAACGGTCGCAAAGCTGACGTGCGGTGATGTCGAGCACATCGTCGAGCTTTTCAAAGAAACGGCGTATGCGCTCCTCCTTGTCGATGATGTTCATGCACTCGATGGCGATGCGCACGATATTGATGGTCGAGAAGCTGAGATTGCCTCGCCCTATCGAGGTCTTTTCGCCGAAACGGTTTTCAAATACGCGGGTGCGGCATCCCATCGTAGCCACTTCATAACGGTAGCGCTTGGGATCATTTATATCCCACTTCTCGTGATGATTGAACGTGGCGTCGAGATTAACGAAATTGGGAAAGAAACGGCGAGCCGTCACCTTGCAGGCAAGCCGATAGAGGTCATAGTTGCGGTCCTCGGGCTTGTAGCTGACACCGCTTTTCGATTTCCATATCTGGATGGGGAAAATGGCGGTGGCGCCGTTGCCCACACCCTCGTAGGTGGAGTTGAGAAGCTCGCGGATGATGCAGCGTCCTTCAGCAGAAGTGTCGGTGCCATAGTTGATGGAGCTGAACACCACCTGGTTACCGCCACGGGAGTGGATGGTGTTCATGTTGTGGATGAACGCTTCCATCGCCTGGTGAACGCGGTCGACAGTCTTGTTCATCGAGTGCTGCAACACTCGGTCGTCGCCCTTCAACCCGTCCAACGGACGTTTTACATAATCATCGATTTCTGCATTATATAAATGAGAATAGTCATTCCCGTCAAACGCCTCCACTTGCTTCACCTCCTCAATAAAAGAGCTGCGCACGTAGGGGGCAAGATAGAAGTCAAACGCCGGGATAGCCTGACCGCCGTGCATTTCGTTTTGGGCGGTTTCAAGAGAGATGCAACCAATGATACTTGCGGTTTCGATGCGTTTTGCAGGGCGCGATTCTCCGTGACCGGCGGTAAAGCCGTTTTCAAGTATATTGTCGAGCGGATGCTGCACGCAAGTGAGACTCTTGGTGGGATAGTAGTCCTTGTCGTGAATGTGGAGATAACCGTTGCGCACGGCGTCGCGCGCTTCAGCCGACAAGAGGTAGTCGTCGACGAAAGGCTTGGTGGTTTCGCTGGCAAACTTCATCATCATTCCCGCAGGAGAGTCGGTGTTCATGTTAGCGTTCTCACGGGTGATGTCGTTGTTCTTCGCCTCGATGATTTCAAGGAACATGTCGCGGGTCTTCGCCTTGCGGGCTATGTTTCGCTGGTCTCGATAAGCGATGTAGCGCTTCGCCACCTCCTTGCGGGGGCTCTTCATCAGCTCGACCTCCACACGGTCCTGAATCTCTTCCACTGTCATGCGTTCGGAGCCCGACATGGTAATGCGGTCAGTAATCTTCAGTATTAAGGATTCATCCTCCCCCATTTCAGTCTGGAGCATAGCTTTGCGTATAGCCGCCTTGATTTTCTCGTCGTTATAGCCGACAACACGGCCATCACGCTTAACTACAACTTGTATCATTGGTATTATTGAAATTGGTAAATCGTTGTTATGATTTAGATATTGCAAAGCTACACAACATTGCATCATCATGCAACATTTTTAACACTAAAGTTATCAACAATTCCACATCATGCAATGTCAACAATTTCCATTTTGGACAACTTTTATCAATCCAACAAAAATTAAGTCGCTATTAAATAGCGACTTAAAAATATTTTCGGAAAACTTTGTTAAAAGAAATATTTTAGAGAGTGGACCGAAAGTTGTCAATATGGTCAGAAAACGGTCAACTGATATTGCAAAACAGTTTCCACAGCGGAGCCGCCATAAGCGCTTGCTTTATCTTGTCGCCCACAAGGAGCCCGTAGACTTCATCACGGCTCAGCAGCCTCACCTTTATATCCTCGGTGCGGTCAAGATGCTGCTCCCCCGAACGTCGCACGCCACGGGCAATATAGCAGTAAGTGAGATTGGTCGTGGTGCTGGGATTAGCCGACAGGACCGAGGTGAGTTCCCACTCGCCGCCGGTGTAGCCGGTCTCCTCGGCAAGCTCGCGGCGGGCGCCGTCAAGGGGCTCCTCCCCCTCCTCCACCACACCGGCGCAAAGCTCGATACCCACTTCGTCAAGTCCGTGGCGATATTGCTCCACCATCACGAATTTGCCGTCTTCGGTAATGGCGATCACATTTATCCATGTGGGATATTCAAGAACGTAGAACTCGTCGTTGATTTCTCCCGATGGCAATTGGACCACATCACGGCGTGCGGTGAGCCACGGACGCTTTATCAAGTACTCGCTCGAAAGTGTTTTCCACTTCTGTATCTCCTTCTCTGCCATATTCCGCAAACGGTTTATTTCAACTTAAGATTCTTCACTATATGCTCCATGTCGGCGGCGATCGCCTCAGCAGCAGGTTGAATGATTCCGACAGTGTCGGTTTGAGGCGACAAGAATTCCATCGTTCCGTGTAGCATTATCGAAGCGCTGTCGGTCACAATCATCTGCACGGGAGCCTGATCGGGCAGAGAGGTGAAAATCCATCCTTTCAAGCTGTCATTGGCAATAGGGTCTTTTGAGAAATAGCTGTAATATACTCGTTCGCCCATACGCGTCAGCTGACTGTCATAAGCTTTCATCAGCGTGGCGGAATCAACATCATAAACAATGCCATATTTTACTCTCGCATTGTATTCAGGATAGTCAGTGCGGAACATGATCTGCTTGGGATAATTGTGCACCAGATAAGACACGGCGGCGACATTGGTCTCAATATTGAACGGCACGCTGTCCATCGGGGCATATTCCGCCTTATATTCGCCGCTACCGGAACATGAGAACAAAACGGAGCATGCAGCGATTGCTATAAAAAGGTTTTTCAATTTATTCATGATTGTATTTTAGGGTGGCTAAATTACAAAATTATATTTGTCTCGGCAAGTTAATTATTATTACCCATAAAAAACAGGCTGCGATATCCGCAGCCTGTTTATCGTCATCCAAACGGATGTAGAGTGGTATTATTCATTTGCTTTGAGCAACCAGAATGACTTCATGTCGGAAGCGTCGCGCCAGCGGGTGTCGCCGATGCCAAGCTTGTAAATCTCGTGGTTTGTAACCTTCTCAGTGTGGTTGTAGAAGAGACCGTCGAGAGATTCACGCTGGTGCATCAAAAGATCGCCCTTNTGGTGCGGAGGATTCGGAGCNCGCATCAGCTCNGTGGGCAGAAGCGGAGTTGATCCTGAAAGCACNTTCAGATTAGATCCNGGAAGAATACCCGGCTCGAAACCATTCTCAGCAGAGAACATTCCGAATGAGTTCTTGTTGTCAGAGAACTTACCGGTAGTCGGAGTTCCGTCATCCTTCTGGTTAGCGGGATCCCAAGTACATCCGTAGTTACCATTGATATCAACGGTCACACCGGTTCTCGGGTCGGAATTGATTGTACGAACGTCAACCAGCGCGAGGTGCATATCGCGGCCGTCAGACTCATCCTTAGCCTGAATGAACAGGTTGTTGTGGATGTGGAATTCTGATCCGCCGGGGATATAACGCAGCTTGATCATGTGGTTGGAGTTCTTGCGGGTGTTGTAGTTGATGAACGTGTTGTTCTCAATAGTGAAACACCATTCGATATTTCCGGGCCAGTTATTAGCTTTATCCTTGTCATGCACAAGATATCCGTGGGGAGAGTCAACGAACGTGTTGTTGCGGATAATCACGTTGCGGAACACATTTGAACGGATATTGGCAGCTTCGTTACCATGGATCCAGTTATAACCGCCACCACCGTTGTCATAGTAACCGCAGTTCCACATTACGCAATTCTCAATGAGAATCATGTCGAATGTTTTACGGGTCGGACCCTGCACGCGGGCAAAACCACCACGGATAAGATCCTGGAACGAGCAGTTTTTCAACTGCATACTGTTGAATGACACAGGGGAGATAGCCGAGCTACAGTTACCAAAGTAGTTACCTGAGCCGCTTGTATTCGTGTTTTCGTTAAAACGGAGAGCCAACGGAGAGCGGAAATCGATGTTTTCAAACACGATGTCGCTGACCATGATAGGCGCGTTGCTTTCGCCAGCGCTCGGAGTTTTACCCCACTGCCAGTTTACACAGCGGGGAGAGCCGTCTTCATTTTTGCTGATACCGCCCAAGAAAACGGTTGCTCGCTTACCTTGAGCTACATCTTCAGGACGAGTGCGCATCACGAATCCTTTCTGAACTTCAGGACCCTGGAACAGATAATAGTTCTTGCCGCCTTCAAGTTCAAAGATAGTACCTTCGGCGAGAGAAGCGTCCTTGTTGAAGTTGGTAATGACAGTATCAAGACGAGCGCAGTTGAATTGCGGGTCGCGCGCTTCGGGAATCGTGTCGGCAGCACCGTTGCGAAGCTCTTCCCAATACAGAGTTACTGTTCCAGCCTCTCCCGTAGTACGGGGAGCAAGCATGTTATAACCCTGGTCTACACGGTAAGGCTTGTTCTCGTTGATGATATCCACGATATATGCCGAGTTGGGCGAAAGACCGGTAATATCAACATAGCCTGCAGCAAGTTCCTCGGGAGTGAGGCGATGCCATCTCCATTCGGGATCGATTTCAGCGTCGGGGTTGGTGGTCGACGGAGTAACCGAAAGGATCTGCGCAACGAAATTACCGTTGGCGTCACGCTCGAATTCAGGGAATTCAGTAGCGTTACCGGCTGCCACACCGAGGTCAAAGTTCACTCGGAAAGATGTGTTGGTACGGTCAGAAATCTGAAGCACCTCAGGCTCTTCGTAGCGCGCATTGGTCTGGATTCCGAGATAATCGGCATTGTGGCGCTGATCACCGCGACCATACCACTTCGAGTGGTAAGGGCTTTCATCATCAATTGAGATAATCTTACCGCTGGCATCGGTGGTCACTCCGCGCGGATCGAGGGTGCGGATGCTGAACTTATAGTTGTAGCCATAAGTAAGATGATCGAGCTGCATGTTCAACACGTCGGGACCGAACACAGTATCGAGCAGTATATGCTCAGGTTCAAGCCATCTCANGTCGAAACAAGNCTGNTCGCCGNNCATGATCTGATATCCCGCTGCGCCGGTANCACCANACCACGNGAGGTAGANGGAGTTNAAAGTNGAGTCGGGACCTGCCACGGTCTGACACCCGTAAACGTCGTTGTCACCACGGTTTGTGTTGGTGTTGACGCGGAACATGGTCATAAATGCACGGTCTATACTTGATTCATCAAATCCGATGGGATCGTCATCCTTACAAGAGAACATCGACATTGATGCCAAGGCAACCAAGCCATATATAAATTTCTTATTCATGATTGTCTATTATCAATTTGTTTTTTTAATAAAACCGTAATTATTCGAGTATGCTCCGCCGGCATCCTGAATCTGAGAGAGAGGATAAGGCATCAGATAGCGAAGCACGGGGAAAGTGGCGGGGGCTTCATAGATTACTTTCGGGGTACCATTCTCAACAATCGACACCGTGCCATATTCATCAGCGTGAATATAACCGAACATCGAGTTCAGAACCTCGCCTGAGGGATAGCCGTCGCCGGTTACCCATTTCTCATACATCGCGTTGGTAGTGTACTTCTTGATGTCGGCGGGAAGCTGACGGTCATACAGGTTGTAGATGTGAAGCATCTGCACTTCCGTATTGGGGAACCATTCAACATTTAGATTGCTGAAAGCATCAGTCTCAACATATACCAACGGAGGGAAGTTGTCCCACTTTTCATCAGATGCTCCATTGGTGTCATAGAGAGACACGACAGCTGAAGCATTGTTGAAGCCATTTGAAGCGCCGGTCACCTCAGCCACCGCAAGCATGCGGAGGAATGTGTAGAACACTGTCTTCCCATAGATGTTGTTGCGGACAAGGTCGCGCCAACGCATATTTTCACCTGCGAACTCAAAGAAACGCTCATCAAGGACAGCCTTGAGGAATGATTCCTTGTCGGCAGCGGCAGTAGCCACATAAGTGTCAACTTTGCTGGACTTATCGGCTGAATTTCTGAATGCGCGCTCGCGAACGGTCTTCAACGCCTCGATAGCCTTTTCGCCATTAGCTCCACCAACACCATCCTCGATTTCGTTAACAGCCTCGGCATACATAAGAAGCACGTCGGCATAACGCATATAGGGGAAGTTGATACCGGTGTTGCCTTCAGAATCTTTACCGCGAGCGGGACCCCAAAGTTTGCACCACTTACCATTATAGGTGGTATAAGCATCCTTTTCAAATGAGGGAACACCCTTGTTGGAGTATTTCCACATTGCGAAAATAAAGTCGCGACGGATATCGTCAGAGTCAAAGAGGAAGCGTGCAAGGGGATGAAGTCTTGCGCCTGAATCATCCTTACCATAAGATGTCACTGTTGNCACGGTAGCATCGTCGGGANTGTCGATTTTATATCCGTGGATATAGCCAATGTTGCCTGAGTTGNCTCTTGAGAAAGGAATTTCAAAGATGGGGTCATCATTGGTTGCGGCAGCGCCACCTTTACATTCGTCAGCAAATACCTGAACATAGCTTTTTGACAATGAGTGCTTGCCTGAAGTTATCACAGAATCGCAATACTCGGCTGCGAGTTTGTAATAATCTTTATAGTTGGCGATGCGCTCCATCTTGCCGTAGCTTGTCGGGTTGGCATTGTCGGGTTCCAATGAGTAACCGCCGCAAGTCATTGCAAGACGGGCGATCTGAGCCCATGCAAATTCCTTGGACGCACGGTCGGAACCACCGTTCGCTTCAGCGAATTTCATACCCGGAGCCACCTTGATGATGTCCTGGATAAGAGTGTCAAGAATCTCGTGACGGTCAACAATCGGGAACAATTCCTGATCCTTGCCGCTCTTGTTGTAAGAGGGTTCGAGAGAGAAAGGAACGTCTCCGTAGTACCAGGTGAGTTCATGATAGAACATAGAACGGATCACGATAGCTTCGCCGAGCATCTGGCTGAACTCTTCGTCGCCTTCGCCATAATATTCTGAGTTGCGAATTTTGTCAATAAAGATGTTACATGCCTCAATACCTGAATAGAGGGATTTCCAAAGATTAGCGTCGCCATGCTCATGGTCCATGTCAAAACGGCGGAAATTGTTGCCGTTCGCAAGGTTGGAGCTTGAGCTTGCAAACTCAAGGTCACTGTTAGGAGTGAAATTGGAAATCAACTTGTTGCCCCACAGGTTGCCGTCGAGGAGATGAGCATAAAGCCCGTTCAGAGCCATGTTGGCGTCATCTTTCGAGCTNANCACGTAGTCTAAGTCATAGCGCGAGGGTGATTCTANATNAAGATAGTCGTTACAAGATGCGAAACNCNCGGNAAGAACTCNGNCTAACAATATATTACGTAGTTTCANTTTCTGTTATTCGTTTANGGTTAGAATGTTACGTTAAGACCTACAACATAACCACGTGAACGCGGGTAACGGTTGTAGTCCCAAGAAGGAGTGAGACCGCTCATTACGTCAACCTCGGGGTCGAAACCTGAATAGTTTGTGATAATGAAGGGGTTAGATACCGAACCATAGAAACGCAGCTTTGACATTCCGGCTTTCTTCGAAATCTTCTCGGGAAGAGTGTAACCGATAGTGATATCGTTGCAACGGAGGAATGAACCGTCCTCAATGAAGTAGTCAAGTGTGATCGGAGTCACGAGGTCGGCGGGGCTCCACATTTGAGCGTTTGCGTTTAGTTCCTTGTAGATATCGATAGAACCGTCAATGTAGTTGTTCTTGAACCAGCAGTCGGGGTCGTTACGCTTGGTGTAGCGCCAGCGATCGCCAGAGAAACGATTGAGAACATTGTGGAGAGTTCCGGCATTGAAACTCTTCTCGGATGATGACAGTGCATAAGCTGTTGCGTTGTACACGTCAAAGTCAAGGAAGTAAGTGAAGTTGGCGGTAAAGTCGAAGTTCTTCCACTGAGCGTTGATACCGAAACCACCCTGAAGTTTAGGAGTGGTGTTACCGATAACTTCGCGGTCAGCCTCAGTGATGTAACCGTCGCCGTCAAGGTCTTTCAGCTTCATCTTACCGGGCAGAGTTGCGTCGCCTGATTCAGAAGATCCGAGGATATTGTTGATTACAGTACCGCTAATACGCTTACCGTTCTCGTCGAATTCCAAAGGAATGGGTACCTGATTATAGCTGTTGTTGACATCGGTAGTGAATTCGTCGAAGCTATAAATTCCGTCATATCTCCAACCGTAGATAAGACCCATCTGCTTACCTACCTTCAAGCAATAAGCGTCATAGCTACTCTTGTTACGACCTCCCTTTTCCCAAAGCTCTTCGTCGGTACCGTTAAGCTTGTCAACGGTCATCTTGTTGCGACCGAGAGTCAAGTTGGCGGTAAGAGAGTAGTCGCGTCCGCGAAGGATGTCGCCCTCGATGGTCAACTCAATACCCTTGTTGGTGATCTGACCGATGTTACGCCACTGCTGGGTGTAACCTGAGTTGGTCAACACCTGCGACTTGTGAAGGAGGTCGCTGGTAGTGTTCCAGTAGAACTCGGGGGTGATTGTCAAGCGATAGTCGAACATCGAGAAGTCAACTGCCACGTTGCGTGTGAGAGTAGTTTCCCATTTGATTTTGGGGTTGGGCAGATAGCTGCTCATTCCATACCAGTTCTCACCTTCGGAGTCATCAGCGTCAGGACCGAAGATAGGACCGCCGCTTGAGTTCAAGTCAAATGAGTAATCCCACATGTCGGCTTGAGTCAAGTTCTTACCAGCCTTACCGATAGCGGCGCGGAGTTTCAAGTTAGAGATTACGGGAGCAGCGTCCTTCATGAAGTTTTCATTAGAGATGACCCAACCTGCCGATACAGAGGGGAAGAAGCCCCNCTTGTAGCCGGGAGCGTAGAATGAAGTNCCGNCNGTACGTGCTGTGAACGATACGAGATACTTGTNATCATAGTTNTAGTTCACCTGACCGAAGAATGAAGCCATGCGGTTGGGAGTGCTCTTGCTTGAAGTAACGACATACTTCNTAGCCATACCCATCATGTTGAGAGCTTTGTCGGCAGTGATGTCGTCAGGGAAGTTGCGTCCTTCCATGTAGGTGTTCTTGCTCTCTTTGTTCTGGATTTCCTGACCGAGAAGGAAATAGAAGTTGTGGAGATCTTTCAAGGTCCAGTCATAAGCAGCCGTGTTAGTCCNGATGTAGCGATTGGNCTGGGCTTTCCTTATTGAAGCGANNGGGNTGTTGTNATNCTTCNTAGCNNCNGCTGTTCCAACNGCATAGAANGCGTTTGCGTCGNTNAATGAAATGGCGTAAGCGCCTTCGGTGCGCAGAGTGAGACCCTTAATCGGTTTCCACTCCAACGATGCTTGGTTGGTGAACTCGTAATTGTGTTTCTTGTAAAGATTGCGCTTGATGTCGCCAACAGGGTTGGTGTAAGCGAAGTCAGCTTCTTCTTTAGCATCTACAGTTGCGGGATCCCAGAAAGCGAACTCGCGGAGACCGTTGGTAGGGCGATACTTCAAGATATCGATGATACCGCCGGTACCTACGTGCTCACCGCCTTCACCGAGGTCACGACGATAGCTCAATTTGGGGTTGAAAGTGAAAGTCAAGTTCTTTCCGAGTTTTGCCGACAACTTGGTGTTGATGTTGGTGCGGCGCACGCCGGTGTTCATGATGATACCCTTGTCCNCGCTCTGAGTGATCGACACGTTGAANCGATNGTTTNCAGTACCACCGCCGATCGATACGTTTGAAGAGTAGCTCATCGGGGTACCGCCCATCACTTCGTCCTGCCAGTCATGGTTCTTGGCGCGCATGTAGATATCGATATCCTGCGGATTACCGAAGTTGGCGCGGAACAAGCGAAGAGCGCTGTTGGAGGTAGAGTTACCTTTCATAACCGCGCGTTCATACTGGTAGTCGACGAAATCATAAGTGTCCATCAAGTCGAGCTTCTTTGAAAGGTGGCTCCAGGTCAACGATCCGTTGAACGAAACGGTGGTCTTGCCTTCCTTGGCGCTCTTGGTGGTCACAACGACAACACCGTTACCACCCTTGGCGCCGTAGATGGCGGTCAAGGACGCATCCTTAAGAATGTCGATCGACTGGATGTCGCTCGGCGGGATGTCGTTGATGTTGTCCTGCTGGAAACCGTCGACAATGAACAACGGGTTGGAGTCACCTCCCGATGATACGGAAGCCGTACCACGGATGCGGATATTGATATCAGCACCGGGCTGTCCGTCGACTGATGACACCTGCACACCGGCAACCTTACCCTGAAGGGCTACGGCAGCTGAAGTAACAGGAACTACACTAAGTTTTGCTCCCGAAACAGAACCGACTGAACCGGTCAAGTCGCGGCGAGCGCGTGTGCCTCCATAACCAACGACCACAACTTCCTCGAGAGCCGAAGCGTCGTTGCTGAGGACTATTTT
>WFMA01000219.1 GCA_009177195.1 Bacteroidales bacterium | reverse complement strand
CTTTAGCTCTTCCATGCGGCGATATGCTCCTATTGCCGAACGGTAGTAGCGATCAATGGCGTAAATAATTGCCTTAGCGGTTTCGATAAGGCGGGTGGCAAGATAGTTTTCCTGTGCGGCAAGTTCGTCGCGTTGCGCCCTGAGCGACGCTTTCTTGCGGCTGAACTCCTTTGAAACCGGGATGGTGAACACCACGCCGGCGTCGACATTCGACGAGTTACCCATTGAGCGGGTGTAGAGCGAGTAGCGCACAAACGGGGCGGCGTTGAATTCGGTCCAATAACTGGTATTGGACGCTTGAGTTTCGAGCAGTTCCATTTGCAATTTCAGGGTCGACAAGTCGGCTTGAGTCGAACGCACCTTGTTGAGGAAGGCGGCGGTGTCGACAGTGATTGTCATTCCCGAGGGGCTGGAGAGATCGGTTGCCTCAGGAAGTCCTCCGGGCAATGTGGCGAGTAGCCTTTCTGCTTCGGCTTTTTCGTTCAGAATCTGCAACAGGTCGTCGCTGCTTATATTCTGGTTCCCGAGGAGATACATGTAGGCGTTGCTGAGCATGTTGAGATTGTCGATTCGATGGAGGAGAACTCCGGCAAGAAGCGTGTCAGATACGTTTTTGAACACTTCTTTCTGGCGCTCAACGAGCATTCCAAGCTCCTCCTTGTCAAAGGCGAGGCGGTCGATTTGCCCGCGAAGTTCCTGCTCGCGGATGCGTCCTTTGCGCTTGAACACCGCGCTTTGGAATGGATACCATCTCAACTCAGCTTGCACTTTCACCTTGTAGCGCGACACACCGTCATCATCCTCGTCGATTCCAAGCGAATTATCGAGGCGATAGTAAGTCTGCCCGGTGAATTTGAGTCCTGTTTGGGCGGTGATGATGCCGATTTCGGCTTTCGTCCGGGCGTTTATGGCGCTATCGAGTGCTGCACGGTCAGCTGTGACTGAAGGTTGCAGCTCGCCGCGGCGCATATTGCCGGGATATCCGCTTTGTGGCTCGGCACGGAAAATAAGGGAATCGAGCGTGACAAACCTTGAATCGAAATTCTTCAGGATGTCCAGCCCTTTTTCGTTCTGCCCGAAAGCCGGCAGCAAAGATATAAAGGCAAATATAATGGTAAGTAATTTTGCCATGACTCGCGCGGTCGTATGTTTTAGAATGTTAGACTATGTTAGAATGTTTCCTCCGAATCACGTGCCATTTTGATGTGATATCGGGCATTGCAATTTATTGCAAATATAAGGATAAAAACTGCAATTGGCAAAGGCTTATACAATTATTTGTTAATTGACCGCCATATTTATAGAAAATTATAAAGTAAAATCGGAAAGTATTGCGCAAAAGATGTAATTTTGCATCTTGAACAAATATTTTTCGCATTTTCAATAACTATTGATATGAGCATGGATCAGTCTACTCAAGAGACAGAAAATACAGGGAAGAAGAGAAAGTTGACTCGCTCGATTATCATCGGGATGTGGGTGGCTTTTGCCGCTCTTATAGTCGGCGCATTCTTTTTCTTTTTCTTGATTTACAACGGTTATATAGGTTATATGCCTCCGGTTGAGGAGCTTAAAAATCCGCAGGACCGCTTTGCGTCGGTGGTTTATTCGGCAGATGGCGAGGAGCTTGGACGGTATTTTGCCGATACCGGCAACCGAGTTTATGCTGAATTCGATGACATTTCCCAATATGTTATCGACGCTCTTGTGGCTACTGAGGATTCTCGATTTGAAGAGCATTCGGGCATTGACGTTAAAGCGCTTGGACGTGTTGCGGTTAAAACGCTGTTGATGAATCAAAAAAATGCCGGAGGTGGTTCCACATTGACCCAGCAGCTCGCAAAGCAACTCTATTCGCCCTCTTCTCACGGGCTTCTTCAGCGCGCTCTCCAAAAGCCCATAGAATGGATGATCGCCATCAAGCTGGAGCGTTATTATTCCAAGGAGGAGATAATGAAGATGTATCTCAACCAGTTTGACTTCCTTTACAATGCAGTGGGAATAAAGTCGGCTGCCCATGTTTACTTTGGCAAAGATCCGAAAGACCTCAAAATCGAGGAGGCTGCGATGCTCGTCGGGATGGTTAAAAACCCGTCTTACTTCAATCCCGTCAGGAAGCCTGAAAGAGTACGCGAGCGCCGCAACGTGGTGCTTGAGCAAATGTATAAAAATGACATGATTACCCATGCCGAGCTTGATTCTCTCAAGCAGTTGCCGCTTACTCTCGATTTTCATAAAGTTGATCATAAAGAGGGTCCCGCGCCTTATTTTCGCGAGGAGTTGCGCCGTGTGCTGAAAGCGAAGAAGCCTGTGCGCTCTGACTATCGCGGGTGGGAGGCTCAGAAATTCGTGGACGATTCAATCGCATGGGCAACCAATCCGCTATTTGGATGGATTGAGAAGAATCCCAAGCCCGACGGTTCGAAATATGATATTTATACCGACGGACTTAAAATCTACACCACGATCGACTCGCGAATGCAAAAGTATGCCGAAGATGCTGTGATTCAGCATTTAAGCAAGACCTTGCAGCCCAGCTTCTTCAGGGAGAAGAAAGGCGTGAAGGGCGCTCCCTACACCACCAACCGTGAGGAGTTGTCGTCGGCTCAGCTTGAGTCCATAATACAGCGCAGCATGAAGCAGAGCGACCGTTATATCTCGATGAAGCGCGACGGTCATTCCGAAGCTGAAATCAAGGCTGCGTTCAACACGCCTGTCGACATGAAAGTGTTCTCTTATTCAGGTCCGGTCGACACAGTGATGACTCCGATGGATTCGATTATGTATCAGAAGCATTTCCTTCGCGCCGGGTTTATGTCGATGGATCCCGTGACAGGGCATGTGAAGGCTTATGTCGGCGGTCCTAACTTCACGTTCTTCCAATATGACATGGTTTCTACCGGTCGTCGTCAAATCGGTTCAACGATCAAGCCGTTCCTTTACACCTATGCGATGGAAGAGGGCTTCACTCCTTGCGACGAGATGCTTAATGACCAGCCTACAATATATGATGAGGTGGGTCGTCCTTGGCAACCCCGAAATGCCGGAAACGCCCGTGTAGGTGAGATGGTGGATCTCAGATGGGCGCTTACCAATTCAAACAACTGGATTTCGGCGAGGCTCATGAGCCAGCTGTCGCCGGCTACGCTTGTGCGCAACATGCACAATTTCGGTATCACGAATCATCTTGATCCCGTGATAGCTTTGTGCCTCGGTCCCTGCGACGTGTCGGTAAAGGAGATGGTGACGGCTTATTCGGCGTTTGCCAATAAAGGGATGCGAGTCGATCCGCTCTTTGTGACTGCTATCGCCGACAGCAATGGAAATATCATTTCCGAATTTGCGCCCAACCACACTGAGGTGATAAGCACCGAGGCATATTACAAGATTCTCTCCATGCTATTGAATGTGGTTGACGGCGGTACGGGTAACCGTTTACGTCGCGCTCCCTACAATATCACGGCGCAGATGGGAGGTAAAACCGGAACAACCAACTCGAATTCCGACGGATGGTTTATGGGCTTTACGCCTCAGCTTGTGTCGGGAGTGTGGGTTGGAGGCGAAGAGCGTTACATCCATTTCAACGGAATGGCGATGGGACAGGGCGCGTCAATGGCTCTTCCTATCTACGGTCTTTATATCAGTAAAGTCTACGCTGACCCTACACTTCCCTATAACCAGAATGTTAANTTTGACTTTCCTTCCGATATAGATTTNTGCTTTAANGAGTATTACGGAGAATATAACGAAGANCCTGATNCGNCTGAGGAGAGTATTCAAGGAGTGTTTGATTAGTGTACTTTGATAAATATTCTATGGGTAGAAAATTGCAAATTAGGGATTTGACTATGCGTGACGGACAGCAATCGCTGTTTGCCACCCGCATGAATCAGAAAAGTATTGACCGGCTTTTGCCTCTCTATGAGAATGCCGGGTTCTATATCGTTGAAGTGTGGGGCGGCGCTGTCCCCGACTCTGTGATGCGCTATCTTGACGAATCGCCATGGAATCGTCTCCGTAAAGCGAGCGCGGCACTTAAAGGACGTTCGCTTCTGTCGGCTTTGTCGAGAGGACGTAATCTATTCGGCTATGTTCCCTATCCTGATTCTGTGCTTGAAGGCTTTTATAAAGAGGCGATTGACAATGGGTTGAATGTCATGAGAATATTCGATGCCCTTAACGATCTTGACAATGTGAAGGGTTCCATACGGATGATCAATGAACTCGGAGGCATTCCTGACGGCGCTGTCTGCTACACGGTTGACCCCAAGCCGGAAGAGCCGAAAGGTTTCTTTGCCCGTCTTTTCGCAAAGAAGCCCGAGAAGATATTTACCGATGAATATTTTGTTGAGAAAGCGAAAGCGATGGAGGCTTATGGTGCCAAAATTGTCACGCTGAAAGATATGGCAGGGCTTGTCAATCCAGCGCGAATCGCGGCCTTGATGCCTAAGCTGAAAGCTGCCCTCACGGTTCCGGTCGATTTCCACACTCACTGCACTCCGGGCTATGGACTCGCTTCGTCGGTGATGGCGATGATTCACGGTGTCGACATTCTCGACACGAATATATGGTGGTTTGCCGGCGGATCGGCTGCTCCGGCAATTGAGCTGATATATGTGTTTGCCAATAAGCTCGGAATTGAAATTGAAGCCGATATGGAGGCTGTGGCTAAGATAGCCAAGGAGCTTAAAAAGGTTAGGGAGGAGCTTAGCGAATTTGACTTGGGCAAGAAGTTCCCGCGCGATTTCAACCCTGTTGCCGATAAGCTGCCCGCTGAGGTCGACGAGCTGTTTGACAAGGCGATTGAAGCGGCTCGCCGCAATGACGAAGAGGAGCTGTTGGTATATTGCCATGGAATAGAGGATTATTTCGGCTTCCCGAAGCCAAATATGCTGGTTAAAGAGGCTGAGGTGCCGGGGGGAATGTATTCAAATATGGTGGCTCAACTTAAAGCTCTCCAGTCGGAAGAGCTGCTCGANGACGCAATGAGGTTGATTCCGAAAGTGAGACGCGACGCCGGATTGGTGCCGTTGGTCACTCCAACCAGTCAGATTGTGGGCAGCCAGGCGGTGAGTCTTGCAATCGACCGTAAAAAGGGAAATCCCGATTATACCAACAAGTCCAATCAGTTTATTTCGCTTGTCAAGGGAGAGTACGGTCACACTCCGGTGGCGATAGATCCGGAGTTCAGGCGTAAAATCACGGGCAGCGAGATCGAGACGGCTTATGACACCGCAAAGTATAAAAAGCCTGAAAACCCCTTGTTGGAAGAGCTTGGAGGAATGAAGCTGGCGGCTAACAATGAAGAGTATCTCCTGCTTGAACTGCTGCCCACTGTTGCCGCTCCATTCTTGAAGCGTCGGCGCGGCGAGGAGTATGAGGTCATTATGGTCGAGAAGCGGANGAATGAACCCGAGGAGGCTGAACAGGTGTCGGTCAATGAGGTGACCGGTCCTGTGATGCAGGCGCCTATGAGCGGAAAGATTGTTGAGGTCAATGTTAAGCCGGGCGATAAGGTTAAGCGAGGCGATGTGGTGCTCGTTTATGAGGCGATGAAGATGGAAAATGACTTGGAGGCTGAAAGGGACTACACGGTGAAAAGAGTGTTTGTTCAACCCGGCGATCAGGTGATGACCGATCAAGTGATGGTAGAGTACGAATAAAAATAAAAAATCAAAAATCGACAAAAATTTTGCCGGATTCGCAAAAAAAGCGTAAATTTGCAAGCCATTACAGATTTACGCCTTACCAGCGTGATTTTGAAAGACTTGAATTAAAACAACAAAACAATATTAAAATGAAACAAGGTATCCATCCTTCAGACTACCGCGAAGTAGTATTTAAAGATATGTCAAACGATGAGATTTTCATCACTCGTTCGACGGTTGCCGCAAAAGAGACTATCGAAGTTGACGGAGTTACTTATCCGTTGGTAAAGCTTGAAATCACCAGCTCTTCTCACCCTTTCTTCACCGGAAAGCAGAAGCTTGTTGACACCGCAGGTCGCGTGGACAAGTTCATGAGCCGCTACGGAAACCGCAAGAAAAAATAATAATCATTGCGCATCATAATGAGGGCGTTCCGCTGAATTCAGCGGAATGCCCTCATGCTTTTTTATTTGTAAATATTAAGGTTATGCGCTATATTTGTGAATAAGATATAAAGTGTAGTTATGAAAGATGGTGCTGAAGCTAACGCTCTCGTGAGAATCTACCGGTTTTACCGTGACGGATTCCGGTCCATGACTGTGGGGCGGTGGCTGTGGCTCATGATAATAGTAAAGCTCTTTATCCTGTTTTTTATATTCAAATTATTTTTCTTCCCCGATTTGTTGAGCCGCGACTATGACACTGACGAACAGCGTGCCGGCGCAGTCAGAACGGCATTGATGAACGATGGGACGACACGTTGACCGAAATCAAAATAACATTAAAACATTTATAAATTATGGACGACTTGATTACTGTTGTTGACTGGTCACGATGGCAATTTGCGCTGACAGCCATGTATCACTGGCTGTTTGTTCCGCTTACTATCGGATTGGCGCTGATCGTGGCGATTATGGAGAGCATCTATGTCAAGACAAGGGCGGTAAAGTGGCTTGCGATGACTAAATTCTGGATGTTGCTTTTCGGAATTAATTTTGCCATTGGAGTGGCGACCGGAATAATTCTCGAATTTGAATTCGGAACAAACTGGTCAAATTATAGTTGGTTCGTGGGNGANATTTTCGGAGCCCCTCTTGCTATTGAGGGNATNGTCGCCTTCTTCATGGAGTCCACTTTNATTGCCGTAATGTTCTTTGGATGGAANCGCGTCAGTCCGGCGTTTCATCTCACGGCTACCTGGCTCACTGCGATAGGCACNGCACTGTCGGCNATGTGGATTCTTATCGCNAACGCTTGGATGCAACAGCCTGCCGGAATGGAATTTGACCCGGCACAGATGAGAAATATCATGGACAATTTCTGGGCGTTGGTATTTTCTGACACCGCTATCGCCAAGTTTACCCATACAGTTTTCAGTACCTGGGTGGTTGCCGGGGTGTTTGTGATCGGAGTGAGCTGCTGGTTCCTGCTGAAACGACGCAATATGGATCTTGCCAAGTCGTCGATAAAAGTGGGAGGTATAGTGGGGCTTGTCGGTATTCTCGGCACTCTTGCNACCGGCGATGNNTGCGGCGGTAAACGTAGCTAAACATCAGCCCATGAAACTTGCGGCAATGGAGGGTTTGTATCATGGTTCCAACGGACAGGAGCTTGTCGGCATCGGCATCCTGAATCCCCAAAAGACTATTGACAACAATGTCGATCCCTATCTTTTCCATATCAGCATACCCAAGGGGCTTTCATTCCTCGCCACTCATAATTTTAACGCGTTTGTGCCAGGAATCAACGANTTGATTGACGGCGTGATGCTCGATGAGAATGGCGACACTGTTCCTGCCGTAAGCTATGCCGAACGTATCGCCATCGGTAAAGAAGCGCATAAGGCTCTCCGAGAATATGACAAGGCTATGACGGAAGGGGATGCCGAAGCGATGGAGAGCGCGGCGGCTCGCTTAAAGTCAAGCTATGAATATTTCGGTTACGGTTATCTTGAGAGTCCGGCACAGGCGGTTCCTCCGGTAGCGATGACTTTCTATTCGTTCCGCATCATGGTTATCGCCGGTGGATATTTGCTGCTTTTCTTTGTGATTGCCCTTATCGCTGTTTACCGTCGTCAAGGTTGGCTTGATAATAANGTTGTGNCATGGATAGGCATGCTTTCCATTCCGGTGGTTTGGATCTGTTCGCAAAGCGGATGGATTACTGCCGAGGTNGGACGTCAGCCGNGGGTNATCCAGGATATAATGCCAACGATGGCTGCTNTCAGCGACATTCAGGCATCGTCGGTGATTGTTACCTTCTTCATGTTTGCGGCTGTGTTCACCGTTCTTCTTGCGGCTGAAATATGCATCATGCTGTCGCAAATTAAAAAATATTCCAAGAAAGATATTGTAGAAATCTCTAATGAATAGGACTATGACACTCGAATTTTTTCAATCATACTGGTGGCTGCTCATTTCGGTATTGGGCGCATTGCTCGTATTCCTCCTGTTCGTTCAAGGAGGTCAGTCTATGATTCTTACGACCCGCAGCGGTGTTGACCGTGACTTGATGGTGAATTCAATAGGGCGCAAGTGGGAGCTCACGTTTACGACTTTAGTCGTGTTTGGAGGCGCGTTTTTCGCTTCTTTTCCGTTGTTCTATAGCACCAGTTTCGGAGGCGCTTACTGGTTGTGGATGCTGATTCTGTTTACTTTCGTAGGGCAGGCTGTCAGTTTCCAGTACCGTCGTAAGAAAGGTAATCTTTACGGCACCAGGTTCTATGACTGGTTGCTGTTCATCAATGGCACTGTGGGTTGTTTCTTGCTCGGAGTCGCAGTTTCCATGTTCTTCTTCGGAGCTGAGTTTACGGTTAAGATGGGCAATATCCTCGACCCCGGCNCTNCTGTCANCTCACAATGGGCTCCGACCCACGGNTTNGAAGCGANTTTCTGCTGGAAAAACTNGNTTCTCGGGCNGGCTGTGGTTTTCCTCGCGCGCACCCAGGGAGTGCTCTACTTTATGAATAACATAGGCGGAGACAAGCCGTTTTTTGAGGAAAACCGTCGACGCGCGCTTGTGAACGGAGTTATTTTCGTAGTGTTCTTTCTTGCTTTTGTCGCTCTGCTGTTTACCGCCGACGGTTATGAAAAAGCAGTCGATGGCGGCTGGCAATTGAAGGCAGGGAAATATTTCTTCAATTACATCAACATGTGGTGGTGTCTTGTTATTTTCCTGATTGGAGTTGTCATGGTGCTTTTCGGAGTGCTGAAATCCTCTTTCGCCCCTCATTTCACTCGCGGAATATGGTGGACCGGAATAGGCTCCATTCTTGTAGTGCTCACTCTGTTCTGGGTGGCGGGATATAATGATACGCCTTATTATCCTTCGCTCCTCGACCCGGCAAGCTCGCTGACGATTCATAACAGTTCGTCGACCTTATTTACCTTGCAGGTCATGAGCGTGGTGTCGCTTCTTATTCCTTTTGTAGTAGCGTATATTGCTTATGTGTGGTATAAGATGGACAAGAAGCCCGTATCGCCTGAAACTATTGCCGAGGACGGACACGCCTATTAATCAGTATGGGAGACACCTTTCTGACGATTTCGGCTCCCTCTGAGGGAATTTATAAGGAAAAAATGAGTAAATTTCTCGCTTTCGCGCATCCGGCTGCTTCGGCAGCCGACGCGAAAGCGATTATCGCTTCTTATCAAAAAAAATACCATGACGCGCGCCACGTGTGTTGGGCATATATGATAGGCGCGGCACGGACTGAGTTCCAGTCGAGCGATAACGGAGAACCGTCGGGCACTGCCGGAAAACCTATCCTCGGACAAATCAATTCGTTCAATATCACTAATGTGGTGATAGTGGTAGTGCGGTACTTCGGTGGGATTAAACTCGGTACCGGCGGGCTTATAGTGGCATATCGCGAAGCTGCGCGCGAGGCTCTGTCAGCCGCTGAGATAGTCGAGGCTCATGAGATGAGCGTCATCAGCTTCACTTTTCCCTATATATCCATGAATGATGTGATGAAGGCTGTCAAGGATCCGGGAGTGAGGATTCTGTCGCAAAATTTCGACAATGCTTGCGAGATGACCATAACATTACGCGCCGACCATGCCGAAGCATTGTCAGCGCGTNTGATAGATATTGACGGGGTTACGCTTGCCGATTAGATTATCAGCATCGCGTCGCCNTAGGCTCCGAAACGGTATTTCTCCTTGACTGCGACNTCGTAGGCATGCATCACCTTTTCATATCCTCCGAATGCGCATNCCATCATGAGCATGGNGGAGTATGGGAGATGNAAACCTGTCACCATCGACGTTGCGACAGTGAAATCGTAGGGAGGGAAGATGAATTTGTTGGTCCATCCTGAGAAGGTCTTCATGTGACCGCCCATGCTGACGGCGCTTTCGATGCCGCGCAGAACGGAGGTGCCTACCGCACAGATTTGATGTCCGGTATCTTTAGCGGTGTTTACGATGTTGACAAGTTCCTGGGTGACCTCCATGTCTTCCGAGTCCATGCGATGCTTTGTGAGGTCCTCCACGTCTATTTCACGGTAATTGCCCAATCCTGAATGGAGAGTGAGGAATGCCGTTTCCACCCCTTTTATCTCAAGGCGTTTCATCAGTTCGCGACTGAAGTGGAAGCCTGCCGACGGAGCGACTACCGCGCCCTCTTTTTCAGCGAATATGCACTGGTAGCGTGTTGCGTCATCTTCGTTGGGCTCGCGCTTGATGTAGGGAGGCAGGGGCGTTTGCCCAAGTTTGTAAAGAGCTTCTTTGAACTCGGCATGGCTGCCGTCATAAAGGAAGCGGAGTGTTCTGCCTCGTGAAGTGGTATTGTCGATTACTTCGGCTACCATCGACTCATCGTCGCCGAAGTAGAGTTTATTGCCTATGCGAATCTTCCTTGCCGGTTCTACGAGCACATCCCACAATTTGTTTTCCTCATTAAGTTCTCTTAAAAGGAAAACCTCGATTTTGGCTCCGGTTTTCTCCTTGTTGCCGTAAAGCAATGCCGGAAAAACTTTTGTGTCGTTTAGAACCATTACGTCGCCTTCGTTGAAGTAGCCTATAATCTCCTTGAAGATACGGTTTTCGATCTCTCCGGTATCTTTGTGGAGTACCATCAGGCGTGATTCATCACGCACTTCACACGGAGTTGAGGCAATCAGGTCCTCGGGAAGTTTGAATTTGAATTGAGATAATTTCATAAACGGGTGTCAAAAATCAATTCGATTATTAATTAATGCTGTTTTTGTCTGAAAATATATATGATTGTAGTTTTGCATCGTTCAGCTCAGCTCTTCTCTTCGGGCATCTCTATTTCAGTTTCCCTGATAAGTTTTACCGTTTCGTCCACCGATAGACATTGCCCTACGTTTATGTCGCCGATGCGTGTGCGGCGCAGCGCAGTGAGGTGTCCTCCCGATCCGAGAGCTTTCCCAATGTCACGAGCCAATGCCCTTATATAGGTGCCCTTACTGCACACCACTCTTATCGTGATCGATTGCTGGGTGAAATTCAGCAATTCTATTTCATCGATTACGAGCAGTTTGGCTTTTATTTCAACCTCGTCGCCTCTGCGCGCTATCTTGTAGGCGCGTTCGCCGTTGACTTTGCAAGCTGAAAACGCCGGCGGCACTTGCTTTATAGCCCCGATGAACTGTTTTAGAGTCTCCTCGGTTAGCTCGCGGGTTATGTGGGATGTGGGATAGGTTGCGTCGATCTCCGTTTCAAGGTCAAATGACGGCGTGGTAGCACCGAGCGCTATTTCAGCCACATACTCTTTTGTATGGGCTTGCAGCTGTTCGATGAGTTTGGTGGCTTTGCCGGTGCATACCATCATCACTCCAGTTGCGAGAGGGTCGAGGGTCCCGGCATGTCCTACTTTCAGTTTTTTGAGTTTCATGCGTTTAAGTAGGGCACCTCTCACTCTTTTGACTGCGTCGAAAGATGTCCAGCCGTAAGGCTTGTCGATATACAGTATTTCTCCGTCGATGAAGTTCATGCTTTTACCAACAGATGCAGATGATGCCCATGATGAGGCAGTAGACTGCGAACCAAACGAGTTTTCCTTTTTTCACAAGCTCGATCATCCACTTGCAGGCAAGGCAGCCCACGATGAACGAAGCTATAAATCCTATCGCCATGCTTGTCACGCTAATGGAACCGGTAGAAGCGGCGGGAGCGGTGATAATATCTTTTGCGTCAAGAAGCGCTTCGCCCAAAATGGGAATTATCACCATGAAGAATGAGAATGACGCCACTTTGTCACGCTTGTCTCCAAGCAGAATGCCGGTAGCGATGGTTGTGCCCGAGCGGCTTAATCCCGGAAGCACTGCGACGGCTTGCGCGCAGCCAATGACGAAAGCGTCGAGCCAGGTGATGTCGCGNGGTTGATANGAATCATNTCGCANCAAGGGACGGGTNCGTGTGAAATAAGCGAAGCTTAGAAGNAGCGCCGTGACACAGAGGCAAATGCCCACTGTGGTCAGGCTTCCGCCGAAGAAGCTCTCAACAAAGTCTTTAAAACAGAATCCTACAATAGCCACCGGGATACACGACAACAGGATTTTGCACACGTAATAGAAATTGTTGTCAAGCTTCACTGTGAAGAAGCTTTTACAAAGCGGATAGAACTCTTTCCATAGCACCGTGATGGTCGAAAGCACGGTCGCTGCATGAAGCATGATGTCAAATTCGAGGATGTCATCGCCCTGAAGGTCGATGCCGAGAATTTCGCGAAATATTTCGAGGTGTCCGCTCGAACTGATGGGTAGATACTCCGATAGCCCTTGGACTATGCCGAGTATAAGCGCGTCAAGCCAATCCATAGTTGAATTTTATTCGGTTATGTGAGATGTTTTCCGGGGACGATACACTATTGCCGCGCCCATAAATATAAATCCCAGAAACGCAATTGTGGGTCCTACAACAATGCGGCGGGTGGAAAATATGTCGGCGTTGAATTCTTCGGGTGTGGTGCTTCCTCCAAGCATCAGCAGGAATCCGATGACGATTACTGCGA
>WFMA01000108.1 GCA_009177195.1 Bacteroidales bacterium | reverse complement strand
GAACCCTGTGGCGGCTATCGGGGAGATTGCAAGGCTGTGCCCGGGGGCAATAGTGAGGGTGACACTCGAAAAGGAACGTGAGGAGACAGACCGGAAGTATTTCCAATGCACATGCCGGCAGCTTGAAGAGCGGTTTCCTGATGTGGTTTTCTTCAACGGACGGTTGAAACCGGGCTGGGAAAAACTCTACACTTTCTCCGGCGAGGAGGGCTTGGAGGGGTCGCTTGTTCAGCACTGCGGGTCGATGTCGGGGCAATGGTGGGGCAAGGTGCTGCCGGGGCTGTGGGCACGGGTTCACAGGGGGGACTGTGTTGCGGGCGAGGAGGATGAGGAGACTGCTGTGCTGAGAGACTTTGTTTGAATGCATAATTCATAATGCATAATGCAGAGTTCAGAGTTCATACCCCCAGAAATGTACTGTCAAGTCAAAAGATAAAGAGGAGAAGCGGCGCATAGGCGATAATTTTGCAGCGACCCAATAATTATTACAAAAATCATGGAATCGATTTTACAACTTGACAAAGTCTATCTGTTTCTCGGCATCTTCCTTGCTGTGTGCATACTGGTGATAACTGCCATTATGCTTGACCTATGGGACGGCGTGCATACGGCGAAGAAAACACAGCAACGGGTACACTCGCACAAGCTGCGCGAGACGATAGC
This sequence comes from Bacteroidales bacterium, assembly GCA_009177195.1. Taxonomy (GTDB): domain Bacteria; phylum Bacteroidota; class Bacteroidia; order Bacteroidales; family Muribaculaceae; genus Muribaculum. The sequence continues at coordinate 8,311 of WFMA01000108.1, read as the reverse complement.
CAAAATGAGCGAGTATTTCCGCTTCATCTTAATAGGCTTTCTTGTGGACTGCATAGGCTTCCTGTTCTCATTCTACGCCCTACCCTATATTGCCGTTCTGTTTGGCGTTGGTTTGATAATCGTTGAGGCAAAGAGTATGTTTGAACACGCTAACCGCCGGAAGAGCCACACCATGGAGCTGCCCGACATCATACAAAGCATAGTGGAGTGTGCCCAGGACAAGGACGCGAAAAAACTCGTGGAGCAGATTCAGAATCTTAACACCGCACCAACACACTAAAGGATGAAGATACTTATAGACAACGGTCACGGAGAGGAGACCCCCGGCAAATGCAGTCCCGACAAGCGATTTCGCGAGTATGCCTACTGCCGCGAGATAGCACAGCGGGTGAGCCGCGAGCTTTCTCTGAAAGGCCTCGATGCCATACTGCTTGTGCCGGAGACAACCGACACACCACTAAAAGAGCGCGTGCGTAAGGTCAACGCATGGTGCAATAAACTCGGCTCTAAGAACGTGATGGTTGTGTCGATACACAACAATGCCGCCGGCGCAGACGGCAAATGGCATTCCGCAACCGGCTTCTCTGTATTCATCAGTAAAAACGCTTCGGCAAATTCCAAACGCCTTGCGCAGATGTTCACCAATCGAGCCTCTGAAATGGGGCTTATGGGCAATCGCGCAGTTCCCAAAGAAAAGTATTGGGTTGAGTCGTTGGCAATGACACGCGACACGAATTGCCCGGCGGTGCTGACGGAAAACCTTTTCCAAGACAACGAGAGCGATGTGCGTTATCTTCTTTCTGATGAGGGCAAACAAGCCATTACCAAACTGCACGTTGAAACAATCACCGAATACATTAACACTATAAAGTCATGAAAATCTTACGCTACATTTTACTTGCACTTGCAGGTATCGTGACATTTGTTGCCGGTTTCCTGCTTGGCAAAGACCTTAAGCCTCCCGGCACAGTCACCACGGAGGAAAAGGAAACAATCTACGACACCATACCGTACTTTGCGCCGATGCCAAAGTCGGAGTTGGTGGCAGGCACACACTCTTATGCTCTGCCGTCTTATTGTTTCCTCGGCGGAGGGGCTGGAGGTGAGCCTCGACAACGACCGCAAAAAGCCGATGCAACAGTTGTGGACCAAGACACAACCATTCGTCTCGCCTATGGCACCGACAGTGCAATGGTGGAACTTCCTATCATACAAAGACACTATGCCGATAGCACATACGAGGCATGGGTAAGTGGACCGATAGACCCGCAGCTCGACAGCGTGAAGGTGTTTGTCCCCACAACAATCATCACCAACCGCGAAAGGAAGCCTCCCAAGCGTTGGCACATAGGAGTGACAGGCGGTTACGGATATGGGGCGAGAGGGTTTCAACCCTACATCGGAGTCGGAGTAACATATTCAATATTCAGTTTTTGACATGGAAATAACATTATCAATCAGCAAAGAAGATATAATGCAGGAAGTATCAGTCACCACCGCCTATACCGGCGGCAAAATGGATGACGATGAAAACGCCCTGCATCGTATTTCGACAGTCTATGAGGACGAGAGCCACCTTGAAAGATTTTGGGAGGAGAGCCGCGCCGACATTTGTCAAGAACTAATTGGTCTCGTCACATTTGAGGGCATGGTATCAAGCAAAATCAATCCGTCAGACCCTATTCCGGTGGAAACTGCCGGCATTGCGCCGCCGGTGATTGCCATTAAGCCACACTATGAACTAAGGCTCGATGTCTCAAAGTCTTTCGATGAGGCGTTGCTGCCGAGCATGAAACTGAGCCTATTCAGTTATTTCGTGCAGAGCATAGTTGCCAAATGNTATGTATATACCAACAAGAAAGNGGCCGGAGACTACGCCGACAAAGCNAGTACCCTGCTTGACGACATCCACCGCAAGGCCGTGTATAAGAAGAAGCCCACACGTCCTACATACGATGACTAAATAATTAACACACATACATCACCAATGGAACAGAAAAAGACCATCATAGTTACGCTTGAGTCGAAAGAAATCAAGTTTGATGTGATGAACAAATCNCNTCTGACCGGTCAAGCACGCAACGCAGNGGGCAAGGACTACCGTTCCACGGCCTACATGCAGGCGAGTGAGGATGACGAACACGCCTATCAGATACTGCGCTCCATCAGCAATGCATTCTCGCATCTGAAGGTGGAACTTGGAGAGTATCTGCATGAGGACGGCTCGACCTCCAATAACCGCATCAACAAGGCTGTTGAGAACGGCGAAAANCTGNCGCTCTCNTTCNTGCTGNCGTCCAACTTCAACAACTCCGNTTGTGACAGCCTCGGCGGTATGCTCCATGAATATATCGTTGACCGCACACTTTCGGAGTGGTTTGTGATCACCGACAAGACCGATGCGCAAGACTACGCCGATCTTGCCACCGCAGCGCTCGACAGAGCCAAGCAAGCCCTCTACAAACGAGAACGTCCCACACGTCCCACCTATACAGACTAATCATGTATCATATCGGTTGCCGCAGAAACTGCTACAATAGCGATGCCTCAGATGACAAGGCCACGCGCGGCGTGACTTTGGTGTTTCATCGTGAGCAGTTGCTTTATGACATCAAGAACTATGCCTACATAGAGGGGCATGTGTGGGGAGAGGCAAACCAACACGCTCAACACACCCTCGTTGAAATCGGCGAGGAGGGAAATGTGGACAGAGTGAACCGCATCCTTGGAGTAGTCCATGCAGCAGCCGTTGAAATGCTCTACCCATACACAAAGGAGGAGCCGATTGAGGACGAGGTTATATGTGACCAAATGTGGACTCCTGCGGACTACAAGATAAAGATGAATGTGCCTGTCACCATGTCACGAACCACTCTGCACCTGCTCCACAAACTTATCCACGAGTTTATGGTTGCACGAGTGATTTATGATTGGCTGAGCATCANACATCCGGAAGCGGCCAAGAATTGGCTCGACAAGGCGTTGGAGGCTGAGGAAGAAATCAACAGTATCAAGAACTGCCGAACCGGAGTGCTGNCGCNACCGGCATCACCATTCTANAGNTTNTNCCTGCCGNGGTCATCTGGAACTATCCCGACAAGGACGAGAGCCGNGACGCATCANGTGTCCCGGCTCTCTTCTTACAATCTTTTTTTACCTTAATACTNATTGCATATGTTATCTCGGNTGGTTNGTGTGTCGTGGCGTAAACTGCACGGACGCNCCGAAGATACTCTCATCTTCTGAAAGGGAGGTTACNCAGGNGATACGGAAATACTTGTATGGCGTGCCCCGGAAGCCTCGGAGGTAGTGGTCTNTGCTCGANCATATCAATNGCNAATTATAGAGGTCACGAGAACCATAGAGAACGGATTGCACATGTCCCTTGATGAAATGACCTCGCTGAATAACAGTATCAATGGTTTTGAGAATGTCCGGAGTTTCAAGTTTGAGGGGACGAGTAACCATCAATCCTTTCTGACCCTCCTCGGGCGGCAATGCGAAATTGACGAGGTTGTAATCCTTATCGATCGCAAGCGCGTCCGGGTAAGAGTTTACGCCAGCGAGTATGTTAGAATACATCATGCCCCATTCTTTAGATTTGAGGGAATAGACGTAAGCATAAGTTTTCTCCGGATGATATACAATGATACGCTGATGAACATAATCGTAAAGCATTCCGCACTTTTCCAAAAACTCCGTGAATGGAATAGTAGGGATACATGTATCTACATCATGACCCAAAAGTGAATGCAATTTATCCATGCCGGGTAACAGCCGCGCATCAAACGGAGTTTCTGTGTTGATAGCATCGGAAATACATTGAACATTGGAGCCGCATATAAGCATGATGCCACGGTCGGTCGGAAATAGAACAGCGGAATCAATCTGCGTTATGCCATCGGCGTTGATGCATACATCGCGTGTAATGGGCTGACGAGCCGAATATGTGCCTGTTGATGAAATCTCCATAGCCCAAACCCCTTCAGTGGTAAAGGCGTATAGGGGGAATTGTCCGAACTGTCCTTGGGAGAGAGCCTTGGCAGCGGAGCATATTGCGATGACTCGTGTATTTCCGGCAGCGGAACCCACGCTTACAGCGGCAGAATGAGGAAAGAAAAATGGATTGTCGGCAAGTGAAAGTTTTATAGTTCCCGGAGATGAATAAGTTAACGCATATTGAGCTTGGCTCTCCGGTAATTTGACAGAAGGAAGTCCTACTTTCTCCGCTATTCCTCCGAAAAAATATGCACCGTCAAGAAAATCGTGTTTTGTGAGAGGAATATCAATTCTATTTTGTGAATCCAACATTATAGACAGGCAGAACGCATCAGGATCAGGATAAAAAATGTAACGCGGAATTTCCGCGATAGATTCTACTGATGGGCGATAGAGAGAATATGAGTCAATCGATGAACAGTTGATTGATGATTTAATGATTGTTCCATTTTTGCGCAATAAGACCTCTACCGCTGAAATCGGTTTCAATGAAGGATTGCGATTCCCTGAGGCTACAGGTGTTGACATAGCAATTGCGGAACGCAATGGGATCATCGGAGCCGGGCGATGGGTTATATCAGCTAAATGCAGACGCGAATTATAAACGCAGCAAGCTCCAGAACTGATATCGGCATGTGAGCGTGCGTCATCGTCAAGAGTTTGTCGAGCTTGGATATTTGAAAGGTTTTTAGACTCTTGTGAAAGATAGGATGCTTTATCGGATATAACAAGTTTTTCCACTTCAATGGATGCGAAGAACCTGAACTCACCGGCTGCGGCAGCTTTTATATTTTCAACTAATTTGGGATTATAGGGGGGTGCAATGACGTAGGGATTAGATGTTTCGTCGTCTGGGTTTATTGAGACGATGCGGTCAATGGACAGATTGTCAACAGTACCCTGCCCAGAGACGAAAGCAGTGTTGCGGTCGGCGAGTCCCTGGATGTAATGTCCTTCGAAATAGCAGTGAGAGTCGCCATCAACACGGGATGGATGGCGATTGTCGCGGTCGCCGGTGGTGGACGAACCTAATGGCTCACGGCATAAAGTTATACCGGCATCCTCGATTGGCGGTGTCGCCATGTCGAGAGCTTCTTCATAAAGTGCGGCAAGGCGTGTGATGCGAGAAGTACTGGAAGCACGGCGTGTGTCGGCACTGGGGTCGGAAGAGTCTCCTGAATAATCGGACTGGAAAAGATAAGTGTAAATGGGTGGGGTTATGAAGATGTCGATGTGGGTGACGATGTCTTTCCATGAATTGAGACGTTCTTTGTCCATTCCGATTATACGTTTATATAAGGAGAATGTCTTTATGTGGTGTCCACTCAGAATGACATTCTGATGGGATGATGCGTTATGAGGGTCGTATCCACTGATTGATATCGGAGGGGCTATGGTGGTGGGAATCATTAGCACCGGAGAGGAATGCCATGAATGTGTTCCATCATAAAGGCGATAAGCGTAACGAACGAAAAATGGCTGATGGAATCTCCCTAAAGATGTGACTTTCTGCTCCACATGGGAATTAAGATAGGCAAAAAGGATGTTATCAAACTCGTCTTGTAGCTGGCGTGTGCGTTGGTTTTCTTCGGGAGAATCCAAATGATTTGAAGTGTGTGGCGATGAAAAACGTGTGGGCAGATTGACTTTGTAGGATGAAATAGCCGGAGCGAGAGTGTCGGAAAAATATAAGGCGAATTCAATGGAAGTGAATGGAGGTCGTGAACCAAGCAGAACATAAGATTCGTCCTTGAACAGAAGGTATTGCACCGGTGCCTGCGGGGAGACAGCAATGAGAGTGTTGCCGACAGCCACCATCGAGGTGATAGAATTGAGCGTTGTGATGAAGACCGCTTCGGATGTGTCACGTAGATTGTCATGGTGCTTTAACCAGTAGAGGTCTACCGACTCCTCCCCTGCCCTTGTCCGCTGTAGTATATAGTTGCGGCGATGATGGACGTTGTGAATGAACAGGAGTCTTTCGCCATCTGAGATCTTGAAAAGATTTTTGGGAGGAAGAACAGGTCTTAAACTTCCATCCTCCGGAATAAGGTTGATTGATACCGCCAATGTTCCGTCGGGGCATTCGTAGTCGGACGGAACAGCAGAGTAGCCGGAGTATTTAATATCTTTAATCATAAAGAGCAGCGATATATGATTGTTATGTACTTTGTGTTGTTACGTTCGACTTCGCAGCCGCACGGACAGCGGAGACGACCGGTTGTGCCGGCGGCAGATAGGACCATACTTGCTATAGACTTTGACCATGTACGGAATGTGCCTCTACCTTTGGCTGTAGAGAATACCCGACCGTCATGTCGGCCGACATAGGAGCCGGAGCGCAACTTGACATATAGATACCACTCGCCGCCCTCCTGCGCAATGTCAATTACATCGCCCGGAGCGAGTGACAGTTTCCGGGCAATGTGTGCTGATATATCAATCTTGCCGGAAGCGTGGAATGATATATCATGTTTGCGTGAGTTAGGCAAAATACTTTTCATCATTGGCAAAATTAGTGTTAAGGATTAACTCGACCACTTTAAGTTGTGGGAGAGAATCTTCATTTATGATTTATCGGTTATTTTACGGTTTCTGAATGCCGAACACTGGTCGTATAAGTCAAGGAGAAGCACACACGGCTTCCTATCTCTCTGACATCTCTTGCCAACATAGTAGCGGCATTGGTGGCGGTTCTGTAATTTTTTTTCATTGTCGTTCTTGTTTATGTTGTTTCTTGGGGTGAAATCGGGGCAGTTGTTAATGCTTTGATGAAGCAATACGCATGGACTCATCCATAAACACTCGCCGCTGACCTCAATTCGCTTGTCGCAATATTTTGAATTGTGCCATTTGCACTCTTTCGGGTTCATTTCTCGCTCCGACTTCCATGCCGAGGGCGTAGGATGGAGAGACTTTGTTGTTTCGCTTCTCGGCGATGACCTCTTTAACGAGGATGAGGGCGAGTTGATGGCTGATTGTACTCATTGTTGAATAAATTAGGTTGTTGAACTTTTTGTTGTTGAGCGAGGATAGCCTGCACACGCTCAATCTCCGCGTCTATTTCCTTTTCAAGAGCGATAGACCGGAGCAGGCTTTCCTTGCTTCTGGTAGCGAAGTATTCCTTTTGGAATTTGCGAAGTCGCGCCACTCGGTCAAAGAATTCTTTACTGTTCATGGTTTAAGCGGTTGTAAAGCGGCAACAGCCGATAAGTTGCTCTTCAGTCATTGCTGTCTCCTTTCTTTGTGGGGCAAAGCGGCTTTGCCGGTGACTTGTCTATCTCGGCGAGAAGTTTGTCGGTGATACTGAGGGCTAATTTTACCACGCCGTTCTCTATGCCACCATTATAGCGATCTACTAAATTCACCAAGCGGTCGTTGGTGAGTATGCCCTGCATGGCGGCTGTGGCGATCGTGAGACGCTCATTGCGCTCGCGCTCATTCAAGCTAATTTCATTGCAGATAACCTCCATTTGTTGCGTATCAACAGAATGTTTCTTTTTGAACTGGCGTATTTTGCGAGCCCTACGTGCCACGCACTCCTTACATCGGTGCTTGTAAGATTTTGACATTTCCTGCTGTGATTTCATCTGACCGCAGATTTCACATTGCTGTTTGCTCATTGTTATTGATTTTTGAAGTTTTGGGATTTTTTCATTGTAGTTATTGCAATTTTGTGAGAGCCTCCGTCATATCAGCAATAGTTGCTTCAACGCCACTGACACTCTCCAGTATGGCGGACTCCAGTTTTTTAGCGGTCGCAAATAGGAGATTGTCCTCTACCGAGGAATAGGTGTTGTGAAGATCACCGACAAAGATTGTGACGGTATCGGTATAGGTCCCATCGAGTAATACGTTGTTTAGAAACGAGATGGCGAACTTATCCAGCGAGGGATGATGGCGGAACGGGGATGGCTGAGTTATGGTATATTTATTGGAAGCGGAATCTTTATACCAAAATATGTGATGTGTAGTTGTCGCCCATTCTAATTTTTTGATCAGCTGGAGCAATAAATCGGGGTTACAGATAAATTCATTCATATCTTTCGTTTTTTTAGGGGGTTAGTAAGGGGGGTAGGGTCATTAGGGACTTTAAGGTCGATAGGGAGAGTGAGGGCTTGGGTTATCCCTGCGGAGAGGGCAGCTTCGTAGGTGGGGAAATACTTGCCATTGTCGGTTATCCTCTTGCGCTCCTTGCGCAGGTGAGTAATGATGCAGACGTAATCGGGTTTGTTGACATTCTCCAACTTCGGAAGCACGTGCAGCTCTTTGGTATCTCTCAGCCACGCTTGCACTTGACTTAGTGTGGGGG
>WFMA01000119.1 GCA_009177195.1 Bacteroidales bacterium | reverse complement strand
AAAATGAACCCCTCCTATGTTCATAATCATCCGTTCACAATAGATGACATAAAAGATCTGCCTTTGGCAATTAATCATCCCATAGCAGTGTTTGAAAGTCATGGACACGGAGATTTCAATATTCTTGTGGGATTGCAAAAAGACGGCAAGAACTTTGTTGTATCACTGCAAGCGAAACGCAAGTCCGTAAAAGGCGGAGAGATTGAGGTGGATGATATAGTCACGCTGTATCCCAAAGAAGAAAAAGGTATCATCTATTGGATTAACAATGGTCTTGCCAAGGTATTTGACAAAGGAAAAGCCCTTGAATGGCTAAGAACATGCGAAACTCATAATCGCCACTCTGCCGTTCAAGAGCTTGAAGATGCTACAAAGGTAGTGAAAAACTTTGAGAATCCCACAATAAAAACACCGGAAAGCGACCTGAGGTTCAGAGCCTCTGAGACCGGGGACATCTGGAACGATCACAGCGTAGGCTTAGAGGAGCGAATCACCAACGCCGCCATCCGACTTGCAAACAATCAAGCCGCCGACCNCACGCTACGNNATGANGCCATGCGNGCAGTTACCAACAATNTGCAAAGCCTCNTGCACTCTATGCGTAACCGCNGAGGCACTACTCAGAGTNTTGCAGGAGCGGACCGCAAGGTTGAAGTCGGTGTTGTCGATGCAATGAACGCACAAGCCATGTATGACCGCAGCACTGTAAAACGAGTTGCCGACCTTGCACGTATCCTCATGCAGCATGGCTACCTTTCCGGAATGACATCCGGCGAAATGCAGAGACTTTTGTCGGCTGTCAAAAATGCCACTGCCATGCACGACACAGCAGAGTATGTTCAGAAGATTATGGACATAATGGCTGATAACCAACTCCGCAACGGCGAGGCTACACTGCGAAACCTGCTTGCAATCCGTGGCAGCAAAGTCGATGCACGAGGAGTAGAGGTGCAAGGCGCACTCGATGTTGAGGGACAGCGCACAATGGAGGTTGTTAAGAAAGCCATGTCACTTAAAGAGGATGATATCAACGACCGTATTGCTGAGGCTCTGAACCGCATGAGTGACCCCGCCCAAACCATTGCCGACCAAGCCGTCATAGAATATGCCGGTCTCAACATGGCTCTTGACTATGTTCAGAATATCGCCAACAGTAAAGCGGAGGAAAAAACTCTGCGTGACAGCCTTAAAACAGCAAAGGAAGATAGAGATGCAGGTCGCATGACCGATGCTGCATACAAGCAGTATGTAGAAACCACTGAAGATGCAATACGCAAAAACAAGATAGAGAGAGCTGAGGCTTATTTCAATCTTGTAGGTCGATTGTCAGATTCTCTACGCGGCAGCATTGAAAATGCCAAAGCTTTCCGCGAGGCAGAAAAGGCTCGTGTCAATGAGATTCACCATAATGCCAATTCAGACATGGAGGGCAGACCGACCAACGAGCATCACAGGGACGATTGGAAAGACAAGGTTGCCAACAATGGTTTTGTCCAGTTCCTTTTCTCTCCTCTTGCTACATTCGACCAAGTAATGCGAGTGTTCGGCAACAAGAGCGCCAACGGTGAGGGGTATCTGTGGAATCGCTTCATGCGAGGTTGGGTCGTTGCCAGAAACAAAGAATTGACCGGTGTAAAAGAGAAGTTTGCACAACTTGACGAAAAGGCGGCGGAATTGTTCGGCAAGGGGAAGACATGGGGCGACATCATCAGAATGGAGAGCAAATTACCAAAAGCAACCGTATCATTTTGGGACGGTGGNGNNNTGCGTGACCACGAACTGACGNANGGCAATCTGCTTTACATCTACATGGTGGACAAAATGACAGACGGACGAATGAAACTGCGCCGAATGGGTATCACTGAGCAGGACATCACAAATATTGAGAATTTCCTTGACCTGCGTTTCAAGACTCTTGGTGATTGGCTGCAAGATGAGTTCCTTGTCGCTACACGCAACGAGTACAACGAGACCCATAAGCGTATGTTCGGCGCATCAATGGCTGCAATTGAGAATTACTTCCCCTTGAAAATTTTGGCAAACGCCCGAATTGACAAAGAGGAAGATGTGAATCAGCCCAACCGCCCAGACGGTATCACCACAAAGACCGGCAGCATCATCAAGCGTAGAGTAAACAATCTTGCGCTCGACATCTCCGGTGCAGACGCATTGAGCGTTATTCTCGACCACATCACGCAGATGGAGCATTGGAACGCATATACAGAGTGGAACAGAGACCTCAACACGCTGCGCACCTATAAGCGTTTTCGCAACCAAGTCATCAACATGACAACCGTTTAGGCGGTGGTCGTAAGTTGTGGGAGAATTTCAACGACTTGTGCCTTATGGCCGCAGGTGAATACAGACCACCTATTGCCAAACTCGATAAGAGTGCAGTCAATATCGCCAAAGGTGTAACGGCGGCAAAGGTAAGCTTCCGTATGTTCACAGCATTGAAGCAGTTGCTGTCTGCACCTGCATACGCTCCGGAGGTAAGCATACGCTCGATAGCCAAGAGCATTGCCAACCCATACGGTGATTTCAAATGGTGTATGGAGAATATGCCGATCTTCCGTGAGCGTTGGCACTCACGCATAAGCGGTGACCCGCGACTGCTGAAGAATGACAAAGATTGGAATATGTGGCGAAGCCGTGTAATGGAAATTTGTTCTCGTATCGGTATGACTCCTAACGCCTTTGTCGATGCTGTAACTGTAAGCATTGGTGCAAGAGCCATGTATGAGACACGACTGAAACAGTGTCTCCGAGAGGGTTATCCGGCAGATGCCGCAGATGAAAGAGCCAAGCAGGATGCAGCCATTCTTTTCAATCAGACGCAGCAATCCTCAGAGTCTCCGTTCCTTTCGACTATGCAGGTTGACCGTTCCTGGTTGAGCGTACTATTTACCGTATTCCGCAACTCGTCCATGTCATATACTCGTCAAGAGTTCGATGCAATTCGCAATCTCAAACGCAACCTTACTCCCGGACAAAGAGCCAAGAGCGTTGAGTTTATGACAAAGCAGATACTACGCGATTGGAATATAGACCCCGACAATGCAACAGACAACGAACGAGGGAAAGCAGAGGACGCTGCAAAGAAGCGTTTCTGCAGACAAATCAAGAAAGATATAATCCGTCTCGCTACATTCGGATTTATTCTTGAATTTGCTTGGAACCTTGGTCCATATCTTCCTTACATTATCTTCGGCAATGATGAGGACGAGAAAGACAGGATGTGGGATGATGCTGTTACTCATGCAATATTTGGAGGCGTCGAGGGCTTGACCGGCGGTGACGTAATGAGCAGTTTCGGCAACATGGCTGCAAGTGGCGAGTGGAGTTTCAATCAACTTACCAAAAATATGCCAATAGCAAGCGACATAAACACCATAGCCAACAAATTCATAGCAAATAAAAATGCAGAGGCAATCAACGACATCATTTTCTTGGTAGTTCAGTCGGGTATTGGTATGAATCCACAGAGCATTACAGATACAGCCGTGGCAATTATGGACGCTTGCGGTGACGACCCTGCATTGAGCCATGAAGCCGCAATCTTTGTCTCGCGTGTGCTGCAAGTGCCGCAGAGCCAAATTGACAAAATGTATTTTGACGAGATTGGCTTGAGTGGAGAGGAAGCAAGTAAACTCTCGCCCGAACAGTTAGCACAGCGTTATGCCGAGTACAAAGTTAAGCGCGGGACACCTCTTGCACCGTGGTCATGGGACGATGAGGAAAGAACCGATAAGTATCTGAAATTGGCAGAAAAGAAAATGAAAGAACGCTTGGAGAGTCAAGGCGATGCCGATGTTATTGAGACCTACAACGACATGGAAGCTCGATACACTGCTGTTTCCGACAAGGTTAAGGAGGCTAAAGAATNGATGAAAACNGATTATGCCGCCGCAGCACAAGCCCACGCNGCTGTACAGCAAGANCCGGATTTCGAACTCTATCAGCAGTTTGGCAGTCTTGACAAGCAATTGACACGTATTTCCAAAATGTGGTTGTCGGCTAAAACTCCGGAGGAGGCTACTCTTGTCTCCCCAACTATTCCGGCGTATCGTGCAGGAATGGTGAAAGCCCTGCAAGCTGAGACCGCAGAGGCTCAACAATCGGCAATGTCAGAACTGACAACGCTGATGAATGAGTTCTATGCTAAATACCAAGCCATGCAGCCAACACCTAAGCAAGTCAACAGATAAAGTTCTCAATGTGTCGGTGGTGAGTAACTTTGCCACCGACACCAATATACTTTCGATATGGCTATCAAATTAAATAGACTCAGCAAAGTAAAACCTGCAAGCAACGATGAAATGGACAGCATCGCTCGCTCAAAAAATCAGGGCGATGATATGCGCAGGGCGACCGATGTGTTGCTGCAAGCACAAACACTATATCAAAATATGTACCGCTTTCGCAGGGAGCGTGAGCGAAACAAACGCTACAACTATGGCGACCAATGGAGCGATATTGTATGCGTTGACGGTAAGAAGATGACCGAGGAGCAGTACATCATGAAACAGGGAAATATCCCTCTGAAGAATAACCTTATTCGCCGTCTTGTCCGTAATGTCATAGGTGTGTACCGCAGTCAAGCCACAGAGCCGACTTGTTACGCTCGTGACCGAGACGAACAGAAACTTGCGGAAACAATGTCAACTGTCTTGCAATACAATATGCAGTTGAACCGTATGACTGAATTGTATGCAAGGACAATGGAGGAGTTTCTTATCTCCGGCATGATAGTCCACCGCAAGAAGTTCGGGCGCATGAATGATAAAGAAGATTGTTGGACAGAGTATGTTCAGCCCAACAATTTTTTTATCGACAACAATATGCGCGATTTCCGAACGTGGGATTGCTCAATGGTGGGAGAAATCCACGATGTAAGTTTTGAGGATGTATGCCACGAGTTCGCAACCTCTCCGACCGACTATGCAAAACTTGCACAGATATACCGTGCGGCGAGAGAGAAAATCATACTGACACAAGCGTGGGAGCAGTTCGGGGTTGCACAATCACCGGAATTGGATTTCCTTGTGGCGAGAGACGAGAGCCGGTGCCGAGTTATTGAGGTATGGAGAAAAGAGACCAAACCTCGCTATNGGTGCNANGACTACAATAATGGNGATGTGNTCANGATTGACATCGAANACTACAACGAAATGANTGTTGAAGAAAANACCCNGCGAATGATGCAGGGCATGGCTGCAGGAATGNCTCAGGAAGAAATACCCCTCNTTCGTGCAGAGTGGTTCATGGACTCTTTTTGGTATTATTACTACCTCACGCCGTTTGGCGACATATTGAAAGAGGGAGAGACACCGTATGNANACAAGAGCCACCCATACGNATTTAAGGCATATCCTTTCATAGACGGAGAGATACATTCATTCGTAAGTGATGTAANNGACCAACAACGCTACACCAACNGCCTCATCACACTTTANGATTGGATTATGCGANGCNCGGCCNAGGGNGTATTGCTTGTGCCGTCAGACTGTATTCCGAAAGGANTGTCGCCGGAGGACTTTGCCNACACNTGGAGCCGCCTCNATGGTGTCATAGTCTATACACCAAGCAAGAGCCGTGAAATTCCGAAACAGGTATCGAGTAACTCAACCAACATCGGAATCAACGAATTGTTGAACCTGCAACTGAAATTCTTTGAGGACATCAGCGGTGTGAACGGAGCATTGCAGGGGAAACCGGGTTATTCCGGGATGTCGGCGGCACTGTATAATCAGCAGACACAGAACGCTACAATATCATTGCTTGACTTGCTTGACACATTCAGCGAGTTTGTGCGTGATGCTGCCTATAAAGATGTGAAGAACATTCAGCAATTCTACGCCCCCAAACGAGTATTCAACATCGCAGGTCGTGCCGGTCTGCAAATCAAATGCGACCCACAGAAAGTCCTCGATGCAGAATTTGACCTCTCCATCGTGCCGAGTACAGCCACACCTGCCTATCGGGCAATGGCAAATGATTTCCTCATGCAGTTGTGGCAGCAGCATGCTATCTCGTTGGAGCAGCTTTTACGATCAGGAAATTTCCCATTTGCAGACGAGCTGCTACAGTCCATTCAATCACAAAAAGAGCAACTGCAAGCCGGTCAAGTGCCGGAGGGTGTATCGCCTCAACTCATGGCGCAGGTTCAGCAGGGTGCAAACATGGATGCCGTAGGACAATTGCAGGGTGCAATGCAAAATGCACCGGTCCAGACTGCGCAATCGCAAGTCTAAAATGAAGCCGCCGAAACGATTTTCGGAGTATATTTGAGAGTGTTGCTGCCGCGAGTTACGACTTGCGGCAGTTCCATTTCATAGAAACAGATATGCAAACCGATTGCGCGAGTCATCAGCAAGTCATCGTGAGTGCCCTGCTTGGCTCCAAATGAACCGTTAGGCTTCTTCTCATAATTCAGATACTCGTCAATGCACCGTTTATCACGTTCGATATACAGCCCCTCGCGGATAACCTTAACGAGTGTAGATATTATCATTGGCTTTGTGGCTATGTTGGTGTGGAAACCATAGCGCACCGGCAAACCTTGTATGATTGCGTCCTCTGATTGCTTACGGGCATAGAGGTTCGGGTAAATATCTTTTATTTGATTGAGTATTGCCGCAGATTGGTCGCCGTCCACATCACGCTCTTTGTCGTGGGTTTCAAGCGTGTTACTCTCGATAACAAGCATGGAATTGTCGTAGAAAGCCGCAATCTGCGCAGCTTTCCATGCCAACAAGTCCATGTCGATGTGTCCGTACCATTGTGCGACAACAGACGGCTTTCCTCCGTCCATCATCAGCAGACGGTCGAACACCACAATAACGGACCAGTCCGCTTTGTGTGAACGGCCTCCGACATCGACAACTGTAAGATAGCGGTCAGTAACCTCCTCTTGGTCGTTGGGATTGACCGGGTCGGGTAAGTTCCACACCCACAACATACCCTGGGCATCTTCCTTAAATTTCAAATCTCGCAATGCGTCCTCTCCCTCATCGCCATGTGCATATATGTCGCCAATATATCGAGGTGGTTTCTTTGTAGCGGAACGCAGAGCCTCAACCGCATATTTGTCAAACACCGCAGCGCCTGAGTTTACAAATGCCTCCACATCATCAGATGGATACTCGGAAGCCATAGAACCGTGGTCGTGATATTTGGCA
>WFMA01000103.1 GCA_009177195.1 Bacteroidales bacterium | reverse complement strand
CATTGAGCTGATAACCAATGTTTAAATATCCGTTTTTCCAAAGGTAGGTTTTCAGCGTGAGCGTCTGATAAAAAATGTCGGTATCCTTCCCTTTGCATATTATATTTCGCCCTATTCCTATGTTTATCGAGAAAATCGGCATCACCAGTTCGGCGCGCAATGACATTCCGACGGCTATCTGCTCCTTGAGCGGCGGACGATAGAATCTCATGTTGTCATCAGGCGTTCCTTCGACACGGTGGGAAAGGATGTTGGCGCTCTCGTCATACTGAGTGTCGAGCGACACCCCCGCTCTGAAATAGCGGTTGAAGCCATACATCGGCGCGAAATTTACGCCCAGCACCCCGAATAGTCCCCGGGCATAGAGATAGTCGTGAGAGGCGCTGCTGAAAAAGGCGNGCCGCCGCGCTGCGCAATAGAGCGTGAGGTCATATCCCATTCCGGGTTGAAACTTATCACGGGCTATCGTCGCTTCGGCTTTCTCTCCCGGGTCAAATGTATATGTGACCCCTATTTTCAGCCCGNCGAAATTGGCTNCGGCATTTGGAATCCTGGTGTTGCCGTTGGAATAATGCGACCCGTCGATTCCGGCGAGCAGGTCCACATTCCGGTTGAGCTTATAGCGCAGCATGAGCCCGAGATTGATATATGCGTTTGTTTTTGATCCTATTGCCCCATTGTCGGGATTCTTTTCCGCATTATAGGGGTTCCAGTTAAACGAGATTCCGAAATTCCATTCATATACCAATGAAAGCCTCGGCGACAGTCGGGCTATCGGAACATTCTGGAAAAGATACAGGTTGAACGGCTCGCCAAGATTTTTCCCATGGGAAATCCCTGTGTAGCCCAGTCCTATTCCTTGGCGAGTTTCGGGATAATTCTTTCCGTAAAATGACTGTGGAGAAAAGCTGAACGAATATTTTAAATCGACGCCGAAAGCCGAATTCATCTCTGACTGCTTTATGAATTTGTTGGTAGGGATAATCCATTGCGGCCTTGTTTCAGCAGTGATTGAATTATTGTATATATCTCCCGCCCATGCGGCTACAGCAATCATTAGCCATGATAGCAGAACAGAGATTCGTAGACTCATAATGCAGTTTTGTTGGTTAAAAACGTGATTTGGTCGGTCGATTGTAGCGTAATTGTTTCTACATCTTGTAAATGCTGCGAAATTAAGGCTTACAATTGGACTTATCACCATTTCACGCATATTTTTAACACACTTTAGCGGTGAGCGTGAGTTTTTTGCGCGTCGCCATGCATCCCTTCCCNGCGGGGCTAAGGGATGATTTCCTATGTCGAGATGCCGCTATTTACGGTTTGTTATGATTGGCATGATGAACTTTACAGATATTTATTACGTTTTATTGCAAAGTTTCCACTATCTTTGTAATCATTATTTACGACTATTTGATGAACGAAACAACTGATATTGCTAAACTCGTTATCGAGGGAATACAGAATCGCAAGGGTAAAAAAATTACAGTAGTAAATCTTGAGGAAATTGACGGAGCTGCGGCTAACCGCTTTATAATCTGTCAAGGTTCTTCAACCATGCAGGTTAGCTCTATTGCCGACAGTATTCGTGAAACTTTGCAGCAGGAAGCTGATATAAAACCGTATAACTATGACGGATATCAGAATTCCCAATGGATTGTTATTGACTATGGCGACACTTTCGTGCATGTCTTTTTGCCCGAAACCCGTCAGTTCTACAATTTGGAAGAACTGTGGAGCGACGCAGTCATAACAGAGATTCCCGACATAGATTAGGTCGTGAAAATCATCACATTTTTTGAATAATTAAAAACAGATATACGCATAAATATGGCTCTTCTACCTAAAAAGCCCACAATAAAATTCAGTATCTACTGGATGTATGCCATCNTGTTTCTTGTGTTGATCGGAATATATTNTCTCNATGAGAATTCCATCACCAAGNAGGTGAGCTATTCNGAGTTTGAAAAATATGTTACTGACGGGGGAGTGAAGCAGATTGTTGTTTTCACCAATAAGAATGAGGCTGAAGCGGTTATTACCGATTCTCTCGCCGCAAAAATCTTCCCGCCCTCCCAGTACACTCAGGGTTCTCATCAGGAGGTAAAGATCACTACTTCCATTCCGAGCGCCGATAAGCTTCAGGACAAGATTGACCAGTGGCAGGAAGATGGCGTGTTCAAGGGGAAAGTCTCCTTTGAAAAGGGGAGCGATTATTCTGCGATGTTTTGGTCGTTTGCTCCCATTCTGCTTCTCATTATCTTCTGGTTTGTGATAATGAAGCGCATGTCGGGCAAGGACAGCGGAGGCAGCGGTGTGTTCAGTGTCGGAAAATCTAAAGCTCAGATATTTGATAAAGACGGTCCCATTCAGGTCACATTTAAAGATGTGGCGGGANTGTCCGAGGCTAAAACCGANATCGNAGNGATTGNCNNGTTCCTAANGAATCCCCAGCGCTACACCGATCTTGGAGGTAAGATACCCAAGGGAGCCCTTCTTGTAGGACCTCCCGGAACCGGTAAGACCCTCCTTGCAAAGGCTGTTGCCGGCGAGGCTAATGTGCCCTTCTTCTCAATGTCGGGTTCCGACTTCGTCGAGATGTTTGTGGGTGTCGGAGCCTCTCGCGTGAGAGATCTATTCCGTCAGGCAAAGGAAAAAGCGCCCTGTATCGTGTTTATCGACGAAATTGATGCCGTCGGTCGCGCCCGTGGACGCAACCCGAATATGGGCGCCAATGACGAGCGCGAGAACACCCTTAACCAGTTGCTCACCGAGATGGACGGTTTCGGGTCCAACAGCGGTGTCATCATTCTTGCCGCCACCAACCGTGCCGACATTCTTGACAAGGCTCTCCTCCGTGCAGGTCGTTTCGACCGTCAGATCTACGTTGACCTGCCCGATCTCAATGATCGTGTGGCAATCTTCAATGTCCATCTCCGCAACATAAAAACCGATGATTCCCTTGATGTGGAGCTCTTGGCTCGACAGACTCCGGGATTTTCGGGTGCCGATATTGCTAATGTGTGCAACGAGGCTGCTCTCATCGCTGCGCGTCACAATAAACCATGTGTCACGCGTCAGGATTTCAACGACGCTGTCGACCGTATAATCGGCGGACTTGAAAAACGCTCTAAGATAACTACCGACGAAGAGAAGCGCTCTATCGCCGTTCATGAGGCGGGACACGCCACCATTTCATGGCATCTCCGCTATGCGAGCCCGCTTATCAAGGTCACGATTGTGCCGCGTGGTAAGGCGTTGGGTGCCGCATGGTATCTCCCTGAAGAACGACAGATCACTCCTTCCGAGGCTCTTCTTGATGAAATGTGTTCTACTCTTGGCGGTCGTGCTGCTGAAGAGCTCTTCCTCGGTCACATTTCAACCGGTGCTGCAAACGACCTTGAGCGTGTCACTAAAATGGCTTATGCGATGGTCGCCTACTATGGAATGAGCGACAAGTTGCCCAACCTCTGCTACTACGATTCCACCGGACAGCAATATGGCTTCTCCAAGCCCTATAGCGAGGAGCGCGCAAAGGATATCGATGCCGAAGTTTCGCGCATCATCCGTGAGCAGTATGAGCGTGCCAAGGAGATTCTCCGCAAGTATGCCGATGGTCACAAGGAGCTTTCCGATGTTCTCATTTCGCGCGAAGTCATCTATACCGAGGATGTTGAGCGCATCTTTGGCAAGCGTCCATGGGTTTCACGAACTGATGAGATTTTCGCCGGTCGCCAGTTGGCGAAAGACAATGCCGAAAAGAAAGAGGATAAGACCGGCGACGGTTCCGGCGAAGATGACGGTCCCATCGATGTGGAAGCCGAACCCGTTAATCCTGACATCCCTCCAATTCCTGAAAAGAACTGATTTAGCAAATAGAAAACCGGCAGTTACATGGCGTCGCCATGTAACTGCCGCTATCCTATATCACCAAGCCTGAAAGGCTCACCCCTGCGAGTAACCCTCTACTACAAGGTGGCAATATATTGCGGTTGGCAAGCCTGAAAGGCTTACCCCTATGAATAACTCGGCACTACGAGCGAAGCGAGGTGTGCCGGGAATGCCGCCACAAGATGCCGCACTCTGCAAAGAGTGCCCCCTAAATCTACCCGGGAACACTAAGGGTTCCTCTCTCATAGCCGCATGGCGGAACCCCGGAAGCAAGTCTACTAAGCTAAGCCATAATTGAGGAAAAAGAGTTGCCTAAACTCGTTAGGCAGCTCTTTCTTCATTTATTATATATGTGTAGTTGCTACTCCGTGAGTTCTATGCAGCTCAGGGTGTAAGGCTTGTCATGTGCGGTGTTCACCTTTCCCGGGTCGGTCACTGCGTCAAAGCACGAAACGATGAGTTTGCCGTTCCACACTATCGGCTCTCCCGGTTGGTCAAGACCACCGTCGCTTCCGTCGCAGTCAGGACTCTGGGCGATGCGGGTGATTTTCCCGTCGGGGGTCACTTTGGCTATGGCGTTGGCTGAAAAATCCGCAACATAAAGATTCCCGTTTTCGTCAATCGCCATTCCGTCGGTGCTCTTCAGCTGAGTTGTGTCCTGCGCCCATATCGAGCTTGACAGCGTTTTCGTGCCGCTGCTGTCAAGAATGATTTTGTGGATGCTTCCGTCCCCGAAATTTCCCACATACATGTTTCCCTCCCGGTCAAACACTATTCCGTCAAGCCCGTATTGCACATCGGGATTCACTGTGATGAACGTGGCAAGAAGATTTGTGTCGGCTTCCGTGTTTGTCACGGCAACATTGCGGTCGTTCACGTTGAATCGGTACACTCCGCTCGTCAGCTTCTCCGAGGGGATGCCCGAGAGCGAGCTTTGCGTCACATACAGATTTTCGCCCATCAGTTTCACCCCGTTAGGATGCTCCATGCCCGATGCGATCGTGACGCAGTCGGCGAGATTACCCTCCTTGTCAAATACGAGCTTCAGCACTCTGCCTCTGTTCTTGCCCGCTTCGCTGCCGGTCCATCCCTGATTGTCGGCGACATATAGATTTCCCTCTCCGTCAAATGCTATACCCATCGGAGCCGCTACTCCCGTTTCGGGCAGCGTTGGCACGTCGATCCACTTTGCTATCTCCCCGTCTGGGGTGATTCTCATAAGGCAGGCTGGTTTGCTTTGATCTGCGAAATTGGGACAAGCGAGGATGAGCGAGCCGTCAGCGGCGATTGCCATTCCGTCGGGGGTAGGGCAGTAGTCGGGAAGTTCCATGAACAGCGTCGGCTTCTGCAATTCGGCTGCCGCTTCATTCTTCTGGGTTGCCGTTTTGCATCCCGCAAGCGCGAGCAGCGCGGCGCCAAGTATCAGTGATTCCTTTTTCATGAGCTGGCTTACTTATAATTTTCCGAGATATATCGGAGGTCATTCCCGTTGGGCTCATACCATGACGGACCGATNTTTTTANCCCCCTCCNGCACNCNTGNTTTCTCCTGAGCGGCATGATCTTCGGCTTCAGTCGGAATAAAGCCCCTGATTGAACTTGTCGAGTTGTCGGCAAAGTTATAGCGGTTGTCGATGAACTCGAAACCGGCAAGTGTCAGCTCCGGATTCGTGAACTTGATATTGTTTGTGGGGTTTGAAAAATAATTGCCTGTGAACCTCACGTTTCTCGGCTCCTTGGTTCCGCGGCCCGAGCCGAGATCGATTATATCGCAGTCTACAAATGAATTGTTGGCTATGTTGATATTCTCGCTGCGGTGATAGGAGGTGAGGGGTTCAAGTTTCGTGTCGGTATCGGCTGTGGGGCGTTCAAACACTCCCATTCTCACGAGCAGTCCGAATCCGCCCGTGCGGTAACAATGATTGTTATATACGGTATGCCCCTGGTTGATGAGTCTTATTCCGAGTGTACCTCTAAGGTTATTGCCCACGAATGTGTTTGACTCAATCACGTTGTAATGCCCGTGACGGCAAACGAGCCCGCCGCGCGACTCATAGAAAAGATTTCCGCGCAGAATGTTGTGGCATGATTTCACCGAGATGATTTCATTCTCTCCGTCACAGTGCAGGAACACATTGTTTTCCACCACCGAGCGCGATTCGAGCTGCGACGACCATGAGTGCCCTATGCGTATTATTTCAGCTCCGTTACCCCCGAATGGAGGTCGGTTGCCAAAGAGGTTGTGGTCTATCTGATGGTTGTTGAGGTGGTCGTCGGCGGTGAGCCATATCTGCATCACCAGTCCCCCCACTCGCTTATTGGCGAAATAGCAATGGTCCACCCTGATGTTGTCGCCATGGAGCATCAGCCAATACTCGGTCGTGTTCTTCTCTTGCGAAGGTCTTTCGGTCTTGTTCGGGTCATTGCAGTCGTCGATGGCGCAGTTGGTGAATCGGCAGTGGGAGGCGGCGTTTTTCTCATCCTTGAAACCGATTAAATGTCCGCCCTCCGCCCATGCTTTGTGAAAAAGCAGTCCGTCGATGTGTTGGTATTTTCCCGATATCATCAAGTGCAGCGGTCCCGATATCACCGCCTTCCCGGGATGTTCTGCGCGTAGCCCTATCGAGTCGCTTTCGGTGCCCGATGATGTGAATCTCAGCGTGCCGAGGCTGTCATACGTCCCGTCCTTCAATATCACGTTGTCACCAGGCTTGAGTGTTCCGTCATTGAGAATTGTGGCGAGGCGTCCCTTCTCGGCGGGGCTCACGTAATAATCCTTTGCCTG
The DNA here is from genome assembly GCA_009177195.1 of Bacteroidales bacterium. Lineage (GTDB taxonomy): Bacteria > Bacteroidota > Bacteroidia > Bacteroidales > Muribaculaceae > Muribaculum. The sequence continues at coordinate 732 of WFMA01000103.1, read as the reverse complement.
CATTGTGGCAAAGCAGGAAAGGCATATAAGCGCTATTGCTGTTTTCTTCATTTTGTTGATTGGTTTATTTTGATTGATATTTCGATGCGATATAATTGATGTCATTATTGTTGGGTGCATACCATGCGGCTCCGATCCCTTTGGCGAGAGTGTTTAGCGCGCGCGATTTTTCAATCTCGGCGCTATTCTCAGGTTCAGTAAGCCTGATGAACCCCTTCATATTTATCACGTCGCCGTTAGCCATGAAATACCGGTTGTCGATAAAATTCAGTCCCGGCATCACCGCTTCCGGTTTGGCAATTCTGATATTGATGCTGTCATTGCAGAAGTAATTGTTGGCGANCCTCACGTTTCTCGGCGCNTTGTCGCCNTANCCCGAGCCGAGGTCTATCGTCTTGCAGTCGATAAACGAGTTGTCGGTGATATTTATGTTTTCCGCCCGGTGATAGGATGTCAGCGGCTCCTTTTCAAGATCGGTATCGGCTGTGGGACGTTCGAATACGCCCATTCTCACGAGCAGCCCGAAATCTCCCAGACGAGCGCAATAGTTGTCATACACTATGTGCCCTTGGTTCACGAGCCTTATTCCCGCAGTCCCGGGCAGATTGTTTCCCACAATCGTGTTCGATTCCAGAATGTTGTTATGCCCGTGTCGGCACACCAGTCCGCCGCGTGATTCAAAAAACAGATTGTTTCTCACCGTGTTGTCGCCCGACTTCACTGAGATTATCT
>WFMA01000185.1 GCA_009177195.1 Bacteroidales bacterium | reverse complement strand
ATCGAAAGCTGATATAGAACTTGCGCAGGGCAACGATTCCGTTGCCCTTGCTCAGTATCGCCTGGTTGCTGACAAATATGGCTATGATGCCGGCAACCGCGCTGCTTTGATGGCTGCCACTTTGAGCTATAAGAACGGTAACTATGAGGAAGCTCTTGCCGACTTGAAAGGCTTTAGCCCCAAAGAAGCGCTCGTTGGCGCAGCTGCCCTCTCTCTTGAAGGGGACTGCTACGTTAATCTTCAGAACTATGGAGCCGCTCTTAAATCCTACGACAAAGCGATAAGCCAGAGCGACAATAATGCCCTCTATACTCCGCTTTTCATGATGAAGAAAGCCACAGTGCTTCGCGCGCAAGGCGACTATGCGGCAGAATTGAAGGTGCTTAAGGATATCAAATCAAAATATCCCGAATACGCCGGTCAATATAGTCTCGATATTGACAAGTACATCGCTCGTGCCGAATATCAGGCAAACAACAAGTAATCTCCACTCCAAATTTGATAAATGACAAGGGCTGTCCGCCGGGACAGCCCTTGTCGTTTTTCCACCTCCTTCATCATGTTAACCACATTGGAAACCTTAATCTGCTTAAAATGGGTCAGTGGATAGTTCCGGTTGGCAAGCCTGAACGGCTCACTTAATATTGGTCAGTAGATACTTCGGGTTGGCAAGCCTGAAAGGCTTACACCTATGAATAACCCGGCACTACGAGCGAAGCGAGGTGTGCCGGGATCGCCGCAACCCCATCCCGCACTCTGCAAAGAGTGCCCCCTAAATCTACGGGAGTTAGAAAAAGGAGTCCGGAAAGACTGTACGGTTTGTTTGTGTCACCGCCATATCTACTGACCCATTAAAAACTGGATGGGGTTTCGGACTGACCGAAACCCCCATCGCCGTTTCAACTATTTATTTATGAGAACCTCTTTACCCGGTATCCCTACCCGATAAAGAGGACGAGGGATGTGAAAAAGCGGGTAACTACTGTTTTCATAGTAATAACAAATGAAAACGGGTTATGACCGTGGTGTTTATGCGAATTATGTTATAAAAACGCTTAAAAAAAGTGAACGAGCATGCTGTTTTAACTAAGTAAAAGTTAAAATGTGGGATGTTTTAACTTTTGTGGTGAAAATCCGATTATTAATGCGCTAAGTTCCGCAATGCGCAATTCTGCCGGTATCAGTTTGTTGCGCCTATTGTATGCCATGGCGAAATTCAATATCTATGCGTCTGATTTCGTTCCTGAATGGACAGCGGGACGTATCAGAGCTTTTAAGCGTCTGTTCGATGCGGCGGTCATAGTATTCGAGGAGATTGTTTGAATACATATATTCAAGCGATTCTTTAAAAAAAGCGAGCAGTGTGTTTTCCTGCGACTCCCGTAGCCAGAATCGGGATGCCACGGCATAACGCATGATCGTTTCGACCAATGAGAATTTTAGCTCGGCAATCAGTTTGGGTGACGGATGGAGCGCCGAAAAATCTTTAACAGCCTTTTTGCATACCGAGGTTCTCCCTTTGGGGCGGCCCTTCTGAGGANAGNACTCTTTTAAAATTATCGACCGGTATTTTTCAAACATCTTGTTTTCATCAGGATTTACATAGTATTCGANANATTCCCTGGCTTCTTTGCGCGCATCATACAGCTCGAGCATCACTTCTATGAGCTGTTCCTTGGTTAAATCTTTTATCTGTTTTTTCAGTGTGGTTTTTGACATGATTTCAGTGTGAATGGTATAATAAAGAACAAAATTAGTCAAGAATAAATATAAATGCGTAACTTTGCGCCTTAAAGATTTGAATTTTTTAAGAATATGAAAAAGATTTTAATTGGCTTGGCTGCAGTTTGCATGGCAGGCTCTGCTATGGCGGAAGGTTATCAGGTCAACACTTTGAGTGCCAAACAAGGCGGTATGGGACATACCGGAGTAGCTCAGAAGCTTGGCGCGGAAAGCATGTATTTCAACCCTGCCGGCATGGCTTTTATGAATAGCTCTGTTGATATTTCTGGAAGTGTCAACGCTGTCATGGCTGATGCCAAGTCGAAAATCGATGATAAATGGTATAAGACCGACAATGATGTAAGCACCCCTATGATGCTGGGAGCGGCATTTTCAATATATGACAATCTGAAAGCCGGTATCAATATCTACACTCCTTACGGGAGCGGAATAAATTGGACCAATTCATGGGCGGGAGCTATTCTCAACCAGTCGGTTAAATTGACCACATTCACTGTGCAGCCCAGCGTTTCTTGGCGCATTACTCCTAAACTTTCAGTTGGCGCCGGACTCATGATTTCATGGGGAAGCGTTAATCTCAACAAAGGTCTTGTCAACCCTGCTTCGATGGATCAACTCATTGGAGCTCTGACCTTGATGGGGCAGCTTCCTGCAGGAATGCCTATGTTTGGAAGCACAATGCCTGCCTCGGTAAATCTCAAAGGAACTTCCGACGTGGCTTGTGGCATAAATATCGGAGCGATGTACGACATTAACAGCCAGTGGACAGTGGGAGCCAATTTCCGTTCAAAGATGAACATGAAAGTGAAAGCCGGCGATGCTCGCGTTTCTTATGCCAATGAGGTTGCCGAGGGAATCCTTGAGTCNGAAATCGGAATTATCAACAGCTCCAATTTCGCTGCTGAAATGCCCATGCCTGCGGTTGCGACAATCGGAGTGNCTTACANACCCATCTCTAACCTCCTTCTCGCTTTCGACGCTCAGTTCACAGCTTGGGATGCCTATAAAAGTCTTGACATCGAGTTCCTTGATGAAAATGCTGCGAAATTCAACCAGCACCTCACCAAGGACTATAAANATGCATGGGCATNCCGCCTTGGCGCTCAATATGGAATTACAAAGCGCTTCGATGTGCGTGCCGGATTTATCGTCGACCTCTCGCCTGTAAATAAACGCTATTACAATCCCGAAACTCCGGGAATGACTAAGCTTGAGCCCTCGGTAGGATTCTCGTTCCGTCCCATCCCGAATCTCTCAATCGATTTTTCAGCCCTCTATGTTGCCGGGCTCGGTGTTGACAATGTGACTTGCGGCTACACTGATTTTCTTGCGGCTAAACTTGGCGGAAGCACTGAAAAATCAATCACCGCCGATTACAGGGTACATGCTTTCGTGCCTTCAATCGGAGTGTCATTCTCGTTCTGAAAAGAGGGGGAGACTGCCCCGCATATGGCTTTTAAATCGTACTTGGAATAATGGCATCGAAATATACCGGCTTAACCGCTGCTCAAGTCGAGGAGAGTCGTCGGCTCAACGGAGCGAATCTGTTCACTCCTCCTAAGAAAACCCCTTTATGGCGCCAGTTTCTGGCTAAGTTTCAGGATCCGCTGATTATAGTGTTACTGGTCGCCGGAGTACTCTCCATCGGAATATCCTTCTATGAGTATTACGGACTTGGCGAGAGCATGGCTGTGTTTTTTGAACCGCTGGGTATATTTATCGCCATATTGCTCGCTACCGGTCTCGGCTTCATCTTTGAAGTGAAAGCCGAAAAGGAGTTTGCCATCCTTAATCAGGTCAATGACGAAGAGCCCGTTGAGGTGATTCGCAACTCGGGAGCGGTGAGAATCCCCAAACGAGATGTCGTGGTCGGTGACATTGTGATCCTTTCTACAGGAGAGGAGATTCCTGCCGACGGACATCTTTTGGAAGCTGCCTCGCTCACTGTCGACGAGTCGATTCTTACAGGCGAACCTGTTTGCTCGAAATCCACCGACAGCGCGCATTTTGACGACGATGCGACTTTCCCTACTGATATGGTGCTGAAAGGGACTAAAGTAATGGAGGGACACGGTGTGTTTGAAGTTACCGCAGTCGGCGACCTTACCGAGAATGGCAAAGTCTATGAAGCGGCGCGCATTGATGATTCAGTCAAAACGCCTCTGAGCATTCAGCTCGATAAACTTGGCACGGTGATAACGAAGTTGAGCTATTCAGTCGGCGCGCTAATCATCGTCGGAAGAATATTAATGTATTTTATAGAAGGGAATGCGCTCGACGCGGTGCATTTCCTTTCTTATTTCCTGCAGACGGTGATGATTGCCGTAACACTCGTCGTGGTTTCGGTTCCAGAGGGGCTCCCGATGGCGGTGACTCTCAGCCTCGCCTACAGTATGCGGCGAATGCTGCGCACGAATAATCTTGTCCGTAAGATGCATGCTTGCGAAACGATGGGCGCAGCTACTGTCATCTGCACGGATAAAACCGGCACTCTTACCGAAAATCAGATGCGGCTTGCCGATACTGATTTCTTCGGGCTTCCGGGACAGAAGCTTGGTGACGATGAGTTGAGCCGTACTATTGTCGAGGGGATAGCTGTAAATTCTACCGCCATGCTCGACTTGTCAGATTCCGACCGTCCTCAAGTGCTTGGAAACCCTACTGAAGGTGCCTTGATCCTTTGGCTGAATTCTCATGGAATAGACTACGCCTCGATCCGCGACGGCGTGACACGCATAGCCGAAGTGCCCTTCTCCACCGAAAGGAAATACATGGCTACTGAAGTGGAGTCGTCAGTATTCCCCGGCAAAAAAATCCTCTACGTGAAGGGCGCTCCTGAGATAGTTCTCGGAATGTGCCGCAATATCAACGGCGATGTTAAGCGGCAGGCGATTGAAGAGCGTCTTGCCCGATACCAGAGCCAGGCGATGCGCACTCTTGGATTTGCTTTTCAGGTGGTGGAACCGGGTGAAACCGTTATTAGCGACGGTCATCTGGTCGCTGACAATCTCACATTCCTTGGTGTCGTGGCTATTTCCGATCCTGTCCGCTCCGAGGTTCCTGCTGCGATAAAGGAATGTATTGATGCCGGAATAGCCATAAAAGTCGTTACCGGCGACACTCC
>WFMA01000081.1 GCA_009177195.1 Bacteroidales bacterium | reverse complement strand
GGTTTGTTTTCCCGGGAGCGATAGACAAAGTTATCCTTGCCGAGCTTAAACCCAACGGCACCGACAAGGTGAGAGTTTACTCGGTGGATATCGACGAATATGCCGAGTTTGGCTTAAACGAGGAGGATGCTCCCGCACAGCAGTGGGCTCGTTATATCTTCGGTGTTTGCCGCGAGATAATCAAGCGCGGGGGAGTGGTTAAAGGTTTTGATGCGGTGTTTGCCGGAAATGTTCCTCTTGGAGCCGGTCTTTCGTCATCGGCTGCATTGGAAAGCTGCTTTGCGTTTGCTCTCAACGACATGTTCAATGATAATAAGATAGACAAGTTTGAGCTTGCCCTTATCGGTCAGTCGACCGAGCATAACTATTGCGGGGTGAATTGCGGTATCATGGACCAGTTTGCGTCAGTGTTTGGCAAAGCCGGAAATCTCATGCGACTTGACTGCCGTTCTCTGGAGCATGAATACTATCCGTTCAATCCCGACGGTTATCGCCTGGTGCTTCTCGATTCAAAAGTTAAGCATGAATTGGTGGACTCTCCTTATAATAAACGTCGCGCGTCGTGCGAGCATGTCGCTTCGGTGATTGGAGTGGAAACATTGCGTGACGCTTCGATGGAAGATCTTGAGAAAGTTAAGGATCAAATCAGCGAAGAGGATTATAACCGCGCAAAATATGTTATCGAAGAGAAGCAGCGCGTTCTGGACGTGTGTGACGCATTGCAGCGCGGCGACTATGAAACCGTGGGCGACAGAATGTATAAAACCCATGAGGGAATGTCGAAACTTTATGAGGTGAGCTGCGTGGAACTCGATTATCTGAACGATATTGCTAAAGAATGTGGTGTGACCGGCTCGCGCATCATGGGTGGTGGTTTCGGTGGTTGCACGATCAACCTTGTCAAGGATGAACTCTATGACAAGTTTATTGAAACAGCAAAGAGGAAATTTGCTGAAAAATACGGACACGAACCTCAGGTATATGATGTCGTTATATCGGATGGCGCTCGTAAAATAGATTAATACGTTATAATCATGAATATTGAAACAAAGAGAGTGAAATCGCCGATGGGCGAAATCACTCTTTATACGCTGACAAATAAGAGTGGCGCTTCAGTGACTTTGTCAAGCCTTGGAGCAGGAATAGTAAGCGTTGTCGTGCCTGACCGTGACGGTAAACTCGATGATGTGGCGCTTGGATATGCTAATGCCGCTGATTATATAAATGACGGTCCTTGCGCGGGAAAGACTCCGGGACGATATGCCAATCGCATCGCATTGGGGCATTTTAAAATCGGGAATAAGGAATATACACTTGCCACTAACAATGGTCCTAACGCGCTTCATGGAGGTCCCACCGGTTTCATGAACCGTATATGGAAGTCGGAAGCCAAAGGGAGCCATGTTAAATTTTCGTATCACTCAGTGGATGGCGAGGAGGGGTATCCCGGAAATCTTGACGCAACCGTAGTGTATTCGTGGAACGACAATAATGAGCTTACGATTGACTATACTGCTGAGTGTGACGAAAAAACAGTGGTTAATCTCACTAACCATGCCTATTTCAACCTTAATGGCGACGGAAACGGAAATATACTTGATCACACNTTGAAGTTGAATGCGTCAAAATATCTTCCTACCGATTCGACTCAGATTCCTACGGGCGAACTTGCNGAGGTTAAAGACACTCCGATGGACTTTGTTGCAGGGAAAAAGATAGGGCAGGATATCAATGCCGATTTCGAACCTCTGAAAATCGGTAAAGGCTATGACCATTGCTGGGTGNNCGNCGGATNGCATAAGCATGAGTTGAATCTTNCCGCTGAACTCAGTTCGGACAAGAGCGGACGTGTGCTTGAAGTGCTCACGACCCAGCCCGGCGTGCAGGTGTATACGGGCAACTGGCTTGCAGGTTCTCCTAAGAGCAAGTCGGGTAAGGATTATCAGGATTATGATGGGGTTGCCATCGAATGTCAGGGATTCCCCGATGCCCCCAATCACAGAAACTTCCCGTGTCAGCTTCTCGGACCGGGGGAGGTTTATGAACAGACAATTGTTTTCCGTTTTAAAACGAAATAATTAAGGAAATGAAACCAACGCTATTTGTACTTGCTGCCGGTATGGGCAGTCGATATGGAGGTCTTAAACAGCTTGACTCGCTTGGTCCTAACGGGGAAACCATCATGGATTATTCAATCTATGATGCCATCAAGTCGGGATTTGGTAAGATTGTGTTTGTGATCCGAAAAGATTTTGAACAGGAGTTTCGCGATAAAATCGTGTCGAAATACGAAGGTCATGTGCCTGTCGAAGTGGTTTTTCAGGCTACCGATGCTCTTCCTGAAGGTTATAAATGTCCTGAGGACCGTACGAAACCGTGGGGCACTAACCATGCGGTGTTGATGGGAAAGGATGCCATCAAGGAACCGTTTGCGGTGATTAACGCCGATGATTTTTATGGCAGAGACGCTTTCCGTGTGATGGCTGAAGAGCTTATGCGTCCTCGTGACAAGAAAGGCGATTATTGCATGGTGGGCTTCCGAGTAGGAAACACTATGACTGAAAACGGCTCGGTGGCTCGCGGCGTTTGCTCGACTAAGGACGGCTATCTTACTTCGGTGGTTGAGCGTACTGCGATCGCCTATGACGATGACCACAGGATATTTTTCACCGACGAGAACGGCGACATCCAGTATCTTGATCCTAAAACTCCGGTCTCGATGAATCTGTGGGGATTTACTCCCGACTATTTTGATTATAGCGAAAGGGAATTTGTGAAATTCCTTGACAAAGATCTCAATACGCCCAAGGCTGAGTTTTTCATTCCGCTTGTAATTGACACTCTCATCAATTCGGGCGAAGCCACGGTTAAAGTCCTTGACACTGACTCAAAATGGTTTGGAGTGACTTATGCCGCCGATCGTCAGGGAGTGGTTGACAAATTTGCCGAACTGCATGCCGACGGCACTTATCCCGCGAAACTTTTCTAAGAAGAGATTTTACTGAGATAAAACGAAGACCGCTGATAGTTTCTATCAGCGGTCTTCGTCATTTTCATCGTCGTCATCGAAATCAAAATCAAAGTCCCATCCATCGTCGAAAGAGTCCTCCTTAAATCGGCTCAATTCTCTGCCTTCGCGCTTGGTAGGTCGGCCGAGACCTTTTCGTCGGTCGACAAAACCCGAAATTTTGACAATTTCGAGCAAGTCGAGTTCTGACTTTGGAGTGATGTTTTCCATGTAATCAGGCACCAGTTTAGCGCCGAGCCTGTTCTCGGTAAGAGCTTTTACACGGAAAGAGTAGGTGACTGGCGGTTTTCTGACTTTGATCACGTCATCGACTTTAATTGTCCTTGACGGCTTAACAGGAGTGTCGCCAATCATTACGCGTCCTTTTTTACACGCTTCAGTGGCAATGGTTCTGGTTTTGAAAATTCTGACAGCCCAAAGCCACTTGTCAATTCTAACTTCGCTCTTAGCCATGACCGATCATTTGTTGTTGAAATTGCACATAGCAAATTCCATCCCGGAAAGACAGAACGCTTTAATCGCTTCGCAGGCGACCTCGACTCTTGCCGGAAGCTGTTGGCGTTGGTCAAGAGTGAAGTGTCCGAGCACATATTCTATTTGTCCTCCTTTGGGATAGTCATTCCCAATTCCGAAACGCAGTCTCGGATAGGCTTGAGTGCCCAGCATCTGGGCAATATTCTTCAATCCGTTATGACCGGCGTCGCTTCCCGAAGGTTTCAGCCTTATGGCTCCAAACGGCAATGCAATGTCGTCGACTATGACGAGGATATGGTCGATAGGAATATTTTCCTTCTGTGCCCAGTATCTCACGGCATTACCGCTGAGATTCATGTAGGTCGACGGCTTTAACAGCGTCAGCTGCTTGTTCTTCAAGCGTGTGTGGGCGATGTCGCCGTAGCGCTCCGTCATAAAAGAAGTATTGGATGCTTCAGCAAAAGCATCCAATACTCTAAATCCTATGTTGTGGCGGGTGCCATCGTATTCTGAACCGATATTACCCAAGCCGACAATCAAGTATTTCATTGGCAATCGATTGATTAAGCCTTAGCGGCAGCTCCACGAGCGGCGCGGGTCAACTGAACGGCGCAAACAACAGCGTTCTTTGCATTCATCAGTTCAAGACCGTCGAAGTGAAGGTCGCCAATCTGAAGAGTTTTGCCAAGACCGAGGTGATCGATGTTGATAACAACGCGTTCGGGAATGTTAGTGTAAAGAGCTTTAACTTTAATTTTCTTCATTGAAAGAGAAAGCTTACCACCGGCTTTAACACCTTCGGCATGACCTTCGAGCTGAACGGGAACTTCCATTACAACGGGCTTCTTGTCATTCACTTCGAGGAGGTCGATGTGAAGCACTGTGTCTTTAACCGGGTGGAACTGGATTTCACGAAGCACGGCATTTTTCTTTTCGCCATTAACAGTGAGTTCGATAGCGAAGATGTCGGGAGTATAAAGAAGTTTGCGCACATCCTCAGCCTTAACAACGAGGTCGGTAGTGATAAGACCGCGGTTGTTGGCGATTTCAACGAGCTTTTCTCCGGGTTTAAGAGTGCCGGTGAAAGGAAGTTCAACAGGTTCGCCTCCGTTGAGGACTACGGGAATAAGATTCTCTTCGCGAAGGGCTTTTGCAGCCTTCTTGCCGAGGTTAGTACGGGGCTCGGCTGACAATTGATAGGTTTTCATCAGTTGAAAAAATTAAATTGTGTTACTCAAAATTAAGTGATTAAAACAATGCTCTTAATTTCCCATCACACGGG
>WFMA01000244.1 GCA_009177195.1 Bacteroidales bacterium | reverse complement strand
ATGCGATTGAGCGCCGTTTCATTATCCACGAGCATGTTGCCTGTCGATGACCCCAGAAACAGTTTCACCCCCGGCACCCGTGAGTAGTCACATTTTAGGAGCTCTTCGATATTGTCGTTGGTGGCTCCGATAAAGAAGCTGTAGTTCACCGCCGATTGGCTTGCCGCATGATTCAGTTTCCACTCCACGTCGCTGTTGGTGACGGTGGGCGGTTTCGTGTTGGGCATGTCCATGAACGATGTCACCCCGCCTGCGGCGGCGGCTCTCGATTCGGTGAATATGTCGCCTTTGTGAGTCAGTCCGGGATCACGGAAATGTACCTGGTCGTCAATCACTCCGGGAATAATATATGCGCCCTCGGCATCGATAGTCCTCGTTGCTGTAAGCGACGCTTCGGGATCCCCTTCGCCTACTTCAGCGATCACATCGCCGTCGACGACGACGTAGCCCCTGAAGCTGCGGTTTTCGTTTATAATGATTCCGTTGAAAAGGATAATGTCATGTCTCATGGCGCAACCGGGCTTTAGGCTGATTTGGGTTTCTTTTTGAACATGCTTGAAAGTTTCAGCTTTATCACTCCAAACACGGCTTCCGAGAAAATCCCGCTGTTCATTTTGCTTTCTCCCAGCACACGGTTGGTGAAGATGATGGGTACTTCCACCACCTTGAATCCGAGCATCGAAGCGGTGAACTTCATTTCAATCTGGAATGCGTAGCCTTTGAACCTGATTTTGTCAAGTTCGATGGTTTCGAGCACTTTCCTGCGATAGCACACGAATCCCGCCGTGNTGTCNTGGATGGGGAGCCGGNTTATTATCTGCACGTNCTTTGATGCGAAATATGNCATCAGCACTCGGCTCATAGGCCANTTCACCACGTTTACCCCTGAAATATAGCGCGACCCTATTGCCACGTCGGCGCCCTGGCGGCTGCATGCGTCATAGAGTCTCAACAGGTCCTGAGGATTGTGGGAGAAGTCGGCGTCCATTTCAAAAATGTAGTCATATCCGCGCTCTATCGCCCACTTGAACCCGGCTATATAGGCGGTTCCGAGTCCCAGTTTCCCTGTGCGCTCGATTATGTGGACCCGTCCCGGATTGGCTGCTATTTTTTCATGCACGATTGCTGCGGTTCCGTCGGGCGAGCCGTCGTCCACGATCAGCACGTCCATGTCATGAGGCAGCGAGAGCACGGCGTCGATTATCGCCGCCGCGTTCTCNGCTTCATTATAGGTGGGNATGATTACTACCGAATCTGATTTCAGNGTTGTTTCTGNCATTTCAGAANANTTNTCGCAAATCGGTTAAACGAGTTTTGCAAGAGTCTCGGCGATGCGTCGCATAGCCTCNCGGATGTTGTCGTCGCTGGTGGCGTAGCTCATGCGGATATATCCCGGGCAAGCGAATGCCGATCCCGCCACAGTGGCTACGTGACCCTCTTCAAGAAGGAACATCGCAAGATCCGAGTCGTTGNTGATCNCGCGGNCNNCGCATTTTTTTCCNAAATANNTTGACACTTCNGGGNAGAGNTAGNACGCTCCTTCGGGANTATTCACCNTCCATCCGGGAATAGTGCGGGCGAGTCCCACAATCAAGTCGCGGCGACGCTCAAATGCCTTGCGCATCTCCTCGACGCATTCCTGAGAACCGGTGTAGGCGGCTTCGGCTGCTTTCTGCGCGATTGACGAAGCGTTGGAAGTGTACTGGCTTTGCAGCTTGTTGGTCGCTTTGGCGAGCCACAGCGGAGCGGCAAGGAAACCGATACGCCAGCCGGTCATGGCATACGCTTTTGAAACACCGTTCACAACGCAGGTGCGGTCNGCGATTTCGGGGAACGACGCAAGCGAGGTGAAGCTGCCCGTGAAATTGATGTGTTCATAAATTTCGTCAGAAAGAATCAGCACGTCGGGATAGTCGGCGAGGACATCCACAAGTGCTTGCAACTCGCTGCGGCTGTAGACGCTTCCGGTGGGATTGCTTGGCGAGCAGAAGAAGACGAGGCGCGTCTTGTCGGTGAGGGCGTCGCGCAGCTGCTTGGGCGTGATTTTGAAATCGGTCTCGATAGTTGCGGGCACGAGCACGTTTTTTCCCTGAGCCAGATTCACCATTTCCATGTAGCTCACCCATGCGGGGGTGGGAATGATGACCTCGTCGCCCGGATTGATGACCGAGAGGATGACGTTGCAAAGCGATTGTTTTGCTCCGTTTGACACCACGATCTGCTCGGGGGCGAAATCTATGCCGTTCTCCTCTTTAAGTTTGTTAGAGATAGCTTTACGAAGCGACATGTAACCGGGAACCGGTGTGTAGAACGAGAAGTTTTCATCGATAGCCTTTTTGGCTGCGTCCTTGATGTGGGCGGGGGTGGGAAAATCAGGTTCACCCACCGAAAGGTTGATCACGTCGACTCCTTGAGCTTTAAGCTCCTGGCTTTTTTGTGACATCGCGAGAGTCTGCGATGGCGCGAGCGACTGCACGCGTTGAGAAATCTGCTCCATAATATGTATTATCTCGTTTTATTTGTCTGAGTTACTTTTGCAAATATATATCAATTTTGCGACACGTATTGCATAAAATGACACATAATGTATAAAATATGTGTCATTTTATTCTCCACGTTCCCGCCCTGTTTATTTCTTGGGAAGTTCTTTCATCAGCTCCTCGACAGCTCTTTTCAGCTGCTGGTCTTCTCCCTTGACGAGCGCCGTCGGATCGTTGACCACAAGAATGTCGGGTTCAAGCTGGGAGTTTTCAAGATAATTGCCCTGGGCGGTGCGATATCCTATCACCGGCACTCCGAATAGCAGGGTGGGATCCTGAAGCCCTATCCAGTTCACGCTGGTCATCGTTCCGGGCACCGGAGTGCCAACGAGCTTGCCGAGTTCCATGGTTTTGTAGACCCAAGGAGTGCCGTGGGCGTTACTGTAATTCGCCTCACATTGCAGCATGATGCTCGGCTTGTTCCAGCGGCGGCTCGGCATGTCGCAAACGTCGACCCCTCTGATGACCTGGGTGAGATATTTCTTTCCGCTGAACAGCACTTCGATATCCTCGTGAAGGCGACCGCCGCCGTTCCAGCGGGTGTCGATGACGATACCGTCCTTGTTCACGTATTTGCCGAAGAGGTCGGTGTAGATGTTGCGGTAGCTTGCGTCGTCCATCGATTTGATGTGGACATATCCCAGTCTGCCGCCTGAAAGGCGGTCAACGTCGGCGGCGCGTTGCTTTATCCAGCGGGTGTAGAGAAGATTGCTCATAGCGCCTTCCGTGATGGGGAGCGCCACCTCTTCCCAGCGTTTCCCTGTTGCCGGGTCATAGAACGAAATCAGCGTTTTTTTGCCTGCGAGGTTATTGAAAAGCGTGGTGTAGTCGGCATTGTCGTCGATTGTTTTGCCGCCGATTTTTTCGATAATCACGCCAGGCTTCACGCTGGTGTTGGCATGGTCAAATGGACCTTTCTCGATAATTTCCGCCACCATCAGCCCTTTGCCGTTATAGGTCCAGTCATAGAGAAGACCCAGCGATGCCGTGGGTTCCATTCCTCCGTAGGGCGAGTAGCGCGAGCCGGTGTGGGATGCGTTGAGCTCGCCCAGAAGCTCGCTGAGCATTTCGGCAAAGTCATAATTATTGTTGATGTGGGGAAGGAATTTGCGGTAAGCTTTGGTCATCGCATTCCAGTCGGTGCCATGATATTTTTTATCATAGAAACGGTTTGCCACCTCCTGCTGAACATAGTTGAACATGTATTCGCGTTCAGCTGCGGGATCGATGAACTGCTGAGCCGAGAAGGTGATGGGAGTGAGCTTTTCGGAGCTTACAGCCATTTTACGCAAAATTCTCGGTCCGAGAATAAAGATGTTGGCGCCTTTCGCGTCGGGCTGCAGTCCTGCCGNCGATGTGAGCGTCGCCACCTGGTTNAGGTCGTGCTTGTAAAGATCCACTTTCCACAGCGCCGTCTGCTCGTTGCCGCGCGCNATGTAATAGAGCTTGTCGCCGTCCTTGTTGATGATAGCGTCGGCGATGTCGGTCGAGGCGGGAGTCAGTCTCACGATGCGGTCCCTGATGCCGTNGAGTTCAACCNTGATGTCNTTNTTGGCTGANTCGGCGGTCTCCTTATTCTGCTTCTTGTCCGATTTTTTATCGGCTTTCTTGTCGTCGGCTTTCTCCTTGTCGTTTTTCTGCTGCTTTTCAAGTTCCTTGCGGAGTTCATAGTCCTCCTTTGAAAGGCGGAACTTGTCGTATGCGTCCTGATTCATGAACACGAGCATCGCATCGAGCTGAGAGCCCCATGAAGCCTGGCTGCGGAGACCGTAGCGGTCCGAGAGGAAGAGGATGGCGTTGCCGTCCATCACCCACACGGGGTTTTCGTCGAAATAGGACGACTGGGTGAGATTGGTCACCGCGGGGGTGCCGGTAGTGTTCACGATTGCCACGTCGCTGTAGGGCTCATGTCCGTTGCCGGTGTGCTCAAGAGTGATCCATTTTCCGTCGGGCGACCATGAATAGGAGAATCCGCCCCCGCTTTCGGGATGGGTAGNGCCGTCGGTGAGNTGACGTATTTTCTTCGTGTCAAGATTCATCACCATCAGCTTCCGGCGATCCTGCACGAAAGCTATCTCTTTACCGNCGGGNGNGNATTCGGGATAAGAACGCTCGATNCCGTCNTTGNTGTCCAGTAGCGGCTTCTCCTCGATCATCGTCGCATTGGGGAAATTGAGGTCCTCTTTGCGGGCTATGGTGGCGGTATAGATGTTGGCGTGTCCGTCGCGCTCGCTTGTATAGGCGATGGTGCGGTTGTCGGGAGCCCATGTTATGTGGCTTTCAGCGGCGGGAGTGTCGGTAATCTGCTTGGTGGTGTTGTATTCTACCGAGGTCACGAAGATATTGCCACGGTTGGTGAACGCCACCATCTTTCCGTCGGGCGACGCTACCGCTCCGGGCGAAGTTGCCACAGTCAGCTTGTTGAGCGGATTCTCGTCGTCCATCGTTATGTTCACGTTGACTTTGACGGGCTTCTGTCCCGGAGTCTGGGTATAGAGCTCGCCGTCATAGGTATAGGCGAGCAGTCCGTTTTTGCTCTGCGACAGGAATCTCACCGGATGGGTGGTGAACTGCGACTCCTGTTTTGCCGCTGCGGGATTGTCGATGGGGAATGAATAGACATTGAATGTCTTTCCGTTTCGTTCGCTCAGGATGTATACTGTCTTGCCGTCGGGGCTCAGCACCGGGTCGCGGTCCTCGCCCGGACGATTGGTGAGGTTCTTGTGGGTGCCGCTCTTGGCGTCATACATCCATATATCGCGGGTCACCGACGAAGTGTGATGCTTGCGCCACTCGTCTTCAAACCCCTTCAAGTCCTGATAAAGGAATGATCCGTCATTGCCGGTGAAATTTATTTTCTGAGCGGGAGTGCCGAGCACCTGTTCGATTCGACCGCCGGCTACGGGAACTTTGTACACCTCGGTCATGCGTGCTGTCGGGAAGGCGGCGCTTGAAGCGGGATCCTGTATAGCCGCTGAAAAGTAAACATATTTTCCGTCGGGCGAAAACGCTTCTACGGTTTCTTTCACCGAGTTGAACGTGAGACGTTTCGCCTGTCCCCCCTCGGCTGGCATCACGTAGATGTCCTGTCCGCCGTTACGGTCGCTTGAAAACGCTATCATCTTTCCGTCGGGCGACCATTTGGGGTCGGTTTCATAGGACGGCTGGGCTGTGAGACGTTTTGCGTCGCCACCTTTTGGACTGACGGTGTAGATGTCGCCTTTGTAGGTAAAGGCGATTTTGCTTCCGTCGGGAGAAATCATGGCGTCACGCAGCCATAGCGGAGCTCCGAATGCTGAACAGGTTATGAACAGCGAGGCTAATGAAAATATTGCTTTTTTCATTGTTGGTTTAATATGTTCCTTAGGTTATTTACGAGGTATTTTCAATTTTTGTCCTACTTTCAAGTCGTCGTTTTTGAGTCCGTTGAGTTNCTTGATTTCGTCAATGGTCACGCCTTTATACATCTTTNAGATGCGGAAAAGGTNGTCGCCCTTCTTCACTGNGTGNATTCGGGGCTTGGCGGCAGTAGTTGCTTTGGTCGTCTTTGCCGGCTCGACCTTCTTGACGGGAGCGGCAGGCTTTTCGGTCTCGGCTTTCGCGGGAGCCGGAGCGGTTTCCGCCATGATGGAATCGGCAGCAACGGCGGCTATCGAGTCGTTTTGAACGGCGGCAGCGCTTTCAGCCAATACGGGAGCGGTCTTCTTCTTGCCTGTCGCTACGCGCTCGTAGGTGTTTATCTTTAATTTCTTTCCTTTGGCGATTGAATTGCGTTTCAACTTGTTCCACTTCTTGATATCGGCGACGCTCACGCCGTAGGCTGATGCGATTTTCGACAAAGTTTCGCCGCGTTTCACCACGTGTGTTTTGGTGACGAGCTTGGTGGTGTATTCCATTTCGGGATCTTCAGCCGGGTTGNGNGTTGGCTCTACAAGATCGCGGCGGGCATAGAGGTTGATGTTGTGATTGACGATGCTGTCCTCGCTCATGAGATAAGAGTAGACCTGCATCGAGGGCAACACCAGCGAGTAGGGGCGGCTGTCGCCGGGAATCACGTCTTTGCGATACTGGGGGTTGAGCACCCTGAGCTCTTCGATGGGAATGGCGAGCACATCGGAAATTTGCTGCAGATGCACGCGCTTGGTCACGTGTACCGAGTCGGTGATGATGGGGCGGCGAGCCAGCGCCGGGCTTATATTGTGCTCGTTATAATAGGTCATCACGTAATTGGCGGCAATGAATGCGGGAACATAGCCGCGTGTTTCCTGAGGAAGGAGATAGTAGATCGACCAGAAATCCTTGTTGTTCTCTCCGCCGGCGCGGCGCAGCGCTTTGTTCACGTTGCCCGGTCCGCAGTTGGAGGCGGCGATGGCGAGCGACCAGTCATGATACATCGCGTAGAGCTGTTTCAAGTAAGAGGCGGCGGCT
>WFMA01000045.1 GCA_009177195.1 Bacteroidales bacterium | reverse complement strand
GGTACAATTCGTTGAAGCGCACCGGTTCGTTTTCGGAAATCTTCACGAGAATAACTAGTGCCCATTTGTTTCCGAGCCATTCAAGCATAGGGGCAGCCTTGCAATATTCGTAGTCTAATTTTTTTGCCATATCAGAGGAAGTAGAACTGGTTGAAAATAAGCAAAACAAACTTTTTGGTTAGGGGCAAACCTTTCGGTAAGTTATTGCTTAACCTCTCATTATCACCTAATTTTGCAATACAAAATTAGTAAAAAAGCCGGGATTCATATTAGGAATCGGATAAAATGTATAACTAAACAATTAATGATGTAATGAGAATTGTAATCATAAACAGTAGTCCCCGGAGGAATGGCAACACAGCTAAGCTATGTGACGCTTTCTGTAAAGGAGTGGTGGCAACTTCTACTAACCCTGATATAACTACGATTTTCTTAAATGAGCTTAATTTCAAAGGTTGTCAGAGTTGCTTTGCTTGTAAACTTAGAGGGAGTAAGCAATATGGCAAATGCTCTCTAAATGATGACCTTGCTCCGATACTCGAAGCTGTGAGTAGGGCTGATTGTTTTGTTGTTGCCTCGCCTGTATATCTTATGGACGTGAACAGCAGTGCAAAAGCCTTTCTTGAGAGACTATGTTTCTCTCTTGGGTCATACGAGAGCGGGTATCGCTCTCTTGCGACGAAGAAAGTTGATGTGGTGACAATATACACAATGAATACCAAGAAGGAGTTTGCGCCTGTTGGAGCAATGGATAACGTGGATATGTTCTTAGGGCATATCTTTTCAACGCCACAACGACTATGTTCCTACGACACCTATCAATTCTCGGACTATTCAAAATATGTCGTAGATGTATTTGATGAAGTTGAGAAAGCAAAACAGAGAGATACGGAATTTTCTAAAGATGTGCAAAAAGCCTATGCATTGGGTGCTGAGATAGGAAACCGCTTATTTGAAAAGTAAGGACCAAATAAAAAGATGTGATATCCTGAACATGCTCTACCAGTATGTGTATGTGGTTTGGGGAGGGGATTATTTGTAGGGTAAGGTAAAATGCGCTAATTTAGTGGGGTCAGGAATTCAGTTTTGGATTTTGAGTGAAGAGTGATTATGGATATTATTCAGTATGAGGATAGATATAGGGCGGAGGTTATAGATCTTATTCTGGATATTCAGAATAATGAGGCTAAGATTAATCTTTCTATTGAAGAGCAGCCTGATCTTAGTGATGTGACGGGCGCCTATATCAATAGTGATGGTAATTTTTGGTTGGCTATTGACAATGGGGCGGTGGTAGGAACGATTGGAATGATGAAGATTGACGGGAACTGGAGTGTTCTTAAGAAGTTCTTCGTCAGAAAGGATTATCGGTCAAAAAAGGTGGGATTGGCGCTATATGAGACTCTGTTGGATTTTGCAAAAACCAGAGGCTATCGACATATAATCCTTGACACTCCTTCGGTTGCCGTGAAATCTCATTCTTTTTATGAGCGCTCCGGATTCAAGAAGATTGTGAGATCAGATTTGCCAATAAACTACAATTACCCCGACAGAGATTCAATCTTGTATAAACTGGATGTGTGACTTGGAATGGCACTGGATGGGGCTACTTTTTGAGGGTGGCTGAGCGGGAGGTTTTGTTTAGGGCTTTTGTGCGATCGAAGAGGATTTCGTCCATGTGGTCTTTAGCCCATTGGATTAGTTGGTTGACGATGGGAAACAGGGAGTGGGCGCGTTTGGTGAGCCGGTATTCGACTCTTGGAGGGACTTCGGCAAACACCCGGCGCTCTATGAAGCCATCGGTTTCGAGTGTGCGGAGGGTGAGGACAAGCATTTTTTGCGATATATCNNGNANNTCNNCNGAGAGGTCTTTGAANCNCATNGNNNCNTGACCGTTNAGNGTGTANAGGACGAGNAGNGTCCACTTATCNCTGATGCGGTTGAGAATGTTGCGGATGGGGCAATCGGGATATAGCTCGTTTTTGTTGAAATGTCGTTCCATACAGGGGTGATAGTCAGTATTACTGAACAAAGGTAAGAAATAGTATTAATGTGCGCAACAGGCAAATTTTCGCGAAGTTAAAGAGTGTTAATGGGTCGTTTGCGGTGTTGTAAAATGGGTGTTGAAAATCAATATTACTAACATCGAGGTAAGTCAACTGAAATTAATGTCAGCGAGAATTTTAATTAANCATTTTTGTCGATTNTGAGGTATTTAANATAAAGATAATTAAAAAATTAATGATTATGAATAGTAAAAAAGTAGCANTNATTGNTGCGAGCNGTTTTGTCGGTTCCGCCATTCTTAACGAACTTCTCAATCGCGGATATCAGGTGGAAGCATTAGTGCATAATCCTGATAAGATTAAGATTGAGAATAAGGCTCTTACAGTAAAGAAGGTTGACGTGGCTGACGAGAAAGCCCTTGAAAACGACCTTAAGGGTTATGAGAGCGTGATCAGCGCTTATAATCCAGGATGGGCAAATCCCAATATCTATGAGGAAACTCTTGCGAACTATCCGAAGATTGTGGAGGCTGCCAAGAAAGCGGGGGTGAAACGTCTTCTTATCGTGGGTGGTGCGGGAACGCTGTTTGTTAAGCCGGGTGTGCGCCTTATCGATACCGGCACACTGCCTGAGGCATGGGTCCCCGGCGTGAAATCGCTCGGCGAGTTCTATCTGAACACNTTGATGAATGAAAACGATATCGACTGGGTGTTCTTCTCTCCGGCAGGAAATCTCGGCGACATGGGCGCGAAGGGTCCGGGCAAACGCACCGGTGTTTATCGCCTCGGTAAGGACGATATGATTTTNGACAAGGACGGCAANAGTTTTATCTCNGTCGAGGACTATGCCAAGGCTATGGTCGACGAGCTTGCNGCTCCTGAACATCACAAAGAACGCTTTACTATCGGTTATTAAAAAAATAGAAGTTATGGACGAGAAACTATTGGAAGTATTCCATAAGAATAAGGAAGTGGCTTTCGCTACAGCAGTTGACGGCAAGCCTCACGTGCGCATCTTTCAAATCATGAAGATCGANGCCGATAACAATTCAATCTATTTNGCCACCTCTCCCTTGAAGGAGGTTTACGCCCAGATGAAGGCTAATCCTAACGTGGCTATCCTTGACTTGAAGGGCGCGGAGTTTGCCCGCATTAACGGAACGATCGATTTTGATATTCCCGACGAAGTGCAACGTGAGATTTTCGACACCAACCCTGTGTTGCCTCACCTGTATAATTCATATAAAGACCTTGTGTATCTGCGCTTGCCGGCTGAATCGGCTGACTATTTCGATTTGCGCACTACTCCTCCCACACTTGTCCACTATGACTTCTGAAAAAGAGAAACTTGACACGCTGCTCAGAGCGCTCCTAAGGGAGCGTCCTGAGTATGCTCGTATTCTTATTCCGGAATCGATAGGGGATAAGCGCAATTTGCTGCGTTCGCTGATGAACGTGAGGATGCCGTCGCCGTTGACAAGGGAAATGACCGAGCTTCAGGACGACGAGCTTTCCGAGCAGCGGAAGGAAAAGGGGGTGGTGGCGCTCGACAGTATTAAGGCTTCGCCGCTATATCCGCGCCTAAGACTTTGGCAAGGGGACATCACGCGTCTTCAGGTTGACGCGATTGTGAACGCAGCTAATTCACAGATGCTTGGGTGTTTCATTCCTCTTCACCGGTGTATTGACAACGCCATTCATTCGGCGGCGGGAATGCAGCTCAGGGAGGAGTGCGCNTCNATCATGCACGCTCAGGGGCATGAGGAGCCGACGGGGAAAGCCAAAATCACTCACGGATATAATCTGCCGGCTAAATGGGTGATTCACACTGTGGGTCCGATTGTCTACGGGGATTATCCTACCGAGGAGGATTGCCGTTTGCTCGCCGACTGCTACAGGAATTGCCTGAAGCTTGCCGATGAAAAGGGCTTGGAGTCAATGGCATTCTGCTGTATTTCTACCGGAGAGTTTCATTTTCCTCAGGAGAAGGCTGCCGAAATAGCAGTGGCTACGGTCAGGGAGTATCTTGAAGCACATCCCGGAACGGCGTTGAGCACGATTGTTTTCAATGTGTTTAAGTACCGAGATTTTATCGTATATAAAGAATTGTTAGGTTATGAGTAGTTTTAGCGATAGGATAGAGGCTGCGCGTGAAAAGCTGAAGGATGCCGACGCTATTGTGATCGGTGCCGGCGCAGGGCTTTCGGCTGCAGCCGGGCTCGACTATTCAGGCGAGAAATTCAAAAAAGAGTTTGCTGACTATATCGGGAAATATAGGTTTCCCGACCTGTATTCGTCGAGCTTTTATGAGTTTCCAACGGAGGAAGAGCGATGGGCTCGATGGGCTCGCCATATTGATTACGCCCGTTTCCGTCCCGAGGCATTTCCACTTTACCGCGAGTTACTGGAATTGGTTGAAGGGAGGAATTATTTTGTGATCACCACCAATGTCGACGGTCAATTCAAGAAAGCCGGGTTTGATCCTGAAAAGATTTTTGAAGTTCAGGGTGACTATGGGTTGATGCAGTGCGCGGCAGGGTGCCATCCGAAAGTCTATTCCGACAAGGAAACTGTTGAGGAAATTTTGAAACATTCCCATGACCTCACCGTTGATTCGAAGTATGTGCCGGTGTGTCCCGTGTGTGGAGGCAATATGGACGTGCATGTGAGGAAGAATCAGTTTTTCGTTCAGGACGAGAGCTGGGAGCATGCCGCGGAGCGTTATGAGAAATTTATGGCACGTTATGCGGGCACAAACCATGTGGCGCTGCTCGAACTGGGGATAGGGTTCAACACTCCGACCATAATCCGCTATCCTTTCGAGCAGATAACTTATCGCAACTCTAACGCTACCCTCATAAGGCTAAACTCGCAGTATCCTCACGGTCCAAAGGAAACGGCGGCGCGCACGATTTCCTTTACCGAGAATATGGAGGAGGTGATTTCAAGGTTGGAAAGTTATTAGGTCTTGAAATGTAGGATATGGCGTGCGGCGGTTTGCTTTAGTGGGAGTTATTTAATATTTTTGCGCTGAAAAATGTGCAATTCAANAGGAATATGGAGAACGACAAGGNTTTCTATACAAGCGAAGTGAAANGGGGAGCGCCTGAGGTGTTTAAGACCGATACACAGAGAATGATCTATGAACGGCTTGACAACGNCGGAATNGATTATGCCCGAATAGAGAGCGATCCCGGNATNTCGATGGACGATTGCCTGAATATNGACANGGCNTTCGNGATTGAGACGGTGAAGACAATCCTGCTGACTAATNGCCAGAAGAACAAATTCTGGCTATACGTGACCCATGCGAGGAAGGCGTTTATCACCAAAGAATTTGGAGCGTCGTTGCAGATTCCGAGGGTTTCATTTGCCGACGAAGAGCTGATGCTTAAAATACTCGGGACGGCTCATGGTGCGGCAACACCTTTCGGCCTGTTAAGGGATGAAGCGCGTGAGGTGATTTTCGTAACGCACAAGGAGGTTGCCGCACGTGAGGAGATAGTGCTTACCGACGGGGATGCGTGCGGATTTATAGCAATAGCTAATTCTGATTTGTTCAAGTTACTCGGAAAGGAACCGATATTGATTGAAAA
>WFMA01000109.1 GCA_009177195.1 Bacteroidales bacterium | reverse complement strand
CCAGATGAGGGCTGACGATAGAAGGACAATCGACGCTCTCCCTGAACCGCAACGCGAAGTGGTCATGATGCGCTATTACAGCGACATGAGCTTCAAGGAGATCGCCGACACTACCGGAGTAAGCATAAACACCGCTTTGGGGCGCATGAGATATGCCCTCATGAATATGAGACGAATAGCTGAAGAGAACAATATTGTGCTCTCCGCCTAATCTGTCGCCGCGCTTTGGTGTAGAAGCGCCTCGTTAATCGCATTTTCGATAAACTCTTTAGGCTGAACGCCCATCATACCCCTGATGGGCGTTCCGTCGTTAGGGAAAAGCACCACGAGGGGGATGGAGGAGATGCCAAGATCGCGGGCAAGCTGCTGGTTATTGTCAATATTCATCTTATAGAAGTTCACCTTGCCAGCATATTTTTCAGCGAGTTCGTCGATAACAGGCGACAACCTGAGACACGGTCTGCACCACGGAGCCCAAAAATCGACTACTGCCGGAAGGGGCATTGCCTTAGCTACTGAATCGGAACGGTAATCATATATCTGCTCCACAAATTCTTTTTGGTTTATCTCGGTGACATGGTCGGAAGCGACAGTCCGGAAAGCAGTCATTGCCACGATGGCAAGCCCTGCGATTAAAATCTTTTTCATTGTATAAATCTGTCTATTTATTATCATGTTAATCTATCCTTTTCAGTCAAGCATGAGACTCATGTAGGGGGTGACAGCCGGAAATTCAAGAATCTTTTCCGTCACTTTATTGCCGAATATTATCGAGGTAAGAACTTCCACATCAATGTCATAGTCCAACTTTTCGGGATTATAGGCGTCATCGACAAAACATCGTCCGGCAGCCACGATATAGACGTGGCAATTTTCAGGGATAATGCTGTCCCGGACCTTTACAGTCATTTTGAGCTCAGGATGCGTGGCGGCGATTATCGAAAGCGCCTTTTCCACGTTGACAATCCTCGCCATACCGCAGGCAGTAGGCTCAATTCCGGCAGCCCGATAACGCCATACAGTCAGCGGCATATCGCCGAAAGTCTTTTTCACAAGCTCAAGCGCGGCATTGGCGGCGTCATCGTCAACAGCGAGCAGCTCCTTAACGGTCACCTCCCCATCGTCGGGAACGGCAAAAGCCATCGCAGCTATCTCGCCGCCATCATCGGCAACTGCGATTATGCTCCCACCGTCGACCGAGTTGTCCATCACGATTTGATGATACTGTTCCTGAGTGTGCTGCACGCAACACGGTCTCATCCTCATCATCCTGTCGAAAAACAGGTAAGCCTCCTCAGTGCCGATGTCAGGCACAGCCGAATAAGACTTCGCATGTTTAAATGCGTGAGCCGAGGTGAAATGCTCGACACGAGCGTGGAACACGGGTGAGAATCCGGCTTTCTCGTAGTACTTGAAGAGCCAGCTCGATGCAGGAATCAACGTGCTGAACACGTCGCCGCGACGATAGGACTCATTAAGCCCCGCCGCAAGAAGCTCAGCCATGTAGCCGTGGCATCGCTCAGCCGGCGCCGTCGCCGCTCCGCATATATAACTGACAGGCAGCGTCACCCCATGGAAATTCATGGAGTAACGCTGCAATAACATTGAGCTTACAGTCTTGCCGTTTTTTTCGAGCAACAGCGCGTCGTCGTCACGATACACCTCCGAAAAAAACATCTCGACATACTGATCGGAATCGTTGAAACATTCCCGCCAGAGTTTCAATATGACATCTTTCTTCTTCATACTGATATAACACTCCGGCAAGAGGTAATGTTTATCAGCTCTGATGTGCCGGACGAAGGAGATCGTTAACAGTTTTCACTGGATTGAAAGTCGCAATCGGAACTTCTACAAAGGCTGTGTTCCAGTCGCTCATGGCTCCGTTCCACAATCCCGGCAACTCAAGAGCGCGAAGCTCCTTACCGCTCTTTGACTTCGACGAAATGAAACCGGTATCAGGGTCGACATACTCGGTGAGATTGAATTTCTTGCCGTCGATATCCTTTATGTAGCACACGAGGTCGACCGGATTGAAGTGAGTGGCTTTGCTCACCATCTCCTTGTAGGCGGCATTATCAGGATCAATCTGGGTGCTTTCAAGAATTTGCGGAGAAGAAGACCCGTCGGAATTGACAGTTATAAACGGACCTCCGCCCGGCTCACCCTCGTTGCGAACCATTCCACACACTCTCAAGGGGCGGTTGAGCTTGCTCTTTATATAGAGCACAAGGTCGGCATCCTCAAGATGCTTCATCTTCTCGTCGCGGATGTTAAGCACATTATGCATGAACGCTATCATCTCCCTGACGTCTTCGATAGTGTANTTGCCGGTGTTGATCATTCCGAGATACTTCTCGATCTTGTCNTGAATTTCAATCAGATAACCGGCGATGACCTGCTTGTAGGCGATAGTGACGTCACGCTGCGAGTCGGGCACCACGTTGTCGATATTCTTGATGAAAACCACAGCCGAATCAATGTCGTTGAGGTTCTCGATCAATGCGCCGTGACCTCCGGGACGGAACAACAGATGCCCGTTGTCCATGAAGGGAGTATTATCGGGATTTACGGCAACGGTGTCGGTCGACTTCTTCTGCTCGGAAAGNCTNATGTTGTACTTAACTCCNAAGCGTTTTTCCATTGCNGGAAGAGCCTCGGCTATTTTTTTCTCAAANAGNGCGCGGTGCTCAGGCGACACTGTGAAATGGAGATTCACCACTCCGTCNCTNTTGGTAGCCGTCTGCGCCCCTTCAACGAGGTGTTCCTCAAGCGGAGTGCGCGACCCTTCGCTATAAGAGTGGAACTTCAGCAATCCCTTGGGGAGGTTGCCGTAGTTAAGTCCGTCCTTGCCGAGAAGAGCGGCAACGATATCCTTATTTCTGCCATCTTTCACGAGAGTGTCAAGATCAGCGTTATAAAGTTTTTTGCTGACCTCGTTGAGCTCGTCAAAGAAAGCGAAGTCGTGTAAGCGGGCTATAAACTGCTCTACCGGGCTGCCGGCTTTCGGCTCGTTGGCTTCTCCGTCAAGGAACTCAAAAAGGGCTTTGAACATACGCGATGCCGCACCCGACGCAGGGACAAATTTATAAACCTGTCCGCCGTCGCCAAGAAATTTCTGCCAGCGGTCCACAGCCTTCTGCTGCTCAGCGTCGTCAAGACTGGTGATGCCATTACCGACACGTGCTGAANCTATAATTTTTAGATAGGGNAATCCNGTTTCAAAGCGGCGTATTTGGGCTTCAAATACTTCGNGAGNAATCCCGCGCTCTTGGAGCGNTTTGAGTTCTTCAGGTGACATAATTCTATAGATAGGTTAATAATTTTAGCAAACTTAATAAATTTTACGCTAATCAGCAAGAATCTGCCGCATTCTTGTCCGTTATAAGACCTTTAATAGCCTCAATCAAACTCACCGTTTTAGGCTTAAGGTCATTATACAGGTCGAGATCACAATATACGAAATCTTCATAATCACCTGATTGCCGACTTGATTTGCGAGAGTCCGAGTCAAGAATGGTCGTCATATTACTATTCCTTCGTTCATTACATTACAGGTAAACGGTGTCCTACGCGCTTCCCACATACTTTTCAATAAAATGAGAGGTGAAATGAGGACGTTTCGTTCCAGTTCAATCTCATAGAGCTTATCAGAAATCTCGATCTTGCGTTTTGCGAATGATTTTTGATGACCGTCAGGAAGCAGAACAAGAAGATCAAAATCAGAATCTTCTCTTGCAGTTCCGCGTGCCTCTGAGCCATAAAGTATCGTGACTGCATCAGGTGNAATCTCNNTCATGTACTNTGATATGAGTNCCACAATCTGAGGTCNGCGCATACTATATGAATTGATGTTAAAAATAGAGTAACTGCATCCGGGTGTTGTCTCTGCTCGATGAGAAAGATTTATGCAGTTAACCATCGAAACACAAAGTTAAACAAAAATTTCTCAAGAGGAAATGTAGCCGGCAAATTTTCCCACTTCTCCAAAATTTTCACCATTCTTATTCTATAAGACGAATAGTGCCACCTATAGTCAACAAGAAGCTGTTGCATCTGGGGGCGGGTTAGCGCGACATGCGTTTTAGCAAATTGTAGCTGGGAACTATGCCGAGCTCGCCTGCCTTGCTTAGGTCAGCCATGCCCGCAGCCCTATTTCCCATGTTCAAGTACAGATATCCCCTGTTGTAGTAAGCTTCGCCCAGATCGGGATTCAGTTCAATCGCTTTGCTGAAAGCGCTGATTGCCGACGTGTAGTCTCCGACTGAAGCCAGAGCCACTCCTTTATTATACCATGCGAACGACATGCGCGGCGACAGCTCTATCACCTTGTTTATATCTTCGAGGACTTCCTCCACGACCATCTTGGCTGTCGTCGACCCTAATCCGGAAGCCAACTCAGGCTCATGCCCAGACATCTGCATGGCGGCAGCATTGAGCCGGCGGGCGTTGGCGCGCAGTAGATATGCCGCCGTGAAATCGGGGGCAAGCTCAATAGCCTTGTCAAGGTCGGCGATAGCAGCCTGATAATTGTGCAGAGTGTAATAATCCATCGCCCTGCCGAAGTAGTCGACCGCACGGGGCGGATGGGTGGATATGTAGGAGTTATAATACTCTATCGATGCGAAATGACGGTTTATAACATCCTCGTCCGACAATTGAGGCTCNCGGTTAGCCACCATCAGCATGAATCTCAACGCCCTTGTGGCATTGATGTCATCCACCTCCTTTATATAATAAGGAGCCTCCTTTATCTCGGTTGTGGTGACGTAGTAGGTCATAGTGAATGGCGGTTCAAGCTCGATTGTCGACCGGCGGTCCTGAACTCTGCCCTTGATGGCATGAGTCTGATAGCCCTCCTTGATGTCGGAATTATTATCGATGGTGAGCAACGAAGTAAACCGCGCGGCAACGTCGTCGACCTCCTCCTGAGGAGCGGGCGATTCGTCGCCGTCGTCCACCGCCGGCTTCTTGGATAGCGCCATCGACTTACGGTAATCCTTTTCAGCCTGATTGCGGTCGCCCAGCAGCCTCAAGTTCTCCGATCTCAAGAAATAGGCGCCGGCAAAATCAGGAAACGCCTCAAGGACCCGGTCGAGATCGGCTATCGACGCGCGGTAATCGGCAATCTCCTTGTAAAGCACCGCCCTGTTGTAGAGCGCGTGGTAATTATTGCGGTCAAGGCTTAGCACTGCAGTGAAATCGTCGATTGCCTTATTATTGTCGTGTACCTCTGCGCGAAGCAAGCCGCGGTTAAAGAGTGCTGTAGAGTTAAGCGGTTCAAGCTGGATGGCATAGTCATAGTCAGCCATCGCGCCGAAATAATCATTGAGATTATATCGCAGGAATGCACGGTTTATAAAATATCCGGCAAACTGAGGCTGCAATTTTATCGCCTCGTTCATATCAGCAAGCGCCGACTCATAGTCCTTCTTCGACTTGATGGCAATGTCGGAACGGAGCGAATAGGCGTTGGTAGAGTTTTTATTGATGGCAAGTGCCTTGTCGATGTCGGCGAGCGCGCCTACCGTGTCGCCTTGAGCTAAAAGCAGCTTCGCCCTCCCCACGTAGCCCGTGTCAAAATTAGGATACACTCTGAGCAGAGTAGCGTAAGTGCTGCCGGCGCCGTCATAGTCCTCAATCTCCTCCTGGGCGAGCGCCTTGTTAAGCAAGATATTGCGATTGTCGGGCAGTTGCTCCAACGCCCTGTCATAGTCAGCGATAGCTTCACGCTGCCTACCCATGTTCTGCAACGCCACTCCTCTCACCTCGTAAGCGCCCGAAATAAAAGGATTCCTCTCTATAGCAAGCGAAGCGTCCTCCTCGGCTCCACGGTAGTCGTCGAGACTGAGCTTGGCAATCGCCCTATAAAAATAGGGCTGCGCCCAGTAGGGTTTCACGGCAATAATCTGATTGAAATATTGAATTGACAACACATAGTCCTCAAGATAAAGCGAATTTTGCCCTATTCTAAGCACCTGGTCGGTATTGATCTGACTGCGAATCGTTCCGGAGCTCCACAACGCCGCAATCAGAAAAATGTATTTAATGAATTTCATAACCGTTTCAATGCGCAAATGCGATATATGACGGTAAAGTTACGCTATTTATAACTAAAATCGGGATTTTTCATAAAAAATAACACTTATCCCCTGTCATGGATGAGCACGACGCTCAACGGTACTTCTTGCCGTAGCGGTCACTGAACCACACCCCCCCGAGAATCAGAGCGCAACCGGTGTATCCGACGATCGACACCGCCTCGCCAAGCAGCAATGCCGAGGCGATCAAGGTCACTACCGGCTGAAAATAAAGATAGTTGCTCGATTTCACCGCACCGAGCCCCTTATTGACCCACGCCCATATCAGGAATGCGAGCATCGAGCAGAAAATTCCGAGAAACAGCAGGTTGAGAATCACGTCGGTCTGTAAAAACACCGACAGAGGTGAATGATAAGGCTGTCCGAGGAGGAACGGAATAGCTGTCAACATTCCGTAAAAAAATGTCTTGCGGGTGATGAACATGACTCCATAGAGAGCGCTCAGCTTGCGCAACACAAGCGAGTAAACCGCCCATGACAACGCCGCTCCAAGCGCAAGCATGTCGCCGAGCGGCTTCACGTTAAGTTCGAAACTGCTGTTGAAAATAACAAAACCCACTCCCACAAAGGCTATCAGTGACCCAATGAGCACATTTCTGCCGGGACGTTCATTCTTGTAAATAGCTCCGACGAGCAGAGTGGTCAGCAGCGGAGCGGTAGTGACAATAAGCGAAACATTGGACACAAGCGTATACTCAAGCGCCGTGTTTTCAGCGATATAATAAAGAGACCCCGCGCACAAGCCACACACGGCAAAAAGCAATTCATCGCGAAGCGAGTTGGAGAAAAAACGGGAATGATTTATAAGCAAGAGGATGATATAGGCAAGCAGGGTGCGGTAGACATACACCTCGGTTGGCTGCAAACCGCAATCAAGCAACACCTTGGTAGATACAAACGACACACCCCACGCGATCATCGTGATGACAGCGCCGACGTGATACCACAATTTATTCGTTTCCCTGCTTCTCGTTCTATCGTTCATGGCGATAACAATCTCTTTACATTTCGCAAATTTAATGGAAAATTTCCACACATTAAAAACATTTTCCCCTTTTGCCGTGTATTAATTATTAAACGGTAAAGATTTTATTACCTTTGCAAAGAATTAATCATTAACTAAATTTTATTTAATATGAAACTCCTTAAACTCACAGGCGCGGCAATCCTTTCTCTCGGAATGCTGTTCTCTACAAGCTGTTCAACAATGAACAATACCGGAAAAGGCGCTTTAATTGGCGGTGGCGGCGGCGCCGCTCTCGGAGCAGGACTCGGAGCTCTAATCGGCGGCGGTAAAGGCGCTGCAATCGGAAGCGCTATCGGAGCCGGCGTTGGCGCGGGAGCCGGAGCGCTTATCGGCAAGAAAATGGACAATCAGCAGAAAGAGCTCGCTCAGTCACTCCCCCAAGCCACTGTTGAAGAAACAACCGACCAGAACGGTCTTCAGGCTATCAAGGTGACATTCCCCGGCGGGATCCTCTTCCCAACCAACGGAACAACCCTCAGCGCGTCAGCCAAAGAAGACTTGTCGAAATTCGTCGTTTCGCTTCGTGAAAACCCGTTGACCGACGTGCAGATCTACGGTTTCACCGACAACACCGGAACCGAAGCCGTAAACCAGCGCGTATCGACAGGCCGTGCCGACGCAGTGCTTGCTTATCTTGTCAACTCAGGCATTTCACCTTCTCGCTGCACAGCTCAGGGCATTCCCATGGCAGGCTATGTAGCCTCAAATGCAACCGCTGAAGGCAGAGCGCAGAACCGCCGCGTAGAGATCTACGTGACAGCAAGCAAGCAGATGGTGCAGGAAGCTGAGAACGGAACCCTCCGTTAAACGGCTTCACGCAGTCAACCCACTTTCACAAAACACATAGCATCCCCCTTGCCGAGGATTCCCCCGGCAAGGGGGATTCACGTTTACGGGTGCGATGTGGCGAGACTATTACAATGCAGTTAAATTGCTTGCACCCCATTTATCCCTTTGATAATAAAAAGCTAAATTTGCAATAACGGTCCACGAGGTGTGAACCGCTATTGTAAATTTGTCACATCTTTTTTATTATAATCATCTCGCGCCATGAGAGAGATATCGCATTTAATTGTTGTTGTAATCATATATTTCCTTGCCACAATATTGGGTAGCAATCTTTCAGCCGCTCCCCGCCGTTTGGTCCAGGACTCCATCAAAGTAGAATTGTCGAAAGCGACCACTGTCAAGGATAGCATCAGGCTTCTATATGACCTTTATGACCTTGCGCCGAGAGCAAAAAAATATGCCGTTTCAAAAGAATTGTCAGGAGTAGCCCGAAGAATCGGCAACGACGATATCAGGCTCGACATGCTCCGAAACAACGCCAACCTTTATCTCACCTCCGACTCGATGATGATCATATTTGAAAATGAAGCGAGAAACATGCCTTTCTCCGACAATCAACAAGCGACAGTGCTCTTCATCAAGCTACTCAATCTTGCCTCAAAAACAAAATTGGCAAGTGCCGAAAAACGCCGTGAAATCATCCAGGAGCTCATCGAGAGCTACAACGACAGCGACGACAATGACAACCTGTACACTCGCATCGATAAGCTCTATTCACTGTGTGTTTGCATCAGCTTCTTCACCGAAGGCGGAGACATGTACAACCGATATCTTAACGAACTTGAAGAGCTCGTTGCCAAGTTGCCTAATGACGAAGGGAGCGCCGCGCTGAAAAACATGTTTTTCACCCGACAGGCGATTCTGGCGACCATGAAAAACAACCATCAAAAAGCGATCCAGGCTGACAACAACATTTTGGAAAACATCAGGATCCTCCAAAAGAAATATGAGGACATGGGACGCAAATACAAAAATTTTGATGTCAGTGAATACGTGTGCCGATTAAGATTGCTGAACAACTTTGAGGGGCTGCAGCTGCCCGATGTAGAAAAAAATTATGCCCGCATCATGGAGCTCGCATCAACCAACTCCGACGTGATGGAGGATGTCAGAATGAATGAACGGGCAAAGATATTCTACCTGATGGCATTTAAAGAGTATGACAAAGCGCTGGAAATCCTCAAACGCCACCCTGAATCATTGCATGACCAGCGCTATCGCCCATTCCACATGCGCTACATGATCATCGCCGCTCAGGAGACAGGCGATAAGGAAACCCTGCTTAAAGCATTGCAAAACTATTGCGACTATCTCGAAGAGTGCATTGCCGTTGAAACCGATTCAAAAACGCAGGAGCTCAGAATCATGTATGACGTGGAATCACTGCGCCGCCAGTCGATGAAACTCAAGCAGGAAAACATGGAAATTGAAAAAGCGACAAGCAAAAACATCATCGTGGGCGTAAGCATAGTAGCTTTAATGCTTGTCATTTTCCTCATCTGCGTAACGAAAATGTACTATAGGCAGAAAAATCTCGCTAAAGCGTTGACTGTGTCAGAGCAAAAACTTCAATCCGAAAAACAGTCGTTGATCGATGCGAAGCATGCACTTTCAAATGCATTTGAGGTGGCTGAAAACGCCAACCGCCTCAAAACTCAGTTCATCCAGAACATGCGTCATGAAATTCTAACTCCGCTTAATGCGATTGTGGGCTTCTCTCAACTGATCGCCGACTCTCTGCCCGATGAAAACCGCGATGAAATGGAAAAATACACCACCATAATCTCGGAGAACAACGAAATCCTCCACACTGTCGTTACCGACATTATCGACATAGCGCAGCTTGAAACCGGAGAAATGAAAGTAACTTACCGACCCGCTTCATTAAATGAAATATGCATCAACACCATCACTACGATAGCACGAAAAGCGTCAAAAGACGTGAAAATGTATTTTGACGCGCCGAAAGAGGACTTGGTGCTGTACACCGACCGCATAAGGGTAGAACAGGTGCTTACGAATTTCCTCACAAATGCCGCCAAGTTCACCCAAAAAGGCAGCATCGTGCTCTCTTACTCGATAGATCCGGAAAAAACGAACGTGACTATCTCAGTCACCGATACCGGCGTGGGTATCCCTGCCGACAAGCGGGAAGCTATCTTCGAACGCTTTGTAAAACTCAACCCCTACTCAAGCGGAACCGGTGTGGGGCTCCACATCTGCCGCTTGATAGCGTCAATTCTTCATGGAAAAGTCAAAGTGGATCCCTCCTACACTTCGGGAGCGAGATTCCTCTTCATCCTCCCGCTTAAACCTCCTACAAGCAAGTGACAATTGGCACTATTCCAACTAAGACTCCGCACCGAAACGGCNNCGATAACGCACACGGTTGNAGTAGCCCGTGGCGACGGCTATGATATAATAAGCGCCNGTCAGCACCCACATCANCATGTAGTGAGGCGCCACTTGATTCAGAGTCGCCTCATTGCTGTTAATCTGGATAAACCCGTCGACTCCCCATGTAGCTGGAATAAGGCTGCTTATCGCATACCATGCCGGAGACATTGACGACCTCGGCCAGGTAAGCCCCGAAAGGAACAGGAACACCACCGAAGTGAAAACCCACACCAGGAACGAACTTTCCCTCTCGGTCACGAGCGGAGCCAACATCTGCCCCATGAACGCCGAAGCAAGCACTAGCGGGAAGATGAACGGCAGATACTGCCACGGGCTTCCATAATGAGGCAGGCTGAACATTTCGGGGACAAAATGCAGCATGTAAATCACCAGAGGAAGATAGATGACCGCAACACAAAGAGCACGGGCGAGCACGATCGCCGATTCGGGTCCTGAAGGCTCGCCGGGATCTATGCCGCGGTTTTTCATTCTGCGCTCATTGGCGCCGCCACCAAGCATCAGCACACCCAGAATAATGCTCTGCTGAAGTATCAGCACCACGATACCTATCATAATGAACGACGCAAAGCCTTGAGTCGGGTTGCCCAGAAAAAACGCCTCGGTGGCAACAGTAGCGCCTACCGCCTGCGCAGGGAAAGCTATAGGCGAGCCGT
The DNA here is from genome assembly GCA_009177195.1 of Bacteroidales bacterium. Classification (GTDB taxonomy): domain Bacteria; phylum Bacteroidota; class Bacteroidia; order Bacteroidales; family Muribaculaceae; genus Muribaculum. Next base: position 4,132 of record WFMA01000109.1, on the reverse strand, counting down.
CGATTGTATTGGTCCTTATATCGTTGCCAAGCTGTAGCTGAATATCGGTCATGGCGAAAAGCACGCTTCGGTAACGCAGCAGCAAGCTCATGTCGCAATAAAGCGGCAGCACCGCTTGCTCGGAACGACCTATGCGGTTGGCATAATCATGAGGAATTTCGAGAATGCCATAGACTTTACGCTCCTTCATCCACTGACGCGCCTCCTGAAGATCGGTCGCATAGCCGTAGACGCTTGTGTACTCGTCAGCGTCGACCATTCTCACCAACTCGCGGCTGTCGGCGGTGCGGCTGTTATCCACGATAGCCATAGGCACCTCCTTCACCACCTCGGGGTTATAGATCAACGTATAGACGAGCGGATAGCTCAACGGAAGAGCGATAAAAAACAATATCACTCCCTGGTCATGGAATATGTTGCGGAGGCATGCCCCCCATTCTGATATCAAGGTTTTAAACCAATTTCTTAGCATAACGTAAGTTTTATGGAATGTAAACCGGGCTGGCGCTGTAACGCTTCAACTTCCACATCATTGTCAACGGAAGAATCATGAAAAGAATCATCGCGATAAAGTCCCAGCGACAGTAGAAAGCTTCGTAGCCGTTGAGCGCCACGTTTATATAAATCAAAAAGTAATATCTTATAGGCAAGATATAGGAGAATATTCCCACGGCGGGATACATATCCTCNACCGGAAACNAGAACNCAGCTATTGAAAACNCAAGAATACCGGTCAGCGACAGTATCGACAGGGCGATTCGGAGATTGGGCATGACTGCAACGATGAACAGGGCGAAAGCCTGGCTCGAAGCGACAAGCAGCAACATCGCCGCAATCATCGCCGTCAAGCTGCCGTTCATCGGGAAACCGCAGAACCCGTAGAGAATCCCCTGCATGGCAAGCCCTACAAGTGAAAAAATCACAAACTGGGGAATCAGCTTCCCGGCAACCGCCGTAACGATTGAGCCGCCCGCGTTTCCAAGCCATCGACCCGAAGTGCCGTTCTTAATCTCCTGAAGGATGGAGAAAGCCGTGATCTGGAAAATTATCAGTTCAAGAAGGCAGGGAAGAAAAGAATTGGACAGGTAAATTGAATAATTGAGCCATGGATTGCCGATGCAATGTTCCTGAATGGTCACCGGCAGCAAAAGGTTGTTGACAAGCGACTCGTTTATGCCCGAGCTGACGAGAGTGGTCATGGCTATGGCGCCCGATGTCGTCACCGCCGTTTGCTTGAACGCTTTGAACGACAATGTTCCCGGAACAAAATATGCCATGTTGGAGTAATAGGTTATGGTCGTTTCACGCCCGCTCTCGGCATCAGCCTCGAAACCGCTGGGAATCATGAAGAACCCGAAAATCTTTCCCTCTTTAAGCAAATCCATGGCATCGGCATAGCTTGACGCCTTATAACGGATGTCGGTGAGCTGCGACGCGCCGAGATTGCGGATCACATTGCGCGACACCGGCGAATCGTCAAGGTCAACCACCGCGGCAGGACTCTTTTCAGGAATCCCCTGCTCCATCAGGTCCACGAAGAAGAAGGAGGTGACCAGCGGCACAGCTACCATCATCAACAGATAGACCGGGCGGGAAACAAGTTGCCTTATTCCTGCAATCAACGATTTTACTATGCCCGATTCCTTATTCATTACCTTCAAGATAGATTACCGACATGCCGGGACGCAATTCCGGAACATTTTCAAGCGGACGAGCCTTGATCTGGAAAGTGCGGCTGTCCCATTCTCCGGTAGCCTTCGTTGAGCGCCAGGTGGCATAGGTGCCCATGTCGCGGATATAATACACTTCAGCCTGAATCTTCTTTTTGTCGAGGGCGGGGATCATCACTTCAATCTTCTTGCCCATCGGCAGATTGTTCAGCTTCTCTTCGCGCACATTGAAAGTCACCCACTTGTCCTGAATCTTCAACAGGTTCATCAGCGGCGCCCCGAGAGCCACGAGCTCACCCACGTGAGGATAAATCACATCGATCTGCCCGTCGGCGGGAGCCGTCAGATACTGGTCCTGAAGAAGCGCCTCGACCTCCATCACGCTACCCTTGGCGGCGTCGACCAGCGCCTGAGCGCTCTCCTTGTCTTCACGCTGAGCGCCCTCCTTAGCCATATTATACTGGCTCTTNGCCGCGCTTTCGCCGGCTANCGCCNCATCGTATGCCGCCTTAGCCTCGTCGCGCTTNTGAGCGGAAATCACGTTCTGCTCAAACAGCGATTCCATGCGCTTATAGGTCTTCTCGGCTATTGTGCGAGCCGCCACCGCCTGTTGCCAAACGTCGTAGGCTCCCTGCACTATCTGCTTGCGTGTTCCTGCGTCGATTTTTTTATTCTGGGCGGCGGTCACAGCCTGCATCGCCTCGGCTTGATAGAGTTTCGCGTCGGCAAGAGTGGAATGGATGTGTATAAGCGTGTCACCGGCTTTCACGTCCTGACCCTCCTCAACATAAATCTCCATTACTCGCCCCGGGAGCTTGCCCGAAATCTTGACCGAAGTAGCTTCAGCCTGCCCCTCCACTACCTGCGGAGCCGGTTTTAAAAACATGAACCCGATAAATGCTATCAGAGCCACGGCGACGACAACCACTACAAGCGTCGCTATCAGAGCCGTTTCTTTCTTTCCCGTAGCCTGGGCTGATGAGTTATTTTCTATGTTTGCCATGATGAGGTGTTTTTTATTCTTTAGTTATATAATTATAATCCATGTTTCCCAAAACCTTCGACAGATACACCCGGCAAAGGTTCACGTCTATTTCAGCGTCCACGTTCTCGGAATGAGCTTTAAGCCATGCCGTCTGCGCTTCCATCACGTTGTCGGATGTAGCCACGCCCTCCTTGAAAGCAAGTTGCGCGCTGCGCAGGTTCTCATCGGCGCTGGCGATATTTGACTTGGTGGCGATATAGGTCTTCAGCGCCTCGTTGGTTTTGAACGCAGCCTGGCTCACCTGAAGATTTATCATCTCTTTCGCGTCCTCGATCTGCAGGTCCATTATAGCGGTCTGCGTCTTTGCCGCGCGATACTTGTTGTAATTTCCTCCCCAGTGCCAGATGGGAATCTTCAGTACGGCGCCGATTGAAAACGCGCCGTTGAAACGCTTCTCGAACCCGTTGAACATATTGGGATTGGAAAAAGAATAAGCGCCGACCACGGCAAGATTGGGAAGCATCGACGACAACGCCACCTTGCCCTGCTGATAGGTGATCTTGCGCCCCAGTTCAAGAGCATGGAGGTCATGGCGGCTTGCATAGACATCGTTCATATTATAGCTCGTCGCAACCGGCGACATGTCGACCGAGGGAGAGTTCTCATCGGCAAGAGTCATTTCGGTATTGACCGGCAACCCGCACAACTGCGCAAGCGCCATGCGGCACAACACCAGTCCGTTTTCCACCTTCGTCAAGTCCACATTTGCCGAGTTAAGCTTCACGTCCACGCTAAGCTGGTCAGCCTTGGTGGCAACGCCTACATCTACCATCGCCTTGACCTGGCGGTGAAGAGTGTCGAGCAGAGCCACGTAGCTCGTGGCGAGCTGTTTCTTGGCTTCAAGAGAAACCACTTCCCAATAGGCGGCGTCGACAGCATATATCACATCCTCCGCTCCGCTTGCGTGCATCGACCGAGCCAACTCCTCGGCATACTGAGTGATTTTATTCATCGCCACGATCTTCCCCCCCATATAGACAGGTTGAGTGAGAGTGACGGCTCCGAAAAACACGTTGTGGATATCGTAGGACAAGGCATCCTTGGGAAGCCATGCCACCTCTTTCGGGATATACTGACCGTCGGGACCCTTTATTGGAGTGCCGTCGGGACCGCTCACCATGCTGAACGCATAGCCGTTGCCGTCAAAAGTCTTGACGGGAAGAAACTGGTCAGAGTCAAAAACTGAAATGCTTTTCTGATTATACGTATAGCCGCCGGCAAAATCGATCGCCGGCAGGTAGGCTGCGAATGCCTCTTTCTTTTGATAGCCTGCCGCTTTGACACGCTCCGAAGCTATGCGCATCTGCTTGTTGTTGCGCACAGCCATCGCCCTGCATGAATCGAGCGACACAACCCCGCCTCCGCCTATAGACTGAGCCCGGCTTGGAGTTACCGACGCGCAAAATATAGCGACCGC
>WFMA01000083.1 GCA_009177195.1 Bacteroidales bacterium | reverse complement strand
GTCTCAAGCTCCCGATGGAAAGCGGCGCGTTCGCTTCTGAATTTTTCACATGCGTTGCGATAATCCCCCTCATACTTGCCGAATATCTGCATGTAGAACTCGGCGAAGGAGTTAATGTTCCATATCGACACATCGCTGCGAAGGCGGTCAATAAGCTTCCTGTCAGCTGACGCAAGCACACCGAGGCGCAGTCCCGGCACCCCGTAGGACTTGGAGATGCTCTTCATCACGCAAAGGGAGGGGTAGCTTTCAAGCACATCATTCTTCAGCAGTGAATTTTCTTCTCCGCCCACGCTGAAATCCACGAACGACTCGTCGACCACAAGCCTTATGTCCTTCGACTGGCAATAAGCGGCAAGCTTTAGCACCTCGCCGCGGGGAATAAAGTTGCCCGACGGATTATCGGGGTTCACGAGCAGCAGCGTTGAAATATCTTTATCGCCGAAATAATCGATTAAATCGTCAGCGGTGTAGGAAAAATTGAGATTGCCGGGATAATACTTCACCACCCTGTCGGCGGGGAGACGGTTGGGATACTCCTCGAAAGTGGGAAAAGTTACCCCCGCCTTTCCGGGCAGCTGCTCCATCAGAGCCTTGATAAGCTCGGCGGCGCCATTGCCGATGCACACATACTCCTGCCTGATGCCGAAATATTTTCCCGCAAGCAGCGAATTAACACCCATTCCCGACGGATACTCGCGCAGAAGAGTGTCGAAATTAGCCTTCATCTCGTCATTAAGACGCTTGCTCGGGAAATAAGGGTTCACCAGATAGCAGAAGTCAAGCAATCCCGGATAGCGCCAGTAGCCGCCATAGCTGTGCTGGATTTTAGCAAGACGCTCCTCGGGCGAGGCAAACATCGTTTCGGCTATTCGGAGGTCCTGCACGTCGTCGATTTCATACCATTTCATGCCCGACACCGGCAACGCTTTAAGACCGGCGCGGTCAATGAGCGTGATCACCCTCAGCACCTGCTCGTAGTACTCGTTGTTTCCAAGCACGCTCAGATACGCTTCCAAAAATGGCAGATAGTGGTTCACCGTGAAATCGCGGCTGAACTTATAGACATTGACCGTCTTATAGTAAAACGGGGTGTCCTCATAGTTGAACGCCTTTTTGGAAATAAAATTGACTATATTGTTATCCTCGTCGATAGTCACCATCGTGCCGTCATTCCATGACTCATATCTTGACACGAGCGCCAGGGTGGGATACTCGCTCTCAATCGCCGTCGACAGGATGCGGTCCTCGAAAATAAGGTCGCTTTCCAGCAGCAGGGTGTCCTCCTCTTTCAGATAATCGCGCGCCAGCCACAGGGAGTAGATATTGTTGGTCTTGTCGTATACGCGGTTCTCCACGAAAAGCACTCCAAGCTCGGGGTAACGCTCCGTCACATAGTCTTTCAGCTTTTGCCCTTCATATCCCACAACCATCACAATGCGGCTCAGGTTATGACGCGACAATTGCTTGAGCAGGCGGTCAATAAGCCGTTCGCCATTGACCTCGACCATACACTTGGTGTTGTTTGCGGTAAATTCACCGAGTCTGCGCCCCATTCCGGCGGCAAGAATAACTGCTTGCATATCCGTGATAACATCTATTGATTACACAAAGATAAGAAAACTTTCCCGAAAACAGCGTCTAAGCCCGGCAAATACCCGCTTCAGCGGCGCTATCGAAATCGCCGCATCCACTCGGGCGACGAAAAAAAATGGAGGGACCCTGCATTTAGGATCCCTCCGTGAATTTATTCAAAAGGGGTTTCGATTAGTCGATAAGCTCGTCAGCCTTGTAACCGCCCATTTCGCGAACAGCGTTCTTAAGCATCACATACTGCTCGAAGAGGTTGTTTACAGGAACTTCATCCTTGGTGTAGTCGTGCATCGGGCTCTTGAGGAAGAAGCTCAGGAAGCGCTGAGTGCCATACCATCCGCAACGAGCTGCCATGTCGATGAGCAAGCAGAGGTCGAGGCAGAGGGGAGCTGCAAGGATAGAGTCGCGGCAGAGGAAGTTGATCTTGATCTGCATCGGATAGCCCATCCAGCCGAAGATATCGATGTTGTCCCATCCTTCCTTGTTGTCATTGCGCGGAGGATAGTAGTTGATACGCACCTTGTGGTAGTAGTCGGTGTAAAGGTCGGGCTGCTTTTCGGGAACGAGGATTGACTCGAGAGTAGAAAGCTTGCTGACCTCCTTGGTGCGGAAGTTGGCGGGTTCGTCAAGAACGAGACCGTCACGGTTACCGAGGATGTTGGTTGAGAACCATCCTGCGAGACCGAGGTGGCGAACACCGATGATGGGAGCGAAACCTGACTTAACGAGAGTCTGTCCGGTCTTGAAGTCCTTACCGGCGATGGGCATCTTGGTCTTTTCAGCGAGTTCCCACATTGCGGGGAAGTCAACGGTGGTGTTGGGAGCGCCCATGATAAAGGGAGCGCCTTCAACAAGCGCAGCGTAAGCATAGCACATTGACGGAGCGATGTGTTCGCGGTCGTCAGCCTTCATTGCAGCCTCAAGATCGGCGAGATTGTAGTGAACCTTCTCGTCAACCGGAACATAAACTTCGGTAGAAGCTGCCCAGAGCACAACGATGCGGTCGCATTTGTGTTCAGCCTTGAAGTTGCGGATATCTTCGCGAAGAGCTTCAACCATTTCCCAGCGAGTCTTGCAGTCCTTCACATTGTCACCCTCAAGACGCTTTGCATAGTTCTTGTCGAAAGCAGCCTTCATGGGCTTGATAGCTTCGAGCTCGTCCTTAACGGGAAGGATGTCTTTCTCCTTAAGAACCTCGCAGTTCATTGCTGACTCAAACGCATTCTGGGGATAAACGTCCCAAGAACCGAATTCGATTTGGTCAAGTGATGCGAGAGGAATGATTTGGTTATAATGAAGATACTTCTTGTCAGCGCCTTCGCCTACACGGATTACATCATACTGAGTTGATGAACCGATAGGTTTTGCAAGACCTTTGCGTGCCATGAGGACACCGGTAATAAATGTAGTACTTACTGCTCCAAGTCCTACAACGAGAATACCGAGTTTACCCTCGGCTTTCTTAACTTCACTTTGATTCATGATTGTGATGGTTAATTAGTTTTTATTTCCCTTTTTTGTATTAGTTCAATCTCTATTTGCTATTTTTCCTATAGTTTAAGGCTAAAAGCGTGTAAAAGTAGTAGTTATTTTTGAGATGTGAAAAAATTTTTCAACAAACTTTATTCACAATAAGTAAAATTTACTTAAAAATATCTCATTTTAGCCAAAACTCCTTAAATCACGCTCCAAAAATAGTTATTTATGTTAACAAGTCATAATGCCACGTCAAGCAATTCCGACAGATTTTTGATGATTGCCGGGTGCATGACGGCATCCTCGTCAGCCGTCCAGCCCTTACCCTTCAACCATGCCACTTTGCATCCTATGCTCTCGGCGGGAACGATATCCTTTTTATACGAGTCGCCCACTACGAGCACCTCTCCGGCAGGAAGCCCCAAAGCCTCCACCCCGAGAGCGAAAATGCGAGGATCGGGCTTGCGAACACCCACCACCGCGCTCTCTATGATCTCCTTGAAATAGCGGCGAAGGTCAAAATCCTCCAGAACAGCCTCCACGTTGCCATAGAAATTGCTCACAAGCACCATGGGATAGCGCTCGGCAAGACGTTCAAGAACAGGACGAGCCTCGTCGGCGCACTCGCGAGCCCTGTCATAGCAATAGCGGGCTATAGCAGGGGCGAGCGACTCAACGTCGTCCTCGTCAACCACTTCCTTTTCGACCAGATAATTAAGTTCGATCACCATTTTCTTATAGAGCAGAGCGTAAAAGTTATCATCAGGCTTGATGTGGGGATGACGGGCGAGCTCGCGCTCGGCATGAACGTAAGCGTCACGGAAAGTAGCCTTGTCGACATCGACTTTAGCCGACCTGTAGCCGTCCCATATCACCTCGCTCCAATGAGCGCCGCGGCTGTCGATCGTGCCGCCGTAATCGAAAATGACACCTTTAATAATATCCTTAATAGAGTCCATCTTTCAGTTGCTTTACAAAATTGCGGCAGATGCGCTCATGGCGTGCCACCATATAGACGAGAATCCCGTTGAGCACCGTAAGCTCGAAAACGAAGTAGAGCCACGGCATCGAAAGGAACAGCGAAGTGAACAGCGCGATAGTGCGCCAGTTGAATGAAAGTATGTTGGTATACTTCATCAGCGGCAAGCTCTTGGCGCGGAACGCCTCACGGAATGAAGCCGGAATGTTTCCGTCGGGGAAACGGCTTTTCAGCTCCCGGCGCAACGACTGCATGGCAGGGGTCATCACCTCCTGGTTGGCAGTATAATTGGTGTAGACCGACAGCGTCAGCTTGCTCCAGAAATTGCGGGTCCACGACAGTGCCGCAAGCTTCTCCTTCAACGCCGCCGCCGATTCGAGCTCGCTTCCGCCCTCCCCTTTCAGGAAATAGAGGTGGAACTGGCGGTAATAGTCAGCCATGGCAGCCTGCTTGGCGTGACACAGCCCGGCGACAACGGCAATGGTCCATATAACCCAAGTGTGGGCTGAGAAAAATTCCGACGTCAAGTTTTCGCGGAAGCATATCGCAAAGTAAATCGCGGCAAACCACATGTCGCCGGCAAGACCGTCAAGTATGCGCCCCAGCCGTGAATACTGCTTGGTCATGCGCGCCAGCTGCCCGTCGGCTGAATCAAACGAGTTAGCCCACACAAGCAGCAGCATTCCCGCCACATTTATCCACATGTCGGGGAAATAAAACAGCACTCCCGCCGCAACGCCGAGGAATATCGACGCGATAGTGATGGCGTTGGGGGTGATTCCGAGGCGCTTCGCAAGACACGCCCACATATAGCCTATCTTGCGGTAAAACCACAGGTCGATGTGCTCCTCGGTGTCCATCGACTTCAGTGTGCTCTGCAACGAGCTGTTGCTGTCATTCGTAGCCGATGATGTCATTTCTGATGCTCTTTAATTGTGTTGATAATGCACTTCGCTATGTGGGGAGCCGCTTCCTGGCGGCACGGAGCGAAGCTGGGCCAGTCGTTAAAGTCGATGATGCGTATCGAGCCGTCGGGGTTCACGATGCAGTCGCCGCCATAAATCTTGACGTCGAGCACCTCGCTCGCAGCCTGGCATATCGACATCATCCGCGCCTTGTCAAACTCGATTCCCTGCGACTTTCCGTTGATAGCCTCATGACCATACTTGGAATGTCCCGCCTCGAAGGGATAGAACCAGTAGAAGAAAGGCGTGCCCTGCACACCGTAGAACTTGATGAGGTCGCCGACGAGATGGCGGTTGATGACGGCGCGCTTGATACCGCGCAGGAAATATTCCTGAAGCACCTCCTGAGCCTCCTCGGGGTGGCGCACGTAACTCACGTCCTCCTTGTGCATGGCATGGAAGTCGCCGCGCTTGATCCAGCACTGCGTGTAGCCCGCTTTTTTAAGTTTGCCAGCCACAGCCTCGTCGGTGTCCACGATAAGGCTTTCGGGATAAGGAATGTTGCTGCCCACGAGAATGCGCGTCATGCGCTCGCGGGTGCAATTTTCGATTCCGTAACCGGAATTGATCACCAGCGCCCCTTCGTCCTCCAGTTTCTGGAGAAGATGGATCGACTTCATTTCGCGGCACATGTTCACTATGATACGTTCCTTCACCTCGCCGGCTATGAACTGCTCCTCCGAGTAGATGTTAACGATCATTCCGCGTTTGCGCAGCTGGTCGGCTGTGGCGTTGAAAATGGCGGCGTCATTTCCGATGTGGTTAGGAGAGTAAGCGCCGGCTCTCATGATTCCGGCTATTGTTATTTCTGCCATCGCTTTCTGTAGTAGTGTATGATTGTTTTAATTTTCTCCGGCTATGAACCGCTCGGCAGTCGCTATGTCGCCGGCATGGTCGACATCGACAATCTTGCTGAACGGATAAGCTTTCAGGTTGAGCCCGCCCTCGACAAGGGCGCGCTGATAATTGCGCATGCGGCTCACTCCGCCTTTCATGCACTCGTCGAGAATCCCGAGAGCCGGCTGAGTCAGTCCGTATATGCCGCCCGAGATGTACTTGATCCCCTCCTTGGGCGCGTCGAGGAAAGCAGTGATGCGCATGTCGTCGTTCACCTCGATGTAAAGCGGCTTCTCATCGTCGATAAANGAAGTGACAGCCATGTAGCCGTCGGCGTCGNAACTCTCTTCNAAAGCCTTCACGTAGCGGCTGAAATCCTCGCTGCGGAAAATGGTGTCGACGGTGGTGAGGATGAATTTCCCGCGGGCGGGAAAACTGCGGCTCACCTCCCAGAACGAGTGCATCGAGCTGGGGGTCGACTTCACCACGAGATGAAACGGCACCGGCAGCGAGAGGCTTTCAAGATACTCTCTCACCTCGGTCATCTGCTCGTTCACGATGATTGACAATGATTCAGGCGAACACGACATCATGATGTCTATGAGCCGCTTGATCATGGGCACCCCGTTAAGGAGCACCAACGGCTTGGGACGTGCCACGCCCTCNTGGGCNAGACGCGAGCCNTCGCCGGCTGCGATAATGGCGTAATGCATTGGTCTATCNGTTTATTTAGTCATTGGCGCCCTCATCTTTGGTAAGGTCGAGCACCACATTATCTTTTCCTTTCTCAAAATACTGTTTTCTCAGCGGGTTGCGGTAGGCGTAGGCATCGTTGCAGCGGTTGCGGTAAATGTCGATAGCGGCATAAATAGCCTGACGCATCGACTCAGCNGAAGCCATCCACTTGCCGGCGATNTCGAAACCGGTGCCNTGGTCGGGCGAAGTTCTCACGAAAGGAAGNCCCGCCGTGAAGTTAACCCCGCTGTCCATCGACTTCGCCTTGAACGGAGCGAGCCCCTGGTCATGATACATGGCGAGCACGCCGTCAAACACCTTATAGCCCTCGGTGCCGAAAAATCCGTCGGAAGCATAGGGACCGAACGCAAGTATGTTCTTTGACCTGGCGGCTTCTATCGCCGGAGCGATGATCTCCTTCTCCTCGCCGCCAAGCAGCCCGTTCTCTCCCGAATGGGGGTTAAGCGAAAGCACGGCTATGCGCGGAGCGGTGATGCCGAAATCCTTGCGCAAGGATTCGTTGAACGCCGTCAGCTTCTCGACAATCGCGTCGGTGGTGATTGCCGCCGGAACCTTGGCGATGGGCAGATGGGTGGTCACCAGAGCCACGCGCATCGCCTCGCTGCACAAAATCATCAGCGCCTTGGCGCCGTCGCCAAGCGAAGATTCAAGATACTCCGTGTGCCCAGGAAAGTGGAACGTGTCGCTTTGAATGGCATCCTTGTTGATGGGCGCCGTCACCAGCGCGTCGATCTCGCCGGCACGGAGGTCGGCAACAGCGCGCTCAAGAGCTGCAAATGCCGCCTCGCCGGCGCTTTTCGACAGCACTCCCGGCTCAATTTTAGTGTCCTCGGGCACCACGTTGATGATATTTATCTCGTTTTCCTTCGCCTGAGCGGGGGAAGAAACCTGAACCATCGGCACGGGCTGCTGTTCGGCGCCCTTCAGATAATAGGCGGCGATTTTCGCCGACCCGTAGATTATCGGCGTACACAGCTCGGCTATGCGGGTGTCTTCGACAGCCTTGAGAATCACCTCATACCCGATGCCGTTAATGTCGCCTTGCGTTATTCCTATTTTGAGTTTCTTATTATTCATTGCAATGAGTCAAAATTTTTGCTAAGTTACGAAAACTCCGCCACAAAACAAAATAGCTCCGCAACTCACTGCCAATAAAGCAATTGCCCTCAATACATTTCAAGAATCTCCTTGTCCTCCTCAGGCATGGGATAATACAGGCAGCGATGCAGCTGCTCACCAATCATCTTGTTGGCTTGAGGTGGCGGTTCAAGGTTGTCGATTGTTGTTGTCTTCGTAAGGCACTTTGTACTCTTCGATAATCTCCTTATCGGCATCGCTCAGCGGGTATTTTACAGTCCAGTTCAGCGCCCTCAGCTGCGCCTCGCTCAGCGTTATGGAGAATATATCGTTTCTTTTGTCATCCTTGAAATTGAATTCAATAGCTCTAATTCGCTTGAAATAGCTCTTTCGTTCTTCATGCGTGTCTCCATAGATTTTATAATTTTCATGGGGCTCGATCAATGTTGTTCTAAATCCCGGTGGAGTACCATAGCCAATGGGGATGTCCATGAGATAAATCGGTTGATCAGAGAGGTTTTCAACTCTCACTATTTCATAGAATTTGTCGCAACCGCATAAAGAAAGAGTAAGGAGGGCTATAATAGCCTTAAGTAATTTTGATGCCATATTGAATTTCCGTTTAGTGCCTAAAATATTATCGCTTGATGAGTAGGTGGAGGGAAAAGCCATATTGCGATGCCGCTTATTCGTCAGTATCGAGCGGAATAGACAGGTAACTGTCTTCGGGATATCTAACTGTCCAGTGCATCTTTTTAGCTTGTTCTTCCGTCAGGTCCAAACGCATGACCATTATAGGNGGTTGCGCTTTAACNNAAATNNATAAAAGNATTCGCCCATCTAANAGTTTCTTCCANGNNTTATGNCTANTNNTGTACATNACGNGGNNNTCNCATTTGNTCACTTTNGGACGGTNCTATTNTCTCAGATAGNCCCCAATATTCATATAGTAGAACCGAGTCCATGCTTAATTCGAGTAATTCCGGTCTATATTTAATGCAATGAGCCAGAATCGTATCTGTAGAATTATTTTCCACTTTTATTATTGGCGTATCTTCCTTGTGCAAATAATAAAAGCATGAGGAGAAAAAGATAATGCAAATTGGAATAAGTATGAATCTTAATTTCATAACAGGAGGATTTGATATTGTTGTGATCAGTTAATTGAATGGACCAGGGATGAAAAGATAGTTATACCACTTGGGGTGTATAGTTAAGTTCCGTTTTAGGATATTCAATGCTTGGGCTTTTTTCATGGCGATATGAGTTGAAGGTTGAGAGGAAAAGTTTTGCAAGATAGGAAGATAAATTGAATTTTGCAACATTAAGACAGCTTTATTTCAGGCAATGGCGGCTAATATGCTACGTGGATCCATGCGCCTCCGCGCTCCCATATCAGTTCGACGTGGGGCAAGCGCTTCAGGATGTTGAACAGCAGTCGGTTATTCTCCACGCTACCCGTGGTGAGGTCGGCGGCTCGCCCGGCAAGATGATAGGAGCGAGCAACTCCGCCCACGGCGCGGTTCAACGGCTCGCAACGGTAGCCGCTGTTCACGATTACGGGCATCCCCAGGGCGTCGCGCGCCGGGTCGAGCACCTCCTTTATAAGACGGTTCATGTTGTCCACCGCCCATGCCGGAGGGGTGTTGTCGATGCCAAGCCTGAGGGCTGTTTCGCTACGGGTGAGTTCACGGACGGTGAAGTGGCTCACATTCTCTTTCGCTTTCAGGGGGCACGCTATCTCCATGGCGATGGCGACGGCGGCAATCATTTCTCGGTTTCTCATAGTGTGTATCAGATTTTATAGTTTTTTAATGTTGTTCACGAGGCAAAGTTACAATGCGAAATGAGCGGATTTACCCACAAATTGTCCCACCCTGCATTTTTTTCTTCCGAAAATTAGCGTTTTTACCTACATTTGTATTCTGAAACAAATAATCAATCAACACATTTTCAATATGGAATCCAAGAAATTTATCCTGCAGGAAAAAGATATTCCGACTGCCTGGTACAATCTTGTCGCCGACATGCCGGTGAAACCGCGCCCCATCCTCAACCCCGCCACCAAGAAGCCGCTCGCCCCCGAAGACCTCTACCCGATTTTCACCCAGGAGGCTTCACGCCAGGAGCTGAACGACACCGACCGCTGGATTGAAATTCCCGACGAAGTGAGGGAAATGTACCGAATATGGCGCCCTACCCCGCTGGTGAGAGCCCGCGGGCTTGAAAAGCTCCTCGACACCCCCGCCCACATCTATTTCAANAATGAAAGCGTAAGCCCCGTNGGATCCCACAAGCTCAACTCGGCNATACCCCAGGCTTATTACTGCAAAAAGGAGGGGGTGACCAACATCACCACCGAAACCGGAGCGGGACAATGGGGAGCGGCGCTATCGCTTGCCGCAAAGCACTTCGGGCTGGAGCTCGCCGTCTACATGGTGAAAGTGTCGTACCACCAGAAACCTTACCGCCGCTCGATCATGCAGACCTACGGCGCCGAGGTGATCGCCTCGCCGAGCATGTCGACCAAAGCGGGACGTAAAATCATCACCGACCACCCCAACTATCAGGGCTCGCTCGGAACAGCCATTTCGGAAGCCGTGGAGCTCGCCCTCTCGACACCCAACTGCAAGTATGCCCTCGGGTCGGTGCTCAACCACGTGTCGCTCCACCAAACGGTCATAGGGCTCGAAGCTGAAAAGCAAATGGAGATGGCAGGGGAATATCCCGACATCGTGATAGGTTGCTTCGGTGGCGGCAGCAATTTCTCGGGCATCTCATTCCCGTTCCTGCGCCACAACTTCAGCGGCGACCGCAACACGCGCTTCATCGCCGCCGAGCCTGAATCGTGTCCGAAGCTGACACGCGGCGTGTTCCAATATGACTTCGGCGACGAGGCGGGCTACACTCCCCTCATCCCCATGCTCACGCTGGGACACAACTTCTCGCCGGCAAACATCCATGCCGGAGGTCTCCGCTACCACGGCGCCGGCTCGGTAGTGAGCCAGCTCAAAGTCGACAACATGATCGAGGCTGTCGACATCCCTCAGCTCGAAACATTCAAGGCTGCGACCATGTTTGCCCAAGCCGAGGGACTCATCCCCGCGCCCGAAAGCTCCCATGCGATAGCAGCCACCATCCGCGAGGCGCTCAAAGCGAAAGAGGAGGGAGTTCAGAAAACCATCCTGTTCAACCTGTCGGGACACGGGCTCATCGACATGGCGGCTTACGACCGATATTTCTCGGGCGACCTCAACAACTATCAGGTATCTGACGAAGAGATAGCCAACAACGTCTCCTCGCTCGAAAACCTCATCTAAGCCGTCTTTCCGAAACAAGACCCAACAACCAAGAGCCGCATCTCAGCCAACAGATGCGGCTCTTGCCGTATTCATCCNCNGNNCNNAATNNANGGAAAACGNCNNGCNCGACGCAATATTGGAAAATCAAGGNACAATATTCATAGCCNNTTTCGACCGGCNCCGCTATTTTTGCGCAAAACAATCCACAATCAGCAATGAAAAAANATATTTTAGCGACACTGACGGGAGCCGCCATGCTATGGGGAGGCGCCTCCGCCACCGCTCAAGAAACGGCAATCCCCGACACGATGGCTAAACACATCCTCACCCCTAAAGCNCCCGCCACGCCCCGCATAAACGGTGCGAAGGTGTTTGGCGCGCGTCCCGGCTCACAATTCCTCTACACGATCCCGGCGACAGGAGCGCGCCCCATGACCTTTGCGGCAAAAGACCTCCCGCAGGGACTGAAGCTCGATCCTAAAACAGGGCAAATCACCGGAAAAGTGAGCAAACCGGGCGAATACATCGTAACCCTCTCAGCCACCAACAGCCTTGGAACAGCAAGCCGGGAGCTGAAGATTGCAGTTGGCGACAAAATAGCCCTCACGCCTCCCATGGGGTGGAACAGCTGGAACTGCTGGGGCGACGCAGTGAGTCAGGAGAAGGTCCTCAGCTCGGCTAAAGCAATGGTAGACAAAGGGCTCATAAACCACGGATGGCAATACATCAACATCGACGACGGCTGGCAGGCGCTGCGCGGTGGCGAACACAACGCCGTGATGACCAACGCCAAGTTTCCCGACATGAAGGCGCTTGCCGACACCATCCACTCGATGGGACTCAAGATAGGCATCTATTCAGGTCCCTGGGTGGGAACCTATGCGGGACACGCCGGCTCCTACTGCGACAATCCCGACGGGACCTACGACTGGGTGGAAAAATATGCCAACGAGAACTACCGCTTCGTCGATCCTGAAAAGAAGATAAAACATGGCGTAAACTACCACCACGGAAAATACTCGTTCGTGAAAAACGACGTGCAGCAATGGGTCGACTGGGGCATGGACTATCTGAAATATGACTGGAACCCCAACGACGTGTATCACGTCACCGAGATGCACGACGCCCTACGCTCCCATGACCGCGACATCGTGTTCAGCATGTCAAACAGCGCTCCGTGGGCTGACGCTCCGCAGTGGAAGAAGATGGTCAACTGCTGGCGCACAACCGGCGACATCAAGGACACATGGGATAAAGTGTACCGTCAAGGCTTCAACCAGACAAAGTGGGCGCCATTCGTTGGTCCCGGACACTGGATCGATCCCGACATGCTCGTGGTGGGCATGGTGGGCTGGGGTCCGAAGCTCCACTACACCCGACTCACCGCCGACGAGCAATACACCCACATCAGCCTGTGGAGCCTGCTGTCGTCGCCGCTGCTCATAGGATGCGACATGGCTCAGCTCGACGACTTCACCCTGAGCCTGCTAACCAACGACGAGGTTATAGAAGTCAATCAGGACCCGCTCGGAATCCAGGCGATGCCGGTGGCTCAGGAGGGCGACGTAATCGTATTCGCCAAGCCGCTTGAGGACGGTTCGATGGCAGTGNGGCTCTNCAANATCGGGACGGATGACACTCAAGGCACCGTGACATGGAAGAGTCTGGGACTGCGCGGGAAACAAACCGTGCGCGACCTGTGGCGGCAGAAGGACGTGGCTGAATCAGAGGAGAGTTTCACCACCCCGCTGGCTCCCCACGGCACCAGGTTTATAAAAATCTATCCCGGCAACAGCCGCTTGCAAGTTACCTCGGGACGTTAAGATCCTATTTTACAAAAAAACGAAATCAGGGTTACGGTTCATGCATTTCGAGCCGCAACCCTGATTTTTTTAGCTTAACTTGCATTTATTCAGCAACTTCACGCACGAGAAATATCTGAGTGGGGAAGTGGTCGGAGTATCCGTTAAGGAAATTGTTTCGCGAATAAGTGCGGTGGGGATAGTTCTTGTATTTTCCGGTTTTAGTGCGCAGGAAAGGAGCGTTAAGCACCGTGCATTTCCAATACTGGAACTCGGGATCGGAATTATCAACAAGATTTCCCGACACGATAATCTGGTCAAAAAGGTTCCACTTGCCGTTGTAGCAAAGCGTACCCACGCCATTGTCGAGTATGTACCAGAAGGGATTGTAGTATCCGTCGTGGGTCACTTGCTCACGATCGCGCACAGCTCCAAACGCTTCGGCGCACGACTTGTTGAACGGGTCGTCGTTCAAGTCGCCCATCATCACCACTCCGCGGGCGGGATTGTCGCGGCGGAGCGAGTCGGCGATGTGGCGTGAAAGCCTTGCGGCAGCCTCGCGCTTGGAGCTCGACTCCTTCTCGCCTCCGAGACGCGAAGGCCAGTGGTTGACAATGAACCCCATCGGCTTGTCGAGCAGCATACCGCTCACCGCCAGCTGGTCGCGNGTGAGGAAATCGGGCTCGTCGGGAATCACGAGACGNTGNTTATTGACATTTTCAAGCTGAAAATAGACGGGATTGTANAGAAGCGCCACGTCGATGCCGCGCAAATCGGGAGAGTCATGGTGGACAATCTGCAGGTTCCACGGGTCCTTACCGGCGGCTACGAGCGTCTCATCGATTTTTTTCACCAAGTCCTCGACAACGCTACGGTTCTCCACCTCGCTTATTCCAATAACAGCAGGACCGATGGGGGTCTCGGGAGTGGCGAGAGCGGTTATAGCCCGGGCAAGNTTGCCGAGCTTCTTNCCATATTTCTCNGAATTCCACATGCGCGGCCCCTCGGGGGAAAACTCGTAGTCATACTTCCCGTTGTTATTTATCGTGTCAAACAGATTTTCAAGATTATAGAAAGCGACACCCGCAACCAGATATTTCTTCTGCTTTTCACTCTCCTGAGCGCAAAGCTGCGCCGCCATCAATATAGCGATTATTGAAATCCAGAAACTCTTACTCATAGCAAATAAGTTTTGTTGTAATACATGATTTGTCGGTAAAATTACTGATTTTTTTGTAATTTTGCACATCGAAATCCACGATATGCACTGCAAAAACGACTATGGCGACTAAAATATCAATCATCAACGGACCCAATCTCAACCTTTTGGGTGTGCGCGAACCCGGAATATACGGCAGCAACAGTTTTGACAAGTGCCTCGAATCGCTTGCCGCCCGCTATCCCGATGTGGAAATTTCCTACTTCCAGAGCAACAGCGAGGGCGCCATCATCGACGAGCTCCACAGGGTGGGATTTGGCGAAGTAGACGGCATTATCCTGAACGCGGGAGCCTACACCCACACGTCGCTCGCCATCGCCGACGCCATNTCGGCTATCAACACNCCGGTGATCGAGGTGCATATAAGCAATGTGCATGCGCGCGANGAGATACGCCACCGCTCCATGATTTCGGGAGTGTGCCGCGGCGTCATCGCCGGATTCGGCTTCGACAGCTACCGCCTGGCGCTCGAAGCTTTCATCTAAACAACAGTCATTGAATCGATTATTCGCTAAATAAGAAAATGAAAAAATTCACCAAAATTGTAGCCACAATTTCCGACAAAAGATGTGACGTGGGGTTCATCCGCGACCTCTATGACAACGGTCTCAACGTGGTGAGAATGAACTCAGCCCACTTGTCCTACGAAGGGTTCAAGAAAATCGTTTCCAACGTCCGTGCGGTGTCCTCGTCCATCGGAATCCTGATGGANACTAAAGGAGCCGAAATACGCACCACCACAAATGTTTCGGACTCGACAATCTCCTTCAACGCCGGCGACAAGGTAACTTTCGAAGGCAATCCGCAGGGAGAGACCTCCCATGACCGCATCTGCCTGTCCTATCCCGACATCGCCGAACATGCGATTCCGGGAGTGCATTTTCTTATCGACGACGGCGAAATCGACTTTATCATCGACAGCATCGACGGCAAAATTATCCATGCCACCGCGCTCAACGGCGGCGAGCTCGGATCGCGCAAAAGCGTCAACATCCCTGGCGTGAAAATTCCCCTCCCCTCGCTGACCGAGCGCGACAAGACCAACATAAACATCGCCATGGAGCTGGGCATCGACTTCATCGCCCACTCATTCGTCCGTTCAGCACGCGACGTCGAGGACATCCAGGAGATTCTTGACGCCAACGACAGCCCCATTAAAATCATCTCAAAAATCGAGAATCAGGAGGGCATCGACAATTTCGACGAAATCCTCGAAGCATCCTACGGAATTATGATCGCGCGAGGCGACCTCGGCATCGAAGTGCCCGCCGAACGCATCCCCGTGATCCAAAGCTCGCTCATAAATAAATGCGTGCTCCACCACAAGCCGGTCATCGTAGCGACCCAGATGCTCCACTCGATGATAAACAACCCGCGCCCCACCCGCGCCGAGGTGAGTGACATCGCCAACGCTGTCAACCAGCACACCGACGCGCTCATGCTCAGCGGTGAAACCGCCTACGGAAAATATCCCGTCGAGGCGATATCGACAATGACCAAAGTGGCTGCCGAGGTTGAAAAATCGCTCGCCCACACACGCATCATCCCCACCGTCGAGCCCGACGTAACGTCGTTCCTCGCACGCCAAGCCGTCGCATCGTCCAACATTCTCGGCACCAAGGCGATCGTGACCGACAGCTACACGGGACGCACCGCCCGCTACATCTCCTCCTACCGAGGCAACGACCCCGTGCTGGCGATATGCTACCGCCCCCACGTGGTGAGACTGCTCGCGCTATCCTACGGAGTTCTACCGGTTTACCGTGAAAAAATGGAGACATCGCGACGCTACATCAGCACCGCGCTCAACTATCTCATGGAGATAGGACGCCTCACGCGCAAAGACAGGATAGCCTATCTCGGAGGCTCGTTTGGCGAAGGACACGGCACAACCTTCCTTGAGATCAACACCGTGGGCGACATTCTCGACAACTACGAGAATTTCTGCCTTCCCAACCTCGAAGAGGCTAAATGATCGACAATAGTCTCGAAGAATATATCTCGGCTCACATCGACGCGGAGCCGCCCCACTTGAAGCGGCTCAACCGCGACACTCACGTGTCGTGCCTCTACGCCAATATGTGTTCGGGACACGAGCAGGGGCGATTGCTCAAAATGCTCGTCAGGATGATAAGACCGGTCAACATTCTGGAGCTCGGCACTTTCACCGGCTACTCGGCGCAATGTCTTGCCGAAGGACTTCCCGAAGGAGGAATGGTTCACACGGTCGAAATCAACGACGAGATGGAAGAATTCATCCGCCGCCATCTTGACGAGTCGCCCTATTCGGGCAAAATCACCCTTCACATCGGCGACGCCGCCCAAATTCTCCCTTCGCTCGGCGACATAAAGTGGGATCTCGTTTTCATCGACGCCAATAAGCGCCACTATCTCGACTACTACAACATGGTGTTCCCGATGGTGCGCAACGGCGGTTTCATCATTGCCGACAACACTTTATGGTATGGCAAAGTGACCGACAGCTCCGCACACGACGCGCAAACCGAAGGGATTCTGTGCTTCAACGACTTCGTTCAGCAGGATGAGCGGGTTGAAAACGTGTTTATCCCCGTTCGCGACGGGCTTTCCGTAATCTACAAGAAATAATCTCTCGCCCCGCACAATTGAAAAACTCCTAAAGGATAACTCTCTCTGATAGTCATTGCCAATAGCGTAAAAGTCATTTTTATCCGCGCTCTTGACTGATAGCCTAAATGTTATTACTACCACTCTGAAAAAAATATTAATTTTGTATTTTAATATCAATATCAGATGAATGAAAATAACAAAATAAAAACTTCTCCCCTATTGGAGCCGGAGGATACAAGTCTAATACCCATTGAAAATTTTATTCACATCATTCGTGGACAGCAGGTGATGCTCGATAGTGATTTGGCTCGGTTATATGGCGTTGAGACAAAATATTTGAAAAGAGCAGTCANGGCAAACATCAANAGATNCNNGAGAAACNGATTTTATGTTTGAGCTTGACCCGTCGGAATTCAATAGTTTGAGGTGCAAAAACTGCACCTCAAATGATAAGGCACAGAGAGGAGGCACAAGATATATGCCCTTTGTTTTTACCGAACAGGGCATAGCAATGCTTAGCGGAGTATTGAAATCGGATACTGCCATAGAAGTGAATATTCGGATTATGAGGGCGTTTATTGCCATGCGCAGCTTCATTATGAGCAACGCCAGACTATTTCAACGACTTGAAACTATAGAACATCACCAGCTGCTAATGCATAAGCATCTGTCCGAACACGATAAGAAGATTGACGAAGTGCTGACTCGTCTTGATGACAAAGAAGCTGAGCCAATCGAAGGGCTCTTCTTCGAAGGACAGATATTCGACGCCCACTCTCTAATTTCAGATTTGGTACGAAAGGCGCAGTCTCGCATAGTTCTAATCGATAATTATGTCGATGATCGCGTTTTGAAAACGCTTGATAAACGAAAAGAGGGGGTATTAGCAACTGTCTACACCAATCCTCGCAATTCGCAAATCAATCTTGATTTACGACGGCATAATGCTCAGTATCCTGAAATCAGCCTAAAGCAATGCAACAATGTTCATGACCGGTTTCTGATTATCGACGATACTGTTTACTTCATTGGAGGCTCAATAAAAGACCTCGGGAAAAAGATTGTGGCTTTTAGCCAAATGCACCAATCTCCAAATGACATTCTCACCAAAATAAAATGACAGCAAAACCTTTCAGATGAGGCTATATCCAAATTATGACGTGATGTAAGTCGTGCCATGATAAAAATATTGCTGCCCCAAAAGATTTGTCGGGCAGCAATATTTTTATTATACCGAAATCAATAAAACTTCTATTTTTACGAAAAAATTCCACCATTTCATGAATATTTCCTACTTATTGCTTGCATTTCACGAAATGTTATTATAATTTTGCCGCATAATATTAAAAACTATCACTGCAATAACGACAAAATAGAAAATCACATCCCTGTATACACTTTACAACATTGTAGAAATGCCGTGTCGAGAGACAAGGCATTTTTCTTTTATCGCAACGCTTCGACCTCATCGGTGGTGAGAGGAATCTTTTTGCCGAGGCGGCGAGCGCCGTCGGCAGTGATGAGATAGTCCTCCTCGTTACGCACTCCGGTAAAATCGCGCCACTTCTCAAGTTCGGCATAGTTGATGAAATCGGCAAAACGCTTTTCGGCGCCCCAATAGTCGATCAATTCAGGGATGAAATAGATTCCCGGCTCGATGGTGTGGACAAATCCCGGTTCAAGCGGACGCGCGAGACGGAGCGACTTGCGTCCGAACTGGGTGCTCTTAGGCTCGCCGTTGTAACCCACCCACACTTCTCCAAGATTTTCCATGTCGTGAACGTCAAGACCCATCATGTGACCGAGACCGCAGGGATAGAACATGGCATGGGCTCCGGCGGCAACCGCTTCGGCAGGATCCCCCTTCATGATGCCAAGGTCCTTAAGCCCCTGGCACACTACTGTACACGACAGCTCATAAATATCCTTAAACGGCACTCCGGGTTTCAATGCGGCAACCGACGCAAGATGCGAAGCCACCTGAAGATCATAAATCAGTTTCTGGCGCGAGGTATAGGTCTTGTCGGCACATATCGTCGACGACATGTCGCCGGCATAGCCCATCGGTGTCTCCGCGCCGGCATCGATAAGAAGCATGTCACCCGGTTTCACAATGTGGTGGTGAGCGTGATTGTGAAGAGTCTGCCCGTCTGTGGTGGAGATTGTCGGAAACGAAAGGCGGGAACCGTTAGCCGCGGCGAGACCCTCGATCACCGCTACAATCTCGTACTCATGCATGCCCGGGCGGAGAGCCTTCATTGCCGCAATGTGCATATCAGCGGTCACGTTGCAGGCGCGCTCAATCTCCTCGATCTCCTCCTCGGTTTTATGCGAGCGCATGTCCACGATGGCGCGAATCAAGTCGATNGACNGCGTTTCGGCTCCCGNCTTTATATNCAGCCAGTCGAGCAGCTTCAGCTTATGCTCGGCACGATAAGTCGGCGTATAGTGAATCTTCTGCCCCGCCTTNGCNGCTTTCTCAAGATAGCCCTTNATGTCGGCGGCAGGNAGAGTGGTCTCGATTCCCACCATTCCCGCTTTCTCATGCAGAGTNGGCTGGTTGCCCATCCACACGATAGCGTCGATCGTCAGCTCGTCGCCAAATATGATTTCCCGGTCATTGTCGATGTCGATAATGGCGTTAAGTCCGGCGTAGGGAAGTCCGAAATAATATAAAAAAGAGGAGTCCTGACGGAAATCGTAGGTGTTATCCTCATAGTTGCATCCGGTCTCATCGTTTCCGATAAAGAGAATCAATCCGCTGCCAACCCGCTTCTTCAGCTCGTTGCGGCGGGAAATATAAGTTTCGCGTGAAAACATGATTTTAATACGGTTAAGTTATAATCCTCAAATTTACTGCTTTTATTCAACACTACCACAACCGGCACGCCACAAAATCACCTCAGCTCCCAATACCCCCGGTCACCAACGCCGCGCCAACAGTTATATTACATTCACAATCCAATGTTTACAATCCCCTATAATGGACATGCGAGACTGATACCAGGCGCCGCCTCAACCCTTAACCGCTTGAAAAACTCACTGTTTTTCCAGAGTGTAGGCGATTTGAATATCACATGAGGTTTAAATATTATCCAACCTACATTGCGCTCATTATCGACAAAACGCCATGAAACTGACGGTTCAAAACACGACAATATCAAGACGGACAAGATAATAAAGTTTTTCATATTATTTTTGTCATTAG
>WFMA01000017.1 GCA_009177195.1 Bacteroidales bacterium | reverse complement strand
GCGATGTCAATACGTTTAGGGGTGGCGTGGATTGTCGCCGGGCGGGAGGGGTACAAAAAAAGCGGGGCAGGAAGCCTCGCTTTTTTGTTGGTGGTTGGGGTGCTATTTAGTGATGGGGCAACCTTGGCAGCGTTCTGATATCTGGGTGAAGAAGTCGTTGCCTTTGTCGTCGACGAGGATGAAGGCAGGGAAGTCTTCAACTTCAATTTTCCAGATTGCTTCCATGCCGAGCTCGGGATATTCGAGGCATTCCACTTTCTTGATGCTGTTAGCGGCAAGGATTGCGGCGGGACCGCCGATGCTGCCGAGATAGAATCCGCCGTGCTTGTGGCAAGCGTCGGTCACCTGCTTGCTGCGGTTACCCTTGGCTATCATCACCATGGAACCGCCTGCCGACTGGAATTGATCGACGTAGGAGTCCATACGCCCGGCGGTGGTGGGACCGAACGATCCTGAAGGCATTCCTGCAGGAGTTTTTGCGGGTCCGGCATAGTAGATGGGATGATCCTTGAGATAGTCGGGCATGGGCTCGCCGGCATCAAGACGCTCTTTAATCTTGGCATGAGCGATGTCACGACCCACGATAATAGTGCCGTTCAACGACAGGCGTGTTGATACGGGATATTTGGTCAATTCGGCAAGAATTTCAGGCATGGGACGGTTCAAGTCGATTTTCACCACGTCGCCTTCGCCCTGATTGCGAAGTTCTTCAGGGATGAGTTCGCCGGGATTGGTGTCGAGCTTTTCAATCCAAAGTCCGTCCTTGTTTATTTTCGCTTTGACATTACGGTCGGCAGAACAGCTCACTCCAAGACCTACGGGGCATGAAGCACCGTGGCGCGGAAGACGGATGACACGGATGTCGTGGGCGAAATACTTGCCGCCAAANTGAGNGCCAAGACCGATTTNCTGAGCTTCTTTCAAAAGGGNCTGCTCNAGCNCGNCATCNCGGAANGCTCTGCCATATTCATTNCCGGTGGTGGGNAGATTGTCGTAGTATTTTACCGANGCTTTCTTGACAGTGGCGAGATTCATTTCGGCTGAGGTGCCGCCGATAACGAAGGCGATNTGATAAGGAGGACATGCGGCAGTTCCGAGCGACTTCATTTTCTCAACGAGGAAGGGCACAAGCTTTTCGGGGTTGAGAAGAGCCTTTGTCTCCTGATAGAGGTAGGTCTTGTTAGCCGAGCCGCCGCCTTTTGCCACAAAGAGGAATTTGTATTCGTTGCCGTCCACGGCATAGAGGTCGACCTGAGCGGGAAGATTGCACCCGGTGTTGACTTCGTCATACATGTTGAGGGGCGCGTTCTGAGAATAGCGGAGGTTGTTTTCAGTATAGGTGTCATACACGCCATGATAAATCTCCTTCTCGTCGCCACCGCCGGNGAAGACGTTCTGNCCCTTTTTGCCGNTGACANTCGCNGTGCCTNTGTCCTGGCAGAAAGGGAGCTGTCNTTTAGCTGCGNTTTCGGCATTGCGGAGCATGGTCAGCGCCACAAATTTATCGTTTTCGCTCGCCTCGGGGTCATGGAGTATTTTCGCCACCATCTCGTTGTGCTCGCGGCGAAGCATGAAGGCATTGTCGTGAGTGGCTTGACGGGCGAGTACCCTGAGCGCTTCGGGCTCGACAACAAGCATCTCGTTGCCGTTCCAGTTCTCAACTTTCACATAGTCGGAAGTAAGGTGATAATATTCCGTGGTCTCGGGCGACATGGGGAACATTTCTTGATATACAAACGGTTTTTGTGCCATAAGAAATCATTTAAAGTTTTTATATTAACGCAAAGATACAAAGAAGCGTTTACTTTACAAAAACATCTTTTATCAAGTAAACGCTTCAATTAACACTTATGCCGCCGCAGCGGCTTCCTCTTGGAGGAACGGATTACCGACGCACGAGTTTGACGGTGGAATTAAGTCCGCCGGGAACAGTCTCCCATCCCTCGTAGGTGGTCTTTTTATAAGCGATGTCCACGACGTTTATCTCCTTGAATTTCCTCCATTTCTCTCCCTGACGGTCAAGGGCGGCGATACGGTTAGCGGGAAGATTGGTCACCTCGATGCGAAGCTCGTTCTTCCCTTTTTTCAACGCGTCGCCACAGCTGAGGGTGAACGGCACAGCCCATGCGCAGCCAAGATACTTGCCGTTGAGGTAGACGCGGGCGCTCTCTCTCACGTCGCCGAGCTCTATGCTCCAGTCGCCTGAAAGCTCCTTCTTGTCCATATTGAAGGTGGTGGTATAGACACCGGTGCCGGCGAGGTCGTTGAGAGCGCTGTCGCCAAGCTCGGTCCACGGTTTTAGCGACTTGAGAGTGAGCTGACGCTTGATTTCAGGAACCGACTCTATGAACGACAATTTCCATTCTCTGCGGGTCAAATCGATTGTGTCTGGACGGGCGGCGCCGCGCTCTTTCACCGGCAGGTTCAGCCGGTGGTCATAGGTCCGGAGTATTCTCGACTCGCCCGAACGGAAATCCATCATCACTTTACCGTCGGCAGTAACCTCANCCTTNTAAATNTCGCCCGTCATGGGGNCAAACCATGCCGCATCGACAAAATCGACAGCCAGCGGCACGGACTCGCGCACGTCATCGGGAGTGAGATTGGCAATGAAGTAATGATGCCCCTCGGGGTTGCTGCGGCGTATCGCACGCAAATTAAGGCGCGTCCTCATCGCCTCGGGAGCCGCGGCAGCTTTTATCGCCGCCTCGTCGACACCCATTATGACAGCGGCGCCCTGAGCTTTAAGCGAATCGATGTGGGCTTGCAACTGCGGGGTGAGATTTCCGCTGCCGGGGATTATNAGCCCGCGGTAACGNGTTCCCGCCGCCGTTGTGAGCATTCCGTCCTTAAATTCGGTAGTCANGAGATACTTGTCGCTGATATAGTCGCAGTCAAATCCAAGGCTGTCGATTTCGATAATGCTTTTTATGAAGCCGGGGGCTTTCTTCTTCATCCCGTGGATGTCGAAGGTGAGGAAAATGCCTTTAGCAGCAGGAGAGAGACGCTCGCGCCACATGTCGCGCACGGGCAGATAGACCAGATAATCGTTGTCGGGCTCGCCCATCTGGAGGAAACTCTGGCAGCGTGTTATGTACTCGTTGAGCGCGGGCGCGTCACGCCATATAGTATTAGTGGGGCTCATGTCGACCGAAGCATAGAATTTCCAACCGGGCCAGGCGTCCTCGCGAGGGGAATAGGTGGTGCCGTGGTAGAACATGTGGTTCACGCCGCAAGTGAACATCAGGTCTATGTCGGGCTTCATCTGGGAAAGCGATGTGCGGAAATGTTCCGTGAGCCAAGTGAATGTCTCGCTCGACGCAAGTGGCTTGCCGGTGATGTGAGCCGCCGAGGAGGCATATTTCAACATCGAGACGTCGCTATCGTTCTTACGTGTAAATCCCGGATCTACGCGCAGTCCCTTTATTCCGAAATCGGACAATCCGAACCCCTCGATTTCAGGCACATCGACCGCCGCATAAATATCAATCAGATTGGCGGGAGAGCCGTGAGCCTGATTGCGCGTTTTCACTCCGCGGTCATTAGCCCACCGCGTCCACTGCTCGGTGAAATTTTCAAGAAGCATCTCGGCAAGAGTTTCCCGATAGTCGCTCAACACGGCGTTGCCGTCGTCCACAAATCCGAGCAGCTCGGGGAGCTTGTCCTGAAGCTTGTAGCCGCGGCGACGCTCAAACTCGGCAAGAAGCGTAGGGGTCCAGTTGGCGCCATAGACTTCATAACTGTCGTTGAAGAAATTGTGGGGATAGGCGGCATCGCGCGATTCAAACGCGGCAGCGAACTTGTCAAGATATTTCCTCACCACGTCACGGTCGAAATGGTCAATCACGTAACCCTCCCCACCGGGAGCGGCGCGCTTCACCGCCTGACGGGTGCGGCTCTCGAAAACCCTTATAACCTCCTCGTCGCCCGAGGGCAACACTCGGCGCGACGATGCGACGAGCTTCGCAATATCCTCGTCCTTGGGACCTACACCTTTCACGGGGTCGGCTCCGGGAGCCACAGTGTCGATGACGAATATAGCCTTGCAAGCGGCATCCTCTATAGGCACTTCAGGACCGCCGAAAGGCCAGCCGGTGCCCTGGTTCATATCGACCAGCACGCCATCGGCGGCAGCTTCAGCCTGAGTTACAGCGAGCGCTTTCATCCATGCGTCGGAAAGATAGAGCAGTTCGTTGGCATCATTTCCCTGCACTCCGTAGATGGGGGTTATCTCGACCGAGCCTATTCCCGCTTTGGCATATTCACCNATATTATATNTAAGGTTGGCTGAATCCACCGCCGACCCCATCCACCACCATCGGGTTCCGGGACGAGCCTCGGGATTCACAACAGGCCACTGCTGGGCGANAGCCNCCACGGAAGAGAGGCACAATAACGAAACAAGAGCTGCTTTTTTCACTGCTATTTAAGGTAAAAGATTAGTAAGTTTTTTGCAAACTTACACAAAAAACTTGAGTTATCGTTGCGACGAGGGCAGCAAATCTCTTAAATTTGCAGTCGCAACCACGAAACATCACAGAGCAATGAAAACCAAATACGCATTTCTGCTACTCCTCATAATATCCTCTCTCACGCTGCTGCCCTTTCTCGGGGAAGCGCTTTTCTATTCCAAAGGGGAGCCCCGCGAGGCGATTGTAGCCGTCTCGATGCTTCAATCGGGCAATTGGATTCTGCCGGTGAGCAACGGCGACATGATTCCCTACAAACCGCCGTTCATGGCGTGGTGCATAGCCCTCGTGTCGCTGCCGTGGGGTCACGTGACGGAATACTTGTCGCGACTGCCGTCGGCGTTGGCTCTGATAGGGCTGGTTTTATGGACTTACGTGTTTTATTCCCGCCGGGGAGGAAAAGGGCGCGCGCTGTTGACGGCGTTTGTGCTTCTCACCTCGTTTGAAGTGTATCGCGCGGGGTTCGCTTGCCGGGTGGACATGCTGCTCACATTTTTCACCGTCGGCGCNATCTANTCNCTTTATAACTANTGGAGGCGAGAGATGAANGGGATNCCNTGGGTGGCAGTGCTGATGATGTCGGGGGCGTTTCTGACGAAAGGACCNGTAGGGGTGGTGATACCCTGCATNGTCGCCGGGCTGTTCATGCTCCTGAAGGGGGTGAAAGCGTGGAAAGCGGCGGGGCTTCTCATTCTCTGGGGGCTAATGTCGTGCATCATTCCGGCAGCATGGTACGTAGCGGCGTTCCATCAGGGCGGGGAACAGTTCAGGGCGCTTGTGCTTGAAGAAAACATAGGGAGAATGACGGGCACCATGAGCTACGAATCGCACCTTAATCCGTGGTATTACAATGTGATAACCCTCGTCAGCGGCTTTTTGCCCTACACGCTGCTGCTATTGTTTTCGCTCGTCGCCCTGTTCAGGCGCTATCACTTCCACAAGCCCGCCGAGGGTATCGGAGCGGCGATTCGCGCGATGGAGCCTGCCGTGCTGCTGTCGATGACGGCTGCGGTTGCGATATTCATTTTCTACTGCATTCCGGCAAGCAAGCGGAGCGTGTATCTGCTGCCGATGTATCCGTTTGTCGCCTTCTTCATCGCCGGATATCTGCAAAGCCTCGCCCGGGTGTCGAAACGGACGATAAAGGTTTACGCCTCAGTGCTGTGCGCGGCGGCACTCATTCTCTTCGGGGTGTTCATGTTCCTGCAATGCGGCGATTTCCCCTACGGAATGCTCAGGGGGAAGCACGCTCTGGAAAACTCATTGTATGTCACCGCCCTGACGCAGCATTTTTCCTGGTTGCGATGGATTCTCGCGGAACTGCCCGCGGTGATAGCGTTGCTGCTCGCCATCAAGCTGCGCAAGCTGTCGGGATATGGAGCGCTCGCCGGGAGCATCGGGCTGACGGTAGCGCTGTATTGGGCGTTTGCGGGAGTGTTCCAGCCGGCGGTACTCAACACCAAGAGCGACAAGCGCATCGCCGCCGCCCTCAACCGGCTTGAACCGGAGGGTGAGGTGTATGCCTACACAACGGATTACAACACACGCTTCTTCGGAGTGGATTATTATGTCGACGACAGGCTGAAGCGCATTGAAACGGCTCCCGAAGGCAAGAGCGGCTACATGATAATCACCGTTGACGACGGCAAGACGTATCTGCCTGAAAACGCCGGTAAATATGACTTCTATCTGCTGAAGCATTTCCGCACCCGCAGTTGCGACATGCGCAAAGAGGTGCTTCTGCTCAAATTCACGCCCCGCGCCGCCGATTAACTTCTTAAAATTTGTAAAGGAGCGGGAAAAGAAGTAATTTTGCAAAACGAATAACCCAATCTACTGAATAAGAATATATGAAAAAGGTTCTCCTTCTTGGATCCGGCGCCCTCAAAATCGGGCAGGCGGGCGAATTTGACTACTCCGGGTCGCAAGCCTTGAAAGCTATGCGCGAAGAGGGTATCTCGACGGTGCTAATCAATCCCAACATTNCANNNATTCAGACNNCAGAGGGTGTGGCGGACAAGGTTTATTTCCTACCGATCACGCCCTATTTTGTTGAGGAAGTAATCAAAAAAGAGCGCCCCGACGGTATTCTTCTCGCTTTCGGCGGACAGACGGCGCTTAACTGCGGCACGGAACTGTATCTCAACGGCACGCTTGAAAAATATGGCGTCAAAGTCCTGGGAACCTCGGTGGAGGCGATCATGATAACCGAGGACCGCGACCTCTTCGTGAAGAAGCTCAACGAAATCGACGTCAAGACCCCGGTGTCGCAGGCTGTTGAATCGCTTGAAGACGCCGTGAAAGTCGCACACCGCATCGGCTATCCCGTAATGGTCCGTTCGGGCTACGCCCTGGGAGGACTCGGATCGGGAATATGCACCAACGACGAGGAGTTCAAGACCCACTGCGAAAGCGCCCTCGCCTATTCAAAGCAGATTCTCGTAGAGGAATCGCTCAAAGGATGGAAAGAGATCGAATTTGAGGTGATACGCGACGCCAACGACCATTGCTTCACAGTGGTTCCGATGGAAAATTTCGACCCGCTGGGGATTCACACGGGCGAATCGATCGTGGTGGCTCCGATCGTGTCACTGTCGAAGGAGCAGATCAAGATGCTGGAAGATATCGCCATCAAAGTGGTGCGCCACATCGGCATCGTGGGCGAGTGCAACATCCAGTATGCGTTCAACGCCGAGACCAACGACTACCGCATTATCGAGATAAACGCGCGCCTGAGCCGTTCATCGGCTCTCGCATCAAAGGCTTCGGGTTACCCCCTTGCATTTGTAGCCGCCAAGCTCGCTCTTGGCTATACTCTGGACCAAATCGGCGAAATGGGCACTCCGAATTCAGCCTACGTGGCTCCCTCGGTCGACTATATGATTGTGAAGATTCCCCGTTGGGACCTCACCAAGTTCATCGGCGTGGACCGCGAAATAGGCTCTTCAATGAAGTCGGTGGGCGAAATCATGTCGATCGGCAAGTCATTTGAGGAGATTATCCAGAAGGGGCTCCGCATGATAGGACAGGGAATGCACGGCTTCGTGGGCAACAACGACATCCGCTTCGACGACCTCGACAAAGCGCTCTCCCACCCCACCGACATGCGCATCTTCGCTATAGCGCAAGCTCTTGAAGAGGGCTACACGGTGGAACGCATCGAGGAGCTCACCAAAATCGACCGCTGGTTCATCGAGCGCCTNGACAACATCGTGAAATATAAGAAGGTGCTCTCAGCCTACAATAAGATCGAGGATCTGCCAAAAGATGTGCTCAAGGAAGCGAAACGCCTCGGATTTTCCGATTTCCAGATAGCCCGCTTCGTGGAAAACCCCACAGGCAACCTGGAGCCGGAGATACTCCGCGTGCGCGCTCACCGCAAGTCGCTCGACATCGTTCCCCACGTGCGCCGCATCAACACTGTGGCTTCGGAATATCCCGAGCTTACCAACTATCTCTACGTGACCTACGGCGCCGACGAAAACGCCATCCCCTACGACATGAACGCAGGCAACAACATCGTGGTGCTCGGTTCGGGAGCTTACCGCATCGGAAGCTCGGTTGAGTTTGACTGGTGCTCGGTGAACGCCGCCAACACTTGCCGCAAGCTCGGCTACAAGTCGATCATGATCAACTACAACCCCGAAACGGTGTCGACCGACTATGACATGTGTGACCGACTCTATTTCGACGAGCTCAGCTTTGAGCGCGTGATGGACATCATCGACCTCGAGACTCCGCGCGGAGTGATCGTGAGCGTGGGCGGACAGATTCCCAACAACCTGGCGATGAAACTCTACCGCCGCCACGTGCCCATCTTGGGGACATCGCCCGTTTCGATCGACCGCGCTGAGAACCGCCACAAGTTCTCGGCAATGCTCGACCAGCTCGGCATCGACCAGCCCCGCTGGAAAGAGATGACCACCACCGAGGAGATCGACAGCTTCATCAAGGAGGTGGGATTCCCGGTGCTCATCCGTCCGAGCTACGTGCTTTCAGGCGCAGCAATGAACGTGTGCTACGATTATGACCAGATGCACCGCTTCCTCGCCCAGGCTGCCAAGGTGTCGAAGGAATATCCCGTAGTGGTTTCGGAATTCCTCCAGAACGCGAAGGAAATAGAATTTGACGCAGTTGCCCGCAACGGCGAGATTGTGGAGTATGCCATCTCGGAGCATATCGAATTTGCCGGCGTTCACTCAGGCGACGCCACGCTGGTGTTCCCCGCTCAGAAAATCTACATGGCTACCGCGCGCCGCATCAAGCGCATCAGCGCCAAGATAGCCAAAGAGCTCAACATATCAGGACCGTTCAACATCCAGTATCTCGCCAAGGACAACGACGTGAAGGTGATCGAGTGTAACCTGCGCGCGTCGCGCTCATTCCCCTTCGTGAGCAAGGTGCTGAAGAAGAACTTCATCGAAACAGCCACCCGCATCATGCTCGGGGAAAAGGTGGAGAAAGTCGACACTTCGACATTCGACATCGACTATATCGGCATCAAAGCGTCGCAGTTCTCATTTGCCCGCCTGCACAAGGCTGACCCGGNTCNGGGAGTGGNCATGTCGTCGACGGGCGAAGTGGGATGTCTNGGCAAGGACTTCGACGAANCTCTGCTGAACGCCATGATTTCAGTGGGACATCATGTTCCGCAAGGGGCGGTTCTCGTGAGCTCGGGCGACGTGCGCGGCAAGGTTGACATGCTCGACGCATGCCGATTGCTCGACGAGAACGGCTACAAGATTTATGCCACGGAGGGAACAGCAAAATTCCTCGAATCGAACGGCATCAAAGCTTACCCGGTTTGCTGGCCCGACGAAGAGGGCGAGAATATCCTCGACCTGATTTCAAGCCATGCTGTGGACCTGGTGATCAACATTCCAAAGAACCACACCAAGCGCGAGCTGACCAACGGCTACCGCATTCGCCGTCNTGCCATCGACCACANCATTCCATTGCTGACCAACGNCCGTCTNGCCGGCGCCTATGTGAAGGCTTTCATCAACAAGCCTGTTAACAAAATCGGCATCACTCCCTGGCAGGAATACTAATCGGGGACGGTTTAAACGACACTGACAGCGCGGGCGGTCTTCATCACGGAGACCGCCCGTGTCGTTACATCTCGCCCACACACCACCGAGGGTTATCAACATAAACGGTCAGTTATAAACATTTAACTCAATTTGCCGGCATGATTTTAGGACAGATTCGGAGATAAATACTTATCTTTGCGTTATCATTAATAACTGATTATGGGTAAAATCATTGCAATAGCCAACCAGAAGGGTGGCGTGGGCAAAACAACCACAACAATCAACCTTGCCGCATCTCTTGCCAATCAGGGGAAGAAAGTCCTCATCATTGACGCTGACCCGCAGGCAAACGCAACATCGGGCTACGGAATCGACCCAAAATCGATGTCGTCGTCAATATACGAATGTCTTGTCGACGACTATCCCATCGACGGTTCACAAGTGCCCACCTGCATCGAGGGGCTTGACCTGGTGGGGTCGCGAATCGATCTCGCCGGCGCCGAACTCGAACTCGTGAACAAGGAGAACAGGGAAAGAGTGCTGCTCAACGTGCTCACCCCCATCACGGACAAATATGATTATATCCTCATCGACTGCTCNCCGTCGCTGGGACTGATAACGGTCAACGCGCTCACCGCCGCCGACTCGGTCATCATCCCGGTGCAAGCCGAATATTTCGCGCTTGAGGGAATCAGCAAGCTTCTCAACACAATCAGAATCATAAAATCGAAGCTCAATCCCGACCTGGAGATAGAGGGCTTCCTGCTCACAATGTATGACGCGCGCCTTCGCCTCGCCAATCAGATCTACGAAGAGCTGAAGGGACACTTCGGCGACATGGTGTTCAACACGGTCATTCCACGCAACATACGCCTCAGCGAAGCGCCCTCCCACGGATTGCCCGCTTTGATCTACGACCCGGAAAGCCGCGGGGCTACGAGCCACACCATGCTGGCTAAAGAGCTTATATCAAAACATCGCAAACAGCCCGCCGCGGCATCAAACTAATCCATTCTGACCATGGCTCTAAAAAGAAACGCTCTCGGACGAGGATTGGACTCGCTGATTCAAATGGACGACGTGCCCGCNCGCGGCTCCTCGGCAATTAACGACATCAAGCTCGANCTAATCTCTCCCAATCCCGACCAACCACGCACCACTTTTGACGAAGAAGCNCTCGAAGAGCTCGCCTCCTCCATTCGCGAGCTTGGAATCATACAGCCGCTTTCACTCAGAAAAACCGGCGACAACACCTATCAGATAATTGCCGGGGAGCGCCGATACCGTGCCGCCATCAAAGCAGGACTCACGTCGGTTCCCGCCTATATACGCACTGCCAACGACAGCGAGCTGACTGAAATGGCGTTGATCGAAAATATCCAGCGCGAGGACTTGAACGCAATCGAAATAGCCCTCACGTTCAAAAAGCTGATTGATCAATATAATCTGACTCAGGAACGTCTCAGCGAGCGTATAGGCAAAAAAAGAGCCACNATCGCCAACTTCCTGCGCCTGCTGAAACTTCCCGCCGAGGTGCAGCTGGGACTGCGCGACAAGCGGGTGGACATGGGGCATGCCCGGGCGCTGCTCACCATCAACGACCCCTCGCTCCAGCTCAAGCTCTACAACGAAATCGTGAAACAGGGGCTATCGGTGAGAAAAGTCGAGGAACTCGCCAAGTCCTATCAAAAAGCCGCCGAAACCGGTGAGATGCCCGCAAAAGCCCAAGCAGCCGAGCGCTCGATGAACCATGATTTCGACCTCCTGAAAAAACATTTGAGCGCGTCGTTCCGCACCCCCGTCCAGTTCACCTGCAACAAGCAGGGAAAAGGAAAAATCACATTTCCGTTCAGCAATGAAGCGGAACTTGAGCAATTAATTGCTATCTTTGACACGATAAAACATTCCGAGGGTTGAGAGCGCATCGTCGGCACCTCGGGAAAAGCGTGACAATCCGAGCTATACATTCCTGAACATCAGGAGTATATCGACATGAGAAAAGAGTGTTTGATTAAAATATTATCCTGTTTCACACTCGCCCCGCGATTATTGACAATGGTGTTGATTTTGGCGGCGGCAACATCTTTTAATATTTTTTCAGCAAATTTATCTTTACCACAGCTGCCCGATTCGTCAGGGATGAAAAGAGCGTCTCGCCCGGTTCCCATCACGCCGATTGTTTCCGATTCGGTTCCGGCGGTCAACCCCGACTCGGTTCCCAAAGCGTTTCCTGATTCCATCTATCTTTCGGTGCCTCGCCATGAGCGCGTGCTCGTCGAAGGTGACTCGATCGACTTCACCGGCGACAGCCTTGAGGTAACCCCCGTGGGGGCTATTCCTGTCGACAGCCTCGCCAGCATCGACCCGTCGACAGGCAAGCTCATCGATCCCGACTACCGCGTCAGGGAGTTCAATCCCGATCCGACCCGCGCCCTGTGGATGTCGGCTCTATGCCCGGGACTGGGACAGCTTTATAACCGCAGGTATTGGAAACTGCCCATCGTGGTGGGCGCCTACGTGGGGCTCGGTTACGCCACCAACTGGAACAACCGCATGCTCCGCGACTACACGCAGGCTTACCGCGACATAACCGACAACGACCCGTCGACGAAAAGCTACATGGATTTCTATCCTCCAAACACCGACGAGTCGGCGCTCAACAAGAGCTGGCTTGAAAAAGTTTTGAAAAACAAGAAAGATAAATTCCGCCGACAGCGCGACCTGTGCATAATCTCCATGATAGGCGTCTATCTGGTGGCAATGGTCGACGCCTACGTCGACGCTTCACTCGCTCATTTCGATATATCCGACAACCTGTCGATGGATATGCACCCCGCAGTCATCCAGTCGCCGTCGTCGTCCACGCCGGGAATCGGAATGCAGTGGGCATTCAATTTTTAACCTCTAAGCCCCAACACGTCTCCAGCAATGAAAAAATTAATATCTACAATCTTACTCGGAGGGACGATGCTGATAGCCTCGGCGGCGCCTTCGATCCTCGATCTCAAGAACTCGATTACTGATAACTCAATCCAGTATCCCGAGAGCTTTGAGACCGACACCCACAAGATGCTCCAGAACTGGTATCTGCGCAATTATGCGGTGCTGAACGAAAACATGTCGAACACTCCCGATGTCAACGTGCCCGACGAAGTTTACATCAAGCGCCTCAGCAAGATGCCTACCGACATAGAGATGCCCTACAACCAAGTGGTGAGGTCCTACATCAACATGTACACCCAGCGCCGCCGACAGCTTGTGGAGAATATGCTGGGGATGAGCCTCTATTACATGCCCATTTTTGAAGAGGCTCTTGAACGCAAAGGGCTTCCGCTCGAACTGCGCTACTTGCCCGTCATTGAGTCGGCACTCAACCCC
Source organism: Bacteroidales bacterium (assembly GCA_009177195.1). Classification (GTDB taxonomy): domain Bacteria; phylum Bacteroidota; class Bacteroidia; order Bacteroidales; family Muribaculaceae; genus Muribaculum. The sequence continues at coordinate 4,184 of WFMA01000017.1, read as the reverse complement.
GACGCCGTTTCACGCGCCGGAGCGACAGGATTGTGGCAATTCATGCTTCCCACCGCAAGAGGGCTCGGACTGGAGATAAACACCCTTGTCGACGAGCGCCGCGACCCTTACGCTTCGTCGGAAGCCGCCGCTTCTTACTTGAAACAGCTCTACGAGATGTATCATGACTGGTCGCTCGCTATCGCCGCCTACAACTGCGGACCGGGCAACGTGAACAAAGCGCTGCGCCGCGCCGGCGGAGAGAACAACAAGGATTTCTGGTCGATCTACTATCTCCTTCCTCAGGAAACACGCGGCTATGTTCCCGCATTCATTGCCGCCAATTACGTGATGACCTATTATAACGAGCACAATATAAGCCCGGCGCTGGCTCGCCGCCCCATCATCACCGACTCGGTACACGTGACCAAGCGCGTGCATCTGCAGCAAATTTCCGATGTGCTCGCCATTCCCATCGAAGAGCTCAGGGTGCTCAACCCCCAGTATCGCAAAGACGTGATTCCCGGCGACAGCCGCCCCTACTCGCTGGTGTTGCCCTCGATGCAGGTCTACTCTTATCTCATGAGCGAGGACAGCATCGTCAATCACAACATCAACCTCTATGCCCGCCGCGATCTTGTAGAGCCAACGCTCAACCCGGCTGAAGATCCCGAAATGGAATACACCACCAAGCTCGTCACCAAAACACACGTGGTGAAACGCGGCGAAACTTTGTCGAAAATCGCATCAGCCTACGGCGTGAGCGTCGCCGATATCAAGAAGTGGAACAAGTTGAAACGCAATTCAATCGCCAAAGGAAAGAAATTAAAGATAAACACCTACGAGCGCGTAGCGACAGGCAAGAAGAAGACCGCTCCCGTATTGGCTGAAAGCGCTGCCGCCGTTCAAAACGACTCGATAGCCGCCGTTGCTGCCGATTCCATCATGGCGGAAACCGCTCCGGCTCCCGCGAAAGCCGAGACCGAAAAGCCTGCCGCTCCCGTCAAGAAGGTCGAGCCGGCAAAGACGACCAAAGCAACTACTGCCGCCAAGCCCCGAATCCACACAGTGAAGAAGGGCGACAACCTTTTCCGCATCTCAAAGATGTATAAAGGCGTGACCATTGACGAAATCAAGAAACTCAACGGACTCAAAAACGACGACTTGAAAGTAGGACAAAAATTGAAAATACCTCGTAAATAACCTAAGGAACATATTAAACCAACAATGAAAAAAGCAATATTTTCATTAGCCTCGCTGTTCATAACCTGTTCAGCATTCGGAGCTCCGCTATGGCTGCGTGACGCCATGATTTCTCCCGACGGAAGCAAAATCGCCTTTACCTACAAAGGCGACATCTACACCGTCAGTCCAAAAGGTGGCGACGCAAAACGTCTCACAGCCCAGCCGTCCTATGAAACCGACCCCAAATGGTCGCCCGACGGAAAGATGATAGCGTTTTCAAGCGACCGTAACGGCGGACAGGACATCTACGTGATGCCAGCCGAGGGGGGACAGGCGAAACGTCTCACGTTCAACTCGGTGAAAGAAACCGTAGAAGCGTTTTCGCCCGACGGAAAATATGTTTACTTTTCAGCGGCTATACAGGATCCCGCTTCAAGCGCCGCCTTCCCGACAGCACGCATGACCGAGGTGTACAAAGTTCCCGTAGCCGGCGGTCGAATCGAACAGGTGCTCGGCACTCCCGCTCAGAAAATCAATTTCACCGGCAATGACGGATCATTCCTTTATCAGGACTTGAAGGGGTTTGAAGACGAGTGGCGCAAGCATCACACTTCGTCGGTGACCCGCGATATATGGATGTATGACGCCAAGAGCGGCACCCACAAGAACCTCACCAATCGTCCGGGCGAGGACCGCGACCCGGTGCTGAGCCCCGACGGCAAGACAGTATACATCCTGAGCGAACGAAACGGAAAGACATTCAATGTCTATTCATTCCCCATCGACAATCCCGCAGCGGCAAAACAGGAGTCGCAGTTCACCACCCATCCGGTGAGATTCCTGTCGCAGAGCAAAAACGGACTGCTCGCCTATACCTATGACGGCGAGCTCTATACCCAGACTCCGGGACAGAAGCCCGTCAAAGTCAACGTGAACATAACGATGGACGACGAGAATCCGCTCAACAAGCTGACTGTGGCAACTTCGCCCGGAGCGGTAGCGTCGCCCGACGGAAAGATGGTGGCGTTCACCAACCGTGGCAATATCTTCGTGACCTCGGTAGAATACAACACCACCAAGCAGATTACCGACACTCCCGCCGCTGAAAGCCACATAACATGGGCTCCCGACAACCGCACCATCGCCTATACAAGCGAGCGCGACGGACACGCCAACATCTATACCGCCACCATAGCCCGCAAAGAGGACCTCAATTTCCCCAATGCGACGATGATCGAGGAGAAGCCGCTACTGGACAGCAAAGACGGAATCGAGCGTTCTTATCCCGAATACTCCCCCGACGGTAAAGAGATAGCTTTCGTGCAGGATCGCCGGAAGCTGATGGTGATGAATCTTGACACGAAGAAAATACGTCAGCTCACCGACGGCTCTACCCATCCCGAAAGCGGGGGCGGATTCTCCTATTCATGGTCGCCCGACGGAAAATGGATCACTCTTGAGCACACCGGCAACGGACATGAGCCCTACAGCGACGTGGCAATCGTGAACACTACCGGCACCCCCGCGGTGACCAATCTCACCCAGTCGTCCTATTTCGACGAAAACCCCGTGTGGGTGATGGACGGCAACGCCATCCTCTTCCTCTCGGACCGCTACGGTCTGCGCAGCCAGGCTTCATGGGGCTCTCAGCTCGATGCGATGCTCGTGTTCATGAATCAGGACGCATACGACAAGTTCCGCCTTTCAAAGGAGGACTATGAACTCCGCAAGGAACTTGAAAAGCAGCAGAAAAACGACAAGGAGAAAGCCGACGACAAGAAAGCCGATAAAAAATCGGACAAGAAGCAGAATAAGGAGACCGCCGATTCAGCCAATAAAGACATCAAGGTTGAACTCAACGGCATCAGGGACCGCATCGTGAGACTGACTCCCGCCTCGACCGACATCGCCGACGCTATCATCAACAAGGACGGCGACAAGCTCTATTACATTGCGCGCGGCAACGAGCAGACGGCGCTGTGGAAAGTGGATCTTTACAAGCACGACCTTAACCAGGTGGCGACGCTCACATCGTCGGCAGGACTGCAGCCCGACGCGAAAGGCGCCAACATCTTTATTCTCGGACCGAGAATTTTGCGTAAAATGGCTGTAAGCTCCGAAAAGCTCACTCCCATCACCTTCTCGGCTCAGCAGTTCATCGATCCCGCAGCTGAACGCGAATACATGTTCAACTATGTTCAGCAGGAGGTGGCAAACCGTTTCTATGATAAAAAATATCATGGCACCGACTGGAATGCGATGACCAAAGCTTACCGCAAATTCCTTCCCCACATCAACAATAATTATGACTTTGCCGAAATGCTCAGCGAGCTTCTGGGCGAGCTCAACGCATCCCACACCGGCTCGCGCTACTCGCCCTACGGAGGAATGGAGCCCACGGCATCGCTGGGTCTTCTCTATGACTGGACCTATAACGGCAAAGGGCTGATGGTGGCGGAAATTATCGAGAAAGGTCCATTTGACCATGCCAACACCAGCGTGAAGCCTGGCGTGATTATCGAAAAAATCGGCGGCAAAACAATCGACGACAATGCCGACTACACCACGCTTTTCAATAACCTCGCAGGCAAAAAAACGCTGATTTCGTTCTATGACCCGGCAACAGGGAAACGCTGGGAAGAGGTGGCGCTCCCCATCACGGAAGGCGCTATGAGCAATCTTCTCTACACCCGCTGGATAAAGCAACGCGCCGCCGACGTTGACCGCCTTTCAGGCGGCAGACTGGGATATGTCCACATCAAATCGATGGACGACGCAAGCTACCGCAACATCTACACCGACCTCTTCGGCAAATACGTGAACAAGGACGGTATCGTGATCGACACCCGCTGGAACGGCGGCGGTCGCCTTCACGAGGATATCGAAGTGCTGTTCAGCGGAAAGAAATATCTCACCCAGGTCATCAGAGGGGTCGACGTTTGCGACATGCCGAGCCGCCGCTGGAACAAGCCGAGCATCATGCTGCAATGTGAGGCGAATTACAGTAACGCCCACGGCAC
>WFMA01000176.1 GCA_009177195.1 Bacteroidales bacterium | reverse complement strand
TTTGCGCTAATGGAAAGGAAAATGGAAATGAAAGAGATTCTCGCCGAGAATGCGCGTCGCAACATGCGTTTCCGCATCTACTACAATCCCTTGAAGGGGGAGGGATGTCTCGGCGAAAGGGTGGCGGCGACGGGTCCCGACGGGGTGACGGTGAGGATTCCCGTGGAGATGACGCGCGACGAGGACTATCGCCACGCCATGACCGACATCAACGAGTGGGAGCGGCTGAGGTGTCGCCACGATTTCGAGTTCTGGGCGGCGCGGTGCGTAACCATCCGCGACAAGCGTTCGGGCTCCTACGTGAAACTGGTGCTCAACCGGGCACAGCGCCGTCTGGTGGCGGTGATGGAGGATCAGCGCCGCGCCGGCGAGCCTGTGAGGGTGATTCTGCTGAAGGCGCGCCAGTGGGGCGGGAGCACGGTGACGCAGATGTACATGGCGTGGATGCAGACGACCCGTCGCCACAACTGGCACTCGCTGGTGTGCGCCCACGTGAAGGACACCGCCGCCGGGATAAGGGGGATGTATTCCACGATGCTGCTCAACTATCCTAAGGAGCTTTGGGAGGGCGATGCGGAGCCGGGTTTCGCAGGTTTCGAGCGCACTCAGAACACCCGTGTCATCGAGGGACGCGGATGNNGGGTNNCGCTNGGGTCGAGCGAACGCCAGGAGGCGGTGAGAGGTTTCGACTTCGCGATGGCTCATCTGAGCGAGGTGGCTTTCTGGAACGACTCGGCGCGGCGCTCGCCCGACGATTTCATCGGCGCCATCTGCGGCAGCATTCTCCGCGAGCCCGACACGCTGATAGTGCTTGAAAGCACCGCCAACGGCGTTGGCAATTATTTTCACAGCGAGTGGCTCAGGGCTCGTCGGGGCGAGAGCGACAAGCGGGCGCTGTTCGTGCCGTGGTATGACATCGAGCTTTATCAGGAGCCGGTCGCCGACCACGAGGCGCTGTGGAGGTCGCTGTCGCCCTACGAGCGGCGGCTGTGGGAGGAGCACGGTTGCACGCTGGAGCAGATTCAGTGGTACAGGGGAAAGCTGAAGGAGAACCGCTCGGCGGCGCGGATGGCTGCCGAATATCCCACCGACGACGTGGAGGCGTTCGTCAATTCGGGTTCGGGCATCTTCGCTCTCGACCGCATCGGCGAGCTTCGCAAGGGTTGTTGCCCTCCGTTGAGGCAGGGCGAGCTTTTCGCCGACGGGATGAGCGGCGCCGAGTCGATGACGGGGATTCATTTCCTCGACGACCTGAACGGGCGGCTTAAAGTGTGGAGCGAGCCTGAAGCGGGCAGCGATCCTGACCGCTACGTGGTGTCGGTGGATATTGGCGGACGCACCGAGCGGAGCGACTTCTCGGTGATATGCGTGCTCGACCGTCAGGGACATTCGGGGATTCCCGAGGTGGCGGCACAGTGGCGCGGACACATCGACCATCATGTGCTCGCCTGGAAGGCGGCGACGATAGCGGCGTGGTATGGCGAGGCGCTGCTCGTGATCGAGAGCAACAGTCTTGACAACGAGAACACCGAGGGGGATCATTCGGAGTTTATCCTGTCGGAGCTGAACCAGGTTTATCCCAATCTGTATCACCGCACTATCTATGACCGGGTGGCTCTTCGCCATGACACGCGGTTGGGATTCCACACCAACACTTCGACCAAGCCGATGGTGATTGACCGGCTTATCGAGATGGTGGGGAGCGGCGGATATGTGGAGCGCGACGAGGAGGCGTGTGACGAGCTTGCGCTCTATGAGGTGAAGCCCAACGGGAGCTATGGCGCCAAGCAGGGTTATCACGACGATATCCTGATGACGAGGGCGATAGGGCTGTATGTGCTTTCAACCACGGTGAGGACGGCAGGTCCCGCGGAGCATTATCGGGTCAGAAAGCCGCAGCGATGGAATTGATTTAATTCATAATGCAGAATTCATAATGCATAATTCGGGATTGGCGAGATGGCACGCCGTACGTTTTGGGGAATTATGCATTCATAATTATGAATTATGAATTGATTTAATCGTAGATGTAGTCGTAGGTGCCGCCGTCTTCCATGGGCGCTACCGTGAGGGTGAATGCGGGATCAATGGCTTCGGCGGGCGATGCGGCGCCTTCACGGTCGATGAAGGCGGTGATGTCATAGAAATGGTTGCGCTCGGCGCGATATAGTGAAAACACCCTCTCGGTGAGATCCTCCGCACTGTAACACTGCTGGTCGTTGATGGTGGGCAAGCGGTAGTTTATGGGAACCCGGTAGAAATATTGCTTTCCTTTATAGGGAGCCTTGACGAGCAGAAACATTTCGCGCTTATCCACGATGCAGGGCTTGTCGTCGAGATCGGTCACCTCATAGCGCGAGCCATCATTGTGATTCTCATGGTTGGTTTGACCATTTCGCGAGCAAGTGTTTTTCAACATGGAGTAGTCCACCCAGTCATAGGGATAAGTGTAGTAGACGTGTCCGTTTTCGCGCACCATGCTATCGGGATGCACGTCGGTAATATCGTCGGGATAGCTCCAGTCGATTCCGGCGAAAGGACCGTCGGGAGTAACGAAATAAGGGTAGATGTTGGTCGGGTTAGCCGTGAAATCTTCACGGAAACGCGGCATTCTTTCGTCGGCGATAACTCTTGCTACGGTCGAATAGCGGCAAAGTATGCTATTGAATTCCGAAGCTGCGAGAACGGCTTGGTTGTCATTTTTAAGAGTGAGGCGTATTTTGGCTGCTACACGTCGCAAAGGCACAACGATATTGGAATATCGGCTTAGCTGAGACGGCAATTTAAAGAATCCAGCCATGACAAACTTAGTTTGCCGCTCCGTTGGCTGTAATCCCGATAGGAGTGTGGCATATAAATCATCAAATGCGCTCCCAACTCTTTCTGCAACGGAAATCGGATGATTTGCCACGATTGCTATGCTCGATGCTTCGCTCAAGATTTCAAAGGTGAGTCCATCAACTATGGGCTCAACACCTTCCTTGAAATCAAGGAGAGTGTGAGGGACGTTACATTCATTGGAACCTGCTTCGAGTTCTGTGTAAAAAGAGACTTTTCCCGCTGCGTCGAGCAGATAGAAGTCAATCGAGGATATGAGCTTCTCGTTCCAGTCGCTCCAGCAGAGGGTTTCCTCCGAGGCTGTGCGGCTGCTCATCAGTCCTGCGTCATATCCGTCGGTGGAGTAGCTGATGGTGAGAATCGTTTCCCGGTCGTCGTCGGTCCCCGCAACGGGATCGTCGGAGCAAGCCGTTATAGCGAAGCATGGGAGGAGAGTATATAATAATGCTTTAAGTTTCATAGAGCTTAAGGATTGGTTTCAGTTTCGTCTGGATCGGTAGGGGTTTCGGTCTCGTTCCCGTTTTCGTCAGGATCGGTAGGGGTTTCGGGTTTCGGCTTGGGAATGTCTTTGTGTCCCATAGGGTAGCCCCACCACACGTGATCTTTGAATGGACCTGGGTCAATGTTATAGATTCCTATGACAAGATTGTCATTACCTCCACCATAGTAGATGGTGTATTCTTCGTCGTTCTCATTTTTCTTCTTTATGGATGTCTTTGTTCCCTTGGATTGCTCGCTAAAGACATGGAAAAGGTTGCGTATCTGAATATGTGTCTCGGTTCCGGCAAATTTCAGGTCGTTTGTGAATTTTCCGGGCTTAGCGGGATTTATTTTCAGCACTTCCGAGAAGTTCTTACCATCGAGCGCTATCTTGATTACGAGGTAGCATGTGGGCACTTCGCCGCGGTCTTTCCATTCCTGAGCGGCGGCGTTGAGCTTCATGATGGAGTCGTTGATCATTTCGGGCTTTCCGTTAATGAAGTCTACGGTGTTGAATCGGGTGCCGACCTTGACATTGTAGGCGGCGTCGCGGGCTATTCCGGTCGAGGCGGATTTGGTATTGGTTTTGTTATCGTTACCCACGCCGAAGAAGAAGCCGCTCGGGGTGTTTGCCGCTCTGCCGCATACTGTAATTGTAGTGTCGCCCGGGTATTCCACCCCGTCCTCGACGAGGAAAGCTTTCCACACGGCTCCCTCAGGCTCCTTGAGTTGGAAAGTGTAGTCAGCAAATGAGGTGCCGTCTTCAATGGGTTCCACGCTATCGTCGCTCGAATAAGATGGATAGGAGACGTAGCCATATAGTGCCTCACTGTCATTGCCTTTAGCATCGAAGCTCCACGATGGGGGATTCCAGCCTATCGCAGATGTGACATGATTCCAACATTCGAGCTTATAAGTGAGTTCGCCTTCGGCTATATCCTTGTCGACGATAAACTTGTAGAGGTGGTTTCGGTTCACGTTGTTGATGTGTCCCGAATAGAATGCCGAGTTGTCTTTTCCGTCGGGGTCATTGTCGATAGTCATAGAACATGACTTTTTTTCTCCGAGGTCGTCAAGCACCCATAGGGTTATGGTCGAGGTTTTCTTGGATGCTTTCGCATCCCATTCAGGAAGGTAGAATACCAGTGATTCGTCATCGTCGGCTTCGTTGTTAAATCCCGGAGCGGTGATAACAAGATTATTTTCTTGTCTCGAGGCTTTTTCTCTGAAAGCCGCATCATATTTTGCTTGCACATTGTCGATGGTTGTCGATGCGTCTTTCCATCCTGCAGGAAGCTGATATACTTTTTTGTTGCAGTTATCCACAGAGCAATCAACGAGTTTGTAGCCTGCGATTTTTAGCCTTTCGGTCAATTCTATTTTTACTTTTGCTACCGAACGGAGCAGCTGAACCGTGAATTGTTCGGTAGAATATCCATCGAGTTTCAGTTTGGCTGTTGTCATGCCCCACATGGGGATGTTTGGAATATTACCGCTGTTTCGGCTCATAGGGCTTGTTTTATCGGTATACCAGTCGATAACAGCTTCTTTGATTTGGCTTTCGAGTTGGTCAATGGTCTTTTTGCTGATAATGTCATGTTCCTTCTCCTTGTCACGGAAATTGGCAAGAACCATCACACGGCAATTGGTCCCGGGTAGCCACTTTTCACGGTCGGCATCTGATGAGAGGTCAAGAGTGGCTGTCATGTCATAGCCCCATTCGTTGGGGTTGAACTGGAACGACTTGTCAAGATCAAGGTGTAGTAGCGTGCCGTCGTCGTGTATGAGCATCACGTGTAGCCACTTGGTTTTTTCATCATTCATTCTTATGGCGTTGTCAAACGTCGATCCTGCTTCGGTGGGTCCGGATGGATTCCACACTCCTCCGGCACGGGACATTGAGTGCTCCATGTTGTCGAGCTTCAGGGTGAAGCGCACTTTGACTTCTCCCGGGAGCGAGGGTTTGTTGCAATCGTCGTCGAAGTCGTTGACGCACGACTGAGTCGTCATCGCCATGAACGCNGGCAANNGCCATATATNGTANNCGCTTTATCTTCATAATAATAAGCCTATTCTTTANATTCGATAACAGGAACAGTCACCAGGTTGCTCTCGCGCTTGGGAGCCTGTGCCGCTCCGCTGCGGGAACTGCTCTTGACTGAATTAATGAACCGAGAAACCGCCGCTCTTCCAAAGAATTCATCAGAATCCTCCTGCCCGTCAAATTTTAATATAAATCTTACAGAAAAGAACAATTGCGAAGCTTCAACCGCTCTGCCATCCGCAGTATAATTGGGATCAAATTTATGATAAAATCCATCACTGAAATAGTCAGTCGTTCCGTTAAAAGCATCGTAGGGGNTGAATTCAATATAACTAATAGGAACGCCTGGTCCGTTCTGAGAATCGTAGGGTTCTCCAAGATTATCAGAAGTCCATAGCGAACATTGATGACCGAAAGTGTCTTTGAAACCAATATAGGGGTGGTAGTCGCCATTGGTGTGGAGGTTGAACCCTGACACGTTGCAGTTGAAAGAGTTCTGCGTGTTATCAATTATTTTGTCTTGAGAAAGCGCATCGCTCAAAGATTCCACAAATACTCCGTTGACCACAGTCGGGATATCTCCTGTGAGAAGTTTTGCCGCAAATTTCCATCCCAGATATTTTGCAATCTGATTTAGATGCTCAGCTTTCGGGAATGTAGTTTTTAAACGTGTATCCTGGCATGGTGGCACGAACATAGAGTTCTTGACCGTAGTATAATTGTAAAGAACCGGAAATGTTGAACGGTTTGGAGCAGTGAATACGTCAAAATACTCCGGATTGCAAGGATAGAGGTAGGAGGCGGGGAGCAGGTCGACCGCGTCTTGGAATAATATATAGTCCTTGTAATCAGTTGAGCCATTACCGTCTTTATTTTGGCATNTCAATATAGTCCCGTCGTTAAGNGATTTTGTGCNGTAAGATTTACTCATCCAGAAGTTATTGTAGNCAATCTTAATCAGGGGATAGGAATTCCCGTCGTGCTGATCATCAAGGAATTTTTCGACAACTCGTCCCACCTTGATTGACGGATCGCCGATTTCGCGGTTTGTTTCGGAATCAAAAGGCTCGTAGGACACGTATGGCTCTCCCGATTCAGGAATTGCGATATGCCCCATGATAGTTGCGGTATTATTATCAATCTTTATTTCGGGCATTGTGAAGTCGCCGATTTTGTAGTAATACTCTACGTTGTCGGAGGTCGCTTTTTCCCATGTGATTGTTCCACCGTGCATATAGTATTCCGAACCTTCTTTTGAGCTTCCCCCATATCCTTCTTNCAATGCTACCCATTCATGTCCGTGACGTNNCAAGAAGATTCCTTGNGCAGAANNTCCGATGCCATNGAGTTTTACTCCATATCGATGAGGCGCGGGCCAGATGTCATACCAGGCATCTCCGTTGAGACCTCCCGATTTACTTGCAATTATATCATAAATGAAACGCAGAACGGTCCCTTCTTTCAAATTCGGCAGTTTTGAGCCTTCTTGCAGATTATAGAATACCCATGCCTGAGAAGAGATGTGAGGTTGGTCTTGCTGAGTCGTGATTTCTCGGACTCCTGTCCATTGGTCAGCCTTTCCATAGTGAATGTAACCATTGCCCGGAGTGGTACGAACGTCATGTACTGTCGGATCGTTGGAAATATTCGAGGGTTGATAGTGGAGGTATTCGCGGCAGAGGAGACCGACGATTTCGCTGGTCTCGGGGTCGAACACATCGAGCACCCATGAATCTTCGTTGGAAACGTCGGGGATGGCGGGTTTCACAGCCGAGCGGAGGGTGAATGTGTAGTAGAAGCCGTCCTTTAGCGAGATGTCTTTGGCGAGGTTGTAGGTGACCTCCTCGACATTGCCCTGGCGGTCATAGAGATTGACGGTGATGATGGGGTCGCCGGCTGAGAGGGTGTGCCAAGCGGGAATGGCGGCGCGATATACGAGATAATCGCCCATTTCTCCCTGGCAATACATCTTGATGTCGCTGCGGCTATCTTTGGCGGGCGAGTAGTTCATTTCTCCGGCAGTTCTTTTGAAGAGATAGATTCCCCCCGCATGTACGGGAAGATTGCGGAGGGTTACTGTTTTTTCTTCGGAAACAGGGTCGGGGGCTATGCTGTCCTTGTGGATTTTCACGACGATGTTAGCCATGAGATGGTGCATGTGGATCGACTGGTACTCTTCGTTGCCGTCATAGGCGAGGTGGTTCCAAAGGAAGTCGGATTTCTCATAGTTTTCCTTAGTGGACTGGTCGGTTTCCACTGTGTAGCCCAAACCGGTTCCCGCTGTGACGGTCGACAGTTTCCATGACTCGTTCATGGGGTAGTAGAAGAGATAGTTGATGTTGTCGCCTTCGGTGGGGATTTCGGTTTCAAGTCCCTGAGTTACGTTTCCCGCCGGAGGAGCGAGCACCTGAATCTCGGAATCGTCGTTCATGTTTCGCGCCGAGAAGACATCGTTCTGAATCTGCGCTTCGCGGTTGGAAGCGAAAACGCCGATGTGGTCGCCGGTGGAGAATCGCGATGCCTCGATCGACTCGTAGCTCACTCGTGAAGAGGGCTTGAAGGAGGGGTCGGTGTCGCAACTGATTATGAAGCGGTATTCTCCCGGGAGCAGGATGCGGTGGGCATCGTTGCCGTTGTCGTCGACGACGATGGGATCGTCGGTGCAAGAGGCGGCGCCGATGATGGCAAGCGTAGACAGGAGAGAGCGGAATAATATGCTGTTGATTGGTTTCATCTTTGTTTCCTTTGTTTGTGTGTCACGGGTTCGGTCGGTGCTGTTACGGACGGTTCAGGATTGATCCACCACCATCCTGCCAGTCCTCGATGTCGAGGTGCCAGCCGGTGTCGTCGCCGGTTTTAGAGACTCGTATTTTATAGTAGGTCCCCCCTTTGAGCGAAGCAAGTTTGGGGTTTCGCTGAAGGTCGGATAGGGTGAGCTGCTTACCGGCGATAGTCATGACAATGTCGCAGTAAAGCGCGTCCTGAGGCGCCATGATGAGTCGGTAGACATAGAAGTCGGTTTCGCCCGATCCTACCCATTCATGGGAGGTGCCGAGATACTTGGGATAAATTTTCTGGTTCTCTTTGTAGGCGTAGGCTTTATCAAGGAGATTTTTGAGAGTCGGGTCGGTAGACTGGACCTGCTCTCGGGTTGCCTGAGAAGAATAGTCACCGACGAATCGTCCTGTTGCGAGGTTGAAATCACGCCACCGAGGCATATAGTTCCAATTGGACGTATTGGCTTTAGGCTGAAGGTAGACTTCCGAGGGGTTCTCAGCGAAAGCGAGCTCGATCGTCGTCATCTGCTTTTTGAGAGTGACGGGGATGATGCTGTGGGTGTTCTCTTTGTTGATCGGCTCCCCATCCCACTTAGTCACGGCGGCATACATGAAATCGGAAGCGTTGAGCTTGCCGAGATCGTCGGCATCGTCGGTTCGGAAATCAACTATTGGCGTTACGGGATATTTCAACCATGAAGCATGGCGTAATTCCCCGGAGTATCCAGTAGGAGTCGGAACATCGGTTGAACCCATAATCGAACCGAACACGTAGGCATTGTAAAGTTCGTCGGAAATCGCATAGTCGTCGTCCTTCATATCCAAATAGGCGGTTTTCCTCCAATCGTCAGAAGGATATTCCTCACCGGTGTTAGGGAAGTATATCTTTGCAAGACTGACTGTGTGTTTCCAATTCTCGAAAACCTCAAACTTGTCGTACTGCTCTTTGATTGTTTCCTCGTCGGTGTATGGGTAGTAGAAGAAGAAGGCGTAGTCCTTGCCGGGGAGTAGTTCGAGGTCATACTCGGAGTAGGTGAGTGACTCGGTGTGGCGCAGGATGGTGTTTTGGTCGGGATCGTCGACATCGACGGGATTGTTGTCGGCATCGTAAAGGCGTGTGAGCATCAGCCCGTCGGGGTAGTAGGTCCACGCCGAGTTGGCGGCATATTGATAGGTGCCGTCGGGGTTGACATAGGCGATTACACACCCGATGAGAGTCCCCTGAGCCACGGCGGTTTCGAGACGGTCGTAGGCGAGGGAGCGCGCCGCAGGGGTGAGCTCGGCTGTGGCAAGGCGGAAGCTGACGGCTCCGCGCCGCCCGGCTGAGGGCTTTTCCCCGGCAGGCTCAGAGTCGGAGCATGCGGGCAGGAGAGCCAGCGCGGCGACTGAGAGGAGGGTGGCAAGTATGTTTATTTTGCAGCGTTTCATAGGTGGCGAGCGGAGTTATTTGAGAACTTCTGACTGATAGACGATTCGCCATGAGTTGATGTAGAGCCCCAGGCGGATGTTCCAACGGTTGTTGTCGTCGAGGATGAGCATCATGGTGTAGTCGTCCTGACGGTCGAGGAAGTCCTGATCCTCGATGTGGCGGTTGGCTGAGCCTTTGATCATGAGGAAGTAGGAGATGAGGTCGAGTCGCGCCACTGAGTGTTCGTTGCCGGGCTCGGTGCAGTTGATTTCGATGGTGGGGCGGTTGCCCTTGACCAGTCGCGAGGTAGTCATGTCGGCGATGACCGACGAGATTTGGGTCGTAGTAGCTCGCGAAGAGGAGGAGGGGGCGCGGCCCTGGACATTGTCGGGGTCGGGGAGGTCGGTCTCGGCGGTTGTCACTGCCCAGGGATGGTAGGTGACGGCGTCGCCTGCCGAGGTGAGGTTGGTGTGGTCGAGGGCGGCGTTGGTGTCGGTGATCTTGAAGTTGAAATGGTCGGGGTTCACCGGCTCGCCGTCGGCGTGCTGAAGGACCACGCGGATGAAGTTGGTGTCCTTGGTGAGGTCTATCTCGTAGTCGTAGGTTCCGGGATCGTCGGGCATCACAGCCGCGTCGATGGAGCCGTGGTAAAGGCGGTGGATGTCGCT
>WFMA01000230.1 GCA_009177195.1 Bacteroidales bacterium | reverse complement strand
TGTAGTTGTTACAGGCGTTCTTCGTAGGGGCGAAGCGAGCACAGTTCGATTCAGATGCTACTTGGACGTTTTTTACTTCTATGACACAAGCAAAGAATGCACTAATATGGCTAAGGATAGTAATATCGGAATTGTATATGTCCTTTCAAACCGAGCCATGCCTGGTTTGGTAAAGATTGGTATGACAACACGACCTGAGCTTGATGCTCGGCTCAAAGAACTATACACAACGGGGGTACCTGTGCCATTTGATGTAGAGTATGCTTGCGAGGTGAAGACTTGCAACTGCACAAAGTTGGAGAAAGCCCTGCACACGGCATTTGAGCCAAACCGATTGAATGTTAATCGTGAGTTTTTCCAAATCAAGAAGGAACAGGCTATTGCCATTCTTGAAATCTTCAACGAGAAAGAGATTACAACTGAGGTAAGTGATGAGATGAACAACGACCTCAATGCTGATGACATAGCCTCCAAAAGCAAAGCTACGAAACACCGCCCACCGCTCAATTTCAGCCAGATGGGTATTCCTGTCGGCAGCATCCTTACTTACAATGCCGATCCATCTGTATCCGTAACAGTAATTGCCGACAAAAAGGTAGAGTATCTCGGAGAAGAAACATCTCTCACAGCCGTTACGACTAAACTACTTAACTCCAAATATGGAGTGCAGCCGACTCCTCGTTGGAGCTACAACGGCACTAACCTGCAAGAAATCTACGACGCAACCTATCCAATAGAAGAATAATTGCTTACCATTAACTGAACTAATGCAATGCATAGTGGGAAACTGTTAATATTATCAACATGGATAGAGATATACGCACTCCTGAAGAAAGTATACCAGCTGAGATTCTCGAAAAAATAAGAGCTAACGAAGAGATATTTGAGCATTTTTTGTTTCCTGATGGCTGCACTAAAGAAGGCATTATTGGCAACATTGCCATTATGTCCTATCCTGACAATGAATATGGTTATTCCTATCTTATGAATCTAGATGGAGAAAAAATCAATTTAGATTTCGGGAACTTTATATGTATGCCCAATAGTAAAGTCCAATTCAAAATTGGACAGAATTGTCCTGAGAGGAAAGACTGCTTTACCGGTCCATACTTCGTGCGTCTCTTTTATAATGGACAACCCACGACAAAAATTATTTATTATGGATTTTGGGCAGATTGTCCTTGTGATATGCTTGACGATGATATGGTAAAGAGTTATCACCCTTTTGATAGACTTTATGTGGGCGGTATTATAGAGAATGGAGTGTGTAGAGTTTTAGGGAATGCCAACTTTGAAGGATTTTCCAAGGATTTACTGAATTCCCATCTTATTCTTACAAAGCCTTATAATGCTGAAGGTGAATATTATGATGCCATGTATGACGAATGGGAACACGAGAGCCATAACTCATTTTTTGAGGATCCGTGGCTTGAACATAATCATTATGGTATTTATGATTTAAAAAAAGGCGAACAGATAATTGCCAATAATCTAAATAAGATTGAGATAAAAGGAGATACTATCCTTATTTATGCTAACAAATATGCAGACGCTCAAAAGTTTTTGACCAAACACCCGAAAAAACTTATAAGAGGCGTTCAGTTACGTTTGGATCAGCTACCATTCTTTTTTGAACCTTGGAGACCAAATTTGATTGAATCCCCCAATTATTTCACGGAAGAACATGGAATTATTAACATAGCGCCATACGCTGGTCTTGACATTTACGACTTAATCAGTGAAAANAGNCGGCTTTTGTTATCATTGATTNGTAGAAACTNTTTCNNCCTTGATACAGGCGTAATTGAGTCTTGGCAAAAAGAATACGAAGATATTATACCTCATAGTTTTTTCGAGACACTATATATAGCCAATGATGCACATCATCTTTATAAGGACATAGTAAAAGAAATTGATAAACTCGAGATTTTAGGATCATCTGTTTTTGTATATAGTGAATTCCATCATCAAATGCTACCACTTCATACCTGCCTTAAACATGGACAGTCTAAAACCTTCGTAGACATTTTAAGAACAGATTTTAAGTATATTGAATCTCTTATTAAACTCAAACGTGTTTATGTAAAATCAGAATTACTTGAGTCATTAAAAGATTCAGTCTCTACTATGAACAAGGAGAATCTTAATTCCCTTATAGATTTCGTAAAGTCATGGGAATTTGAAATACATGATTGGGAAAAAGAAAAAATTGAAAGGGGATATTACGAAAGATTATCCACATGTGAAGATGAAGATTACGACCAAATGTATCGAGATGCCTTTGACGGAGATCCTGCTGCAGAATGGAATATCGATTAATTGATGAATACCGGTGGCAGAAAGTAAACTGAAAAATCNTGGAGTTNATGAACTCATGCAAATTCTGCATGAACTTCATANGTTGGGNTNTCAGAAACNNCGCTGNATGTCTTATANGGCACCCTCAGGACTTAGCTTGCGTTGCCATATCACAACACAAGACCATATTTGTGCCAATCGGGAAATTGTCTTTACCGGAGACCCCAATGAAATTTGGTGTACTTCCACTGGAACAATGACTACCGGCGAAGATATAAAGCCTCTGGTAAAGACCTTTATGAAAGAGAATCCACGGCTTCTTGAAATTGGCAAGGGCGAAGATCCAGAGTATGTCGAGTGGTTCAACAAACTCCTATCTTTCGCTGAAAAAGGACAAACGCCTGTATTTTATGGAGAATACTGGTCTTTGCAGATGGGTCGTATTAAGGTGGGACAATATATAATGCCAACACCTCCCTCAACAATACGCTTAATAAGTTGGAATATTGACGGCATAAAGGCTCATTTTGAGGAATTGAAGAATCTTATAGGCAAACATTGTCCGGAAATTATATGCTTGCAAAAGGTAAAAGATATAAAAGACTCGCCTGAATTTGAGATTGAAGGCTACAAACGAGAGTGCTTTTCTGCTCCTTATGGCGGTATTTCTACTTANGTTAANAACTGTATCCCATGTGCANTNGACAAACCAAAGAATCCAGAATTATTTNNACATTTATTAAAGACAGAGGTTTTCTATCCGAAATTCACTTTATACAATGTTTACACTCCGTACTCAAACCCTAATATTGAGGGAGCAATTGATCATCGCAAGAAATTCGATGAGAGCCTGAAAAGAATTGTCGGCACTACTCCTGACCGCCAGATTATATGTGGCGATATGAATATCGTTGCCTCTGACAGCGATTGTTGGGATGGTAAATCCAATCGGAATCAAGCCAACTTTCACGATTGGGAACGACATAATTTCAATGAACTACTGAAGACTGGACATCTAATTGACACTTACCGAACTATAAATCCATTTTCTAAGGAATTTTCTTACTTCTTTAGAAATGATTCTGCTGTTAGAGCCAATAATCATGGGCATAGAATAGACTACTTCCTTGCAAGTCGCAGTTTTGAACCTCAAATAGCCAGAGCTGAGATTATAAAGGAATGTACTGTTTCCACAAACAATCCAATCCTTCTTGAAATAAAATATTAGAAAATGATTAAGCCACACGATAACATCTATCCGGAGATTCCGGAGAATATTAAACAGAAGATAAAAGCATCCGGTCAAAAGATGTGCAAGACAGATAATAAATATCAGGCGTATTATCGTTATCTGCAATCTCTTTGGNGAGAATCCAATNATATACCTGTNAAAAANANCGANGAGCAAGCTGACAATGCTGTATATGGAAACTATACNTCAGACCCNGAAGCCAACTTTATGACNGATGGGATTCGCTCATTNGTTAACCATGAACTTGCTCCAGAGAATAAAGGNGACAGACTNATTGAAGAAACACGACTCCGGTCAAANCTTCTTTCATCACAACCTCTGTGCTTCAACCTTTTCGGAGAACTAAAGTTGAATAGTGACAGAGCATTGCAGTTCTTCAACACATTGTATGACAACTATTTCAAATCTATCGACAATATAGAGTTTGAGTACAATCCTGCCCGTCGCGATCCCCGTCTTACTGGCGACCGCTCGGCATTTGACGTATTTGTGGAATATACTTCTATTGCAGGTAATAAAGGGTTTATAGGAATTGAGGTCAAATATGCCGAAACGCTCAATGAAGGCGCTGATTCTGTTAATGATATTCTAAACAAACAATTCTGCAATGAGCCGAGAAGCAGACGAGACCGATATCGTGAATTAAGTCATGGTTTATTTACAGAATCAAGTTACAGTGAATTAGAACAATTGCCTGCTTTCCAGATATGGAGAGACCATCTGTTAGCAGTATCCATGTGTAGGGCTTTCCCAGAGAAATATGATGAAGGAGTATTCTTATTCCTTGCTCCATACTCCAATAAAAAATGTCGAGAAGGTGTAGAGCGATACAAGGATTTACTTCTAAACCCCGAGGGAGTAGATTCACATTTTTGTCACGCATGGCTCGAAGAATATATCGAGACTCTTGATAGAGTATTCGATGAAGACTGGACTAAAGAAATGAAAGCACGTTATATTGGCGATTATAATTAAGCTATGGGCAATCAAATATTCGAGAATCTTAAAAAATTTGTAAATCTTGCTTCTCTTAAAGAACATGCCTCTCATGTCTATGAGTTT